>CP019797.1:1478009-1789845 GCA_002951995.1 Stenotrophomonas acidaminiphila
TGTTCGGTCTGGTGGCGCTGTACCGCCACGGTGGCAGCGATATCCGTTCCGGGTTCTGGTGGTACCTGCCGTTGCTGGGCCTGTGCTGGGCGCTCGGGGCGCTGCTGGCGCGGTTCTATTCGGACCCTTGCGATCGCGCCGTGCGGCGGCGCTGGCTGGGGGCGCACGACGCACCGGGCAGCGGCCTGCCGGGCGCGGTGCCAGCGCCCTAGGGCGGCGCCCGCCCCTAAGACCGCGCGGACCTGTCCGCGGCGGACGCCGGCGGGTCCCGCGGCTGGCCCGCGGGACGACCCGTGGGGGAGGCCGATCGGGCAGGGCGGGGTGCCATCGCGTTTCCGGGCGATGCTGCCGGCCCGGGCTCTGTACGCTACCGTCGGTTTGCCGCCGCGCGCTAGACTGTCGGCCCTGTCGCGGCCCCCGGGCCGCCTAGAACGGAACCGTCATCCCGCATGAGCTGGCTCAGCAAATTGATGCCTTCGGGCATCCGCACCGACAACACGCCCAACCGGAAACGCAGCGTCCCTGAGGGGCTTTGGGAAAAGTGCAGCAGTTGCGGTGCCGCCCTGTACCGGCCGGAGCTGGAGGAGAACCTGGAGGTCTGCCCCAAGTGCGGCCACCACATGGCGATCCGCGCCCGGGCCCGCCTGGCGTCGCTGTTCGATGCCGACAGCACCACCGAGATCGCCGCGCGCCTCGGGCCGACCGACCTGCTCAAGTTCAAGGACCAGAAGAAGTACGCCGAACGCATCAAGGCCTCGCAGAAGAACACCGGCGAGTACGACGCGCTGGTGGCAATGCGCGGTACCGTGAAGGGACGCCCGCTGGTCGCGGCCTCGTTCGATTTCGCCTTCATGGGCGGCTCGATGGGCTCGGTGGTCGGCGAGCGCTTCGCACTGGCGGCCGAGACCGCGCTGGAAATCGGCGCGCCGTTCGTGTGCTTCTCCGCCAGCGGCGGCGCGCGCATGCAGGAAGGCCTGTTCTCGCTGATGCAGATGGCCAAGACCTCGGCCGCGCTGGGCAAGCTGCGCGAAGCCGGCCTGCCGTACATCTCGGTGCTGACCCATCCCACCACCGGTGGCGTGTCCGCCTCGTTCGCGATGCTGGGCGACATCAACATCGCCGAGCCGCAGGCGCTGATCGGCTTCGCCGGCCCGCGGGTGATCGAGCAGACCGTGCGCGAGAAGCTGCCCGAAGGCTTCCAGCGCGCCGAGTTCCTGCTCGAGCACGGTGCCATCGACCAGATCTGCGACCGCCGCGAGATGCGGCAGCGCCTGGCCGACCTGCTGGCGATGCTGATGCGCCGCGAGCGCCCGGCCGACGACGTGGCCGCCGCCTGATGGTGGCGCGCAGGTATTTCGGCACCGACGGCATCCGCGGCCGGGTCGGTGAAGGCGCGATTTCCGCCGATTTCGTACTGCGCCTGGGCAATGCCTACGGCCAGGCGCTGGTGCGCGCCACCCAGGCGCGCGTCGCCGGCCGCAAGCCGCTGGTGGTGATCGGCAAGGACACGCGCATCTCCAACTACATGTTCGAGGCCGCGCTGGAGGCCGGGCTGGTGGCGGCCGGGGTGCACGTGCAGCTGATGGGGCCGATGCCGACCCGGCGGTGGCGCACCTGACCCGCTCGCTGCGCGCCGACGGTGGCATCGTCATCTCCGCCTCGCACAACCCGCACCACGACAACGGCATCAAGTTCTTCTCCGCGCAGGGCGAGAAGCTCGACGACGCCACCGAGCTGTCGATCGAGGCCGCGCTTGAGCAGCCGTTCGCGACCGTGGCCTCGGAGCAGCTGGGCAAGGCGGTGCGCACGCGCGATGCGATCGGCCGCTATGTCGAGGCCTGCAAGAATTCGGTGCCGCGCGACTTCGACCTGCAGGGCATGCGCATCGTGGTCGATTGCGCCAATGGCGCGACGTACCAGGTGGCGCCGCTGGTGCTGCGCGAACTGGGAGCCAGCGTCGAGGCGATGGGCGTCGAGCCCAACGGCGTGAACATCAACGACGGGGTCGGCTCGATGTACCCGCAGGCGCTGGCCGCCCGGGTGCGCGCCAGCGGAGCCCACCTGGGCATCGCCTTCGACGGCGACGGCGACCGCCTGCTGTTCGTGGACAGCGATGGCGTGGTGCACGATGGCGACGACCTGCTGTACCTGCTGGCGCTGGACTGGAAGGCCAGTGGCCGCCTGCACGGGCCGGTGGTGGGCACGCTGATGACCAACTACGGGTTCGAGCAGGCGCTGGCGCAGGCCGGCATCGGTTTCCTGCGCGCCGACGTCGGCGACCGCTACGTGCACAAGGCGCTGCTGGAACACCATGGCGTGCTCGGCGGCGAAGCCTCGGGTCACCTGCTGTGCCTGGACCGGGCCACCACCGGCGACGGCATCATCAGCGCGCTGCAGGTGCTGGAGGTGCTCCGGCGCCGCGGCATCACCCTGCAGCAGGCGCTGGCCGGGCTCAGCCGGGTGCCGCAGCAGACCATCAATGTCCGGGTCGGGCAGGGCATGTCCGCCAAGGAGATCGTCCGCTCACCGGCGGTGGCCGCGGCACTGGCCGGCGCGCAGGTCGCGATCGTCGGGCGCGGACGCGCGTTTCTGCGTCCGTCCGGCACCGAGCCGGTGGTGCGGGTGACGGTGGAGGCCGACGACGCCGGGTTGATGCAGGCCACGCTCGAGCGCCTGGCCGACGCGGTCAAGGCCGCCGCAGCATGACCAAACGCCCCGGATCCCCGGGCGTTTTGCTTTGTCTTCCCGCCATCCCTGAAGGCAGCCTGGCGTGCCGGCGGCATGTGCTGCCCCGCGGCGGTGCCGGGCGCCCGGCGCCGGTCACGGCCCGGCGACCATGCCCCGGCGCTGCGCCTTGAAGCGGTTGAACAGCGGCGCGATCAACGGGTGGTAGCTGCTGGCGATGCGCTTGCGCAGCCACTTCGCCGGCCGGTTGCGGATGGCGAAACGGTAGATGTGCTCCGGGTCCCCGCCCACCAGGTTGCGGCCGAACGGATGGGTGGTGTGCAGGTAGCGGAAGCCGAGTTCGCGCGCGATCCGCACGTAGTCCTCGTCGAAATCGCCATAGGGCCAGCACAGGGTGTCGGAGGCCTCGCCCAGTTCCGTGCGCAGTTCATCGCGTGCGCGCACCAGGTCCTCGCGGATGCCCGCGCACTTCTGTTCGCGGCTGATTTCCATGCGCAGCCAGCGGGTATGGGTATGGGTATGGCAGTGCATCTCGAAGGTGCCGGCGGCGATGGCCGCGCGCGCCTCGCTCCAGCGCATCATCACCTCGTCGGGGCGGTCCAGGCGGAAGATCGCGTCCTCGCAGCCGCGGTGGTCCGGCGTGGGCGGCAGCGCCATGCCGGCTTGGCCGGCGTGCGGGCGTACCTCGCCCTGGCCCATCCAGCCGGTGACCAGGAACACGACCGCGTGCATGCCGTACTTCTGCAGGACAGGGTGGGCGTAGACCCAGTTGTCCAGGTAGCCGTCGTCGAAGGTGATGAGGATGGATCTGCGCGGCACCGGCGCGCCGGCCAGGAAGCCGGCGTACTGCTGCATGGTCAGCGAGGTCCAGCCGTCGGCGGCCAGCCAGGCGATCTGGCTTTCAAAGTTTTCCGGTGAGACGGTGATCATGCCCGGCGACGGGCTGACGTGGTGGTGCATCAGCACCGGTACCGACTTGGCGTGGGCCATGTCCCAATTCCTCGAGCCACTGGTGGTAAAGGTGTTCGGTGGCTTCGCAATGCCCCGCCGCCGTGAAGCGGTGTTCGCCGCGGATCCAGTCCAGGCCGGCGCGGCCCATCGCCTGGCGGAGTTCGCCGCAGGCTGCCAGCGTGCGCAGCGCGGCGGTCAACGCGGCCGGGTCCCCGGGCGCGACGAGAATAGCATTGGCCTGTTCGACCACCATTTCCGGAATGCCGCCCACGCGCGTGGCGACGATCGGCACGCCGGCCTGGGCGGCCTCCAGGAACACGGTCCCGGCGGCCTCCTTGTGGCTGGGCAGGGCGAACACGTCGAAGCCGGCCATCAGTCGCGCCGCGTCGGCGCGGTAGCCGGGCAGGTGCACCTGGCTTTCGATGCCGTACTGCGCGCGCATGGCCTTCAGTCGCGTCATGACCGGCTCGCCGTCGCCGACGATCAGCAGGTGCAGTTTCGGGTCCGCCCGGCACAGCGGCGCGATCGCGTCGAGCAGGTCGAGGTGGCCCTTGGGCTCGCGCAGCACCGCCACGCACCCGACCACGACGTCGTCCTCGCCGAAACCCAGTCCGGCGCGGATCTCGGCGCGCAGTTGCCGCAGCTCCGCCCAGGAGCGCGCCGGCGGTTCATCGCCGCTGGGCAGCGGCGATTGCGCCATCGGCGGCACCACGCCGATCCGCCCCGGGGCGATGCCGCGTTCCTGCAGCAGGCGCTTGACGAACTGGCTGACGGTGATGACCCGCTGCGGCAGCCAGGTGTAGGTCAGCAGCGAGTGCACCGGGCTCATCAGGTGGCGCGAGCGCACCACCAGCGGAGCGCCCGCCAGGCGTGCCCCGGCGGCGGCGATCAGCGCATCGCGGCGGCTGGTGACGTTGACCACGTCATAGCGGTGCGTGCGCACCAGGTGGCGTACCGCGGGGATGCCCCGCAGCAGCCGCGGCAGCCCGCCCATCTCCAGCGTGTGCACGACGAAGCCGTGGTCGCGCGCGGCCTCGGCCAGGCGCGCGCCGGGCTGGCACAGCAGGGACATGTCGTGTCCACGCGCGCGCATGGCCAGCAGGTGGCGCAGCAGGTAGATCTCCTGGCCACCCATGCCGCGCGCGGCCTCGGTATGCAGGATCTTCAGCGGGCGGTCCGTCAGCGGGGCGGGTTCCATGCAGGCCACGGGGTGGGGAAGGGACCGGGGCGGGTTGCCGGTCCGGCGCCCGCCGCGGGCGCTCGAATTGTATCCTTTTGTATCAATGTGTCAGCGACCGGCCACAAGGGCGATCTGTCACAATATTCAGACGGGCGGCAGGGTGCTGCCGGCCCGGCTATCCATGACAAGCCAGGAACCGCTGTGAGCAAGATCCCAACCCTCGACATCACCCGCTTCGACAGCGACCGCGAGGCCTTCGTGGCCGAGCTGGGCGCGGCCTATCGCCAGTGGGGGTTCGCGGGCATCCGCAACCACGGCATCCCGCAGGCCGACATCGACGCGGCCTACGATGCCTTCAAGGCGTTCTTCGCCCTGCCCGAAGAGGTCAAGCGCAAGTACCACGTGGCCGGCGGCGGCGGCGCCCGCGGCTACACCCCGTTCGGCGTGGAGACCGCCAAGGGCTCCAAGCACTTCGACCTGAAGGAGTTCTGGCACATCGGCCGGGAAATCCCGACGACTCGCCGTACCGCGAGGTGATGCCGCCGAACCTGTGGCCCAGTGAGGTGCCCGGGTTCCGCGAGCGCGGCTATGGCCTGTACCAGGCGCTGGACAACCTGGGGTCGCGCGTGCTGTCGGCGCTGGCCCTGCACATCGGGCTGCCGCAGGATTTCTTCGCCGACAAGACCAACAACGGCAACTCGATCCTGCGTCCGATCCACTACCCGCCGATCACCACCGATGACATCCCGAACGTGCGTGCCGGCGCCCACGGCGACATCAATTTCATCACCCTGCTGGTCGGCGCCAGCGCCGCGGGGCTGGAAGTGCAGTCGCGCGATGGCGAGTGGGTGCCGTTCACGTCCGATGCGGACACCATCGTGGTCAACATCGGCGACATGCTGCAGCGCCTGACCAACCATGTGTACCCGTCGACCATCCACCGCGTGGTCAACCCCCCGGGCGAGCTGGCCCGCCAGCCGCGTTACTCGGTGCCGTTCTTCCTGCACCCGAACCCGGATTTCCTGATCGACGTGCTGCCCTCGTGCATCACCGCGGACAACCCGAGCCGGTACCCGGAGGCGATCACCGCCCATGGCTTCCTCGAGGAGCGCCTGCGCGAGATCAAGCTGAAGTAAGCAACGAAGGCCGCCGCGAGGCGGCCTTCGCCGTCATGCCGCCTGCGCACGGCGGGCGGTGTGCGGTCCCGCGGCGGGTGTCTCGTGTTGTCCGCCGGTTGTCCTGCGGCTGTCCGGAGTGGGCTATCCTTCGCCCACTTTTCACCTTGGAGTCGCTCCTGAATGCGCCGCACCATCGTTGCCGGTAACTGGAAGCTGCATGGCAGCCGTCAATTTGCCACCGAGCTGGTGGGGCAGGTGGCTGCCGGCCTGCCGCTGCAGGGGGTCGAGCTGGTGATCCTGCCGCCGCTGCCTTACCTGGGGGATCTGGTCGAGGACTTCGAGGGCACCGCGCTGGCCTTCGGCTCGCAGGACGTCAGCAGCAACGAGAAGGGCGCCTACACCGGCGAGGTCTCGGCCGCGATGCTGGTGGACGTGGGGGCCAGGTACGGCCTGGTCGGCCACTCCGAGCGTCGCCAGTACCACCATGAAAGCAGCGAGCTGGTCGCGCGCAAGTTCGTGGCCGCGGTGCATGCCGGCCTGGTGCCGGTCTTGTGCGTCGGTGAGACGCTGGAGCAGCGCGAGGCCGGGCAGACCGAGCAGGTCATCGCCGCGCAGCTGGCACCGGTGCTGGAGCTGGCCGGGGTCGATGCCTTCGCCGGGGCGGTGGTGGCGTATGAGCCGGTCTGGGCCATCGGCACCGGCCGTACCGCCAGTCCGGAGCAGGCGCAGGCCGTGCACGCCTTCATCCGTGGCGAAGTCGCCGGGCGCGATGCTAGAATCGCTGATTCGCTGCCGATCCTGTATGGCGGCAGCGTGAAGCCCGACAATGCTGCAGAGCTGTTCTCACAGCCTGACGTCGATGGCGGGCTGGTAGGCGGCGCTTCGCTGGTGGCGGCAGATTTCCTGGCCATCGCGAGGGCGGCAGCCGGTCGCTAACGGTGGAACTGTCCGGGACGGATTTCAAATGCTGATGTTGATCCTCAATGTGGTCTATGTGCTGGTGGCGGTCGCGATGATCGCGCTGATCCTGATGCAGCGCGGCTCCGGCGCGGCGGCGGGCTCGGGCTTCGGCGCCGGTGCTTCGGGTACGGTGTTCGGCGCCCGTGGCGCGTCCAACTTCCTGTCCAAGTCCACCAAGTGGCTGGCCGTGGTGTTCTTCGGCATCAGCCTGTTCATGGCCTGGTACGCCAGCCATGGCGCGCGCCCGGCCGAGCAGGGGCTGGGCGTCATGTCCCAGGCCCAGGCGCCGGCTCCGGCCGCCCCGGCGGGCGAGCTGCAGTCCGTTCCGCAGGCCGCGGCCGCGGGCGAAGTGCCGCAGGCGGCGCCTGCGGCAAATAATCCGGCGCAGAGCGAAGAAAAGCCCGCCGAGGGCTCGCATAAAGACTGAAGACGGTTACAATACGCGCCGCACTGCAGAGCCGGTGCGCTGACGTAAGTAAGCCCAGGTGGCGGAATTGGTAGACGCACTACCTTGAGGTGGTAGCGACGCAAGTCGTAGGGGTTCGAGTCCCCTCTTGGGCACCATGAGTTTGTTATGCGGGTATGCGGGATGCGGCAGCTCCCGCCGAGGCAAGTCCCGTCAATCCCCATGCGCGGGCGCCTGCAGGTGCCCGGGCAGAGGCAAGAGAGAATCGCTGTGCTGGCCGAATATTTGCCGTCCCTGCTGTTTCTGATCGTCGCCACCGGCATCGGCGTCGCCCTGATGCTGATCGGTCGTTTCCTTGGCCCCCGCAGCCCCGACGAGCAGAAACTGTCGCCGTACGAGTGCGGCTTCGAGGCGTTCGAGAACGCGCGCATGAAGTTCGACGTGCGCTATTACCTCATCGCCATCCAGTTCATCGTCTTTGACCTGGAAATCATCTTCATCGTGCCCTGGACCCAGGTGTTCATGGAGCTGGGCGCCCGCTCGCTCGTCACCATGGGCCTGTTCGTGGGCATGCTGTTCCTCGGCTTTATCTACGTGTGGAAGAAGGGAGCGCTGGAATGGGAGTGATTCAGACTCTCGATGGCCTGATGAACAACCCCATCCCGGAAGGGCGGGTTGACGACATCCTCCGGCCCGAAGGCGACAATCCGCTGCTCGAGAAGGGTTACGTCACCACCAGCGTCGACGCCCTGCTGAACTGGGCGCGCACCGGCTCGATGTGGCCGATGACCTTCGGCCTGGCCTGCTGCGCGGTCGAGATGATGCACGCCGGCGCCTCGCGCCTGGACCTGGACCGCTATGGCGTGGTGTTCCGCCCGTCGCCGCGCCAGTCCGACGTGATGATCGTCGCCGGCACCCTGGTCAACAAGATGGCCCCGGCGCTGCGCAAGGTCTATGACCAGATGCCCGACCCGAAGTGGGTCATCTCGATGGGCAGCTGCGCCAACGGCGGTGGCTACTACCACTACTCGTACGCGGTGGTGCGTGGCTGCGACCGCGTGGTGCCGGTGGACGTGTACGTCCCGGGCTGCCCGCCGACCGCCGAGGCGCTGGTGTACGGCATCCTGCAGCTGCAGAAGAAGATCTGGCGCACCCAGACCATCGCCCGCTGATTCCCTTTCAAGTCAAGAGCACGCCAGCCCCCATGGCCCAGCAAGCACCTTCACTCATCGACCGACTTCGCGCGCGTTTCGCCGGTGCGCAGGTCTCCGTGGTCGAACCGCGCGGCGAAGTGACGCTGGAGGTTCCGTCGGCCGACTGGCATGCCGTGGCCGTCGCCCTGCGCGACGAGTTCGGCTTCGAGCACGCCACCGACCTGTGCGGCGTCGACTATCTCGGCTACGGCAGCGACGAGTGGGATACGTCCGACGTTTCCTCGCACGGCTTCAGTCGTGGCGTCGAAGGCAAGGGTGCCGGCCGCTTCGCCTGGGGTGAGTTCCCCAGCCACGAAACCGCCAATGGCGCGCAGCCCGACGCGCTGCCGAAGCAGCGCTTCGCCGTGGTCGTGCAGCTGCGTTCCTACCAGCACAACCAGCTGCTGCGCATGCGCTGCTTCGCCCCGGACGAGGCGCTGCCGGTGGTCGCGTCGCTGACCAGCGTATGGCCGGGCCTGAACTGGTTCGAGCGCGAGGCGTTCGACCTGTACGGAGTGATCTTCGAAGGCCACCCGGACCTGCGCCGCATCCTGACCGACTACGGTTTCGTCGGCCATCCGTTCCGCAAGGATTTCCCGCTGATCGGCAACGTCGAAGTGCGTTACGACGAAGAAAAGAAGCGCGTGGTCTACGAGCCGGTGACTTCGGTCGAACCGCGCGTGGGCGTGCCGCGCGTGATCCGCGACGACGCCCGCTTCCAGACCGCCGAAGGCGAGCGCGCGCAGACGGAGGCAAGCAAGTGAGCGAGTTCCACCAGGCCACCGGGGCCTTTGCCAGCAATCCCGCCGAAGCCCGGCAGGAGATCCGCAACTACACCATGAACTTCGGCCCGCAGCATCCGGCCGCGCATGGCGTGCTGCGCCTGATCCTGGAGATGGACGGCGAGACCATCATGCGCGCCGACCCGCACGTGGGCCTGCTGCATCGCGCCACCGAGAAGCTGGCCGAGTCCAAGCCGTTCAACCAGTCGATCGGCTACATGGATCGCCTGGACTACTGCTCGATGATGTGCAACGAGCACGCCTACGTGCGTGCGATCGAGACTCTGGCGGGCATCGAGGTGCCGGAACGCGCGCAGTACATCCGCACGATGTTCGACGAGATCACCCGCATCCTCAACCACCTGATGTGGCTGGGTTCGAACGGGCTCGACCTCGGTGCGATGGCGGTGATGCTGTATGCGTTCCGCGAGCGCGAGGAGCTGATGGACTGCTACGAGGCGGTGTCCGGCGCGCGCATGCACGCGGCCTACTACCGCCCGGGCGGCGTCTACCGCGACCTGCCGGACACGATGCCGAAGTACAAGGAATCGCGCTGGCACAAGGGCAATGCGCTCAAGCGCCTGAACGCGGCCCGCGAAGGCTCGCTGCTGGACTTCCTGGAGAACTTCACCAACGAGTTCCCCAAGCGCGTCGACGAGTACGAGACCCTGCTCACCGACAACCGCATCTGGAAGCAGCGCACCGTCGGCATCGGCGTGGTCAGCCCGGAGCACGCGCTGGCGTGGGGCATGACCGGCGCCATGCTGCGCGGCTCGGGCATCGCCTGGGACCTGCGCAAGAAGCAGCCGTACGCCAAGTACGACGCGGTCGATTTCGACATCCCGCTGGGCACCAACGGCGACTGCTACGACCGTTACCTGGTCCGCGTCGCCGAGATGCGCCAGTCCAACCGGATCATCCAGCAGTGCGTGCGCTGGCTGAAGGCCAACCCCGGCCCGGTCATGGTCCGCAATTTCAAGGTCGCCCCTCCGTCGCGTGCGGAGATGAAGGACGACATGGAAGCGCTGATCCACCACTTCAAGCTGTTCAGCGAAGGCTACTGCGTGCCGGCCGGCGAGACCTACGCCGCGGTCGAGGCGCCCAAGGGCGAGTTCGGCTGCTACCTGGTCTCCGACGGCGCCAACAAGCCGTTCCGCGTGCACCTGCGTGCGCCGGGCTTCGCCCACCTGTCCTCGATCGACTCGATCGTGCGCGGCCACATGCTGGCCGACGTGGTGGCGATGATCGGCACCTACGACCTCGTGTTCGGCGAGGTCGACCGGTAATGCCGGGCAAGCGCACAACGCCCGGTGCCAGCGCGGCCATGCTGCTGCAGGCACCGGTTTCCCAGGATCTGCTATTGGTTGAGGTCGGCCGATGAAGGCGACAGGTAATTTCGAGGCGGCGCGCGACGTCGACCCGATGGTGGTGTTGAGCGACAAGACCCGTGCTCACATCGATCACTGGCTGACGAAGTTCCCGCCGGAGCGCAAGCGCTCGGCGGTGCTGCAGGGCCTGCACGCCGCGCAGGAGCAGAACCAGGGCTGGCTGAGCGACGAGCTGATCGCCGCGGTGGCCAAGTACCTGGACCTGCCGTTCGTGTGGGCCTACGAGGTCGCCACCTTCTATTCGATGTTCGAAACCCAGAAGGTCGGCCGCAACAACGTCGCCATCTGCACCAACATCAGCTGCTGGCTCAATGGCGCCGAGGACATCGTGCGCCATTGCGAGAAGAAGCTGGGCATCAAGCACGGCGAATCGACCCCGGACGGCCGCGTCTACCTCAAGCGCGAGGAAGAGTGCCTGGCCGGCTGCGCGGGCGCGCCGATGATGGTCATCAACGGTCACTACCACGAGCGCCTGACGCTGGACCAGGTCGACGCGCTGCTGGACGGGCTGGAGTAAGGCATGGCACACCACGAATCCAGGGGCCCGGTCGGTCCGGCGCCGCTTCCGCACAACGTGGTCTACACCACGCTGCACTACGACACCCCGTGGTCGTACGAAAACTACCTCAAGACCGGTGGTTACGCCGCGCTGCGCAAGATCCTCGAAGAGAAGATCGCGCCGGCCGACGTGATCGAGATGGTCAAGCAGTCCGGCCTGCGCGGCCGTGGCGGCGCGGGCTTCCCGACCGGCCTGAAGTGGTCGTTCATGCCCAAGGACGCGCCGCAGAAGTACATCCTGTGCAACTCGGACGAGTCCGAGCCGGGCACCTGCAAGGACCGCGACATCCTGCGCTACAACCCGCACTCGGTGGTGGAGGGCATGGCCATCGCCTGCTACGCCACCGGTTCGACCGTGGGTTACAACTACCTGCGCGGCGAGTTCCACCACGAGCCGTTCGAGCACTTCGAGCAGGCCCTGGCCGATGCCTACAAGCATGGCTGGCTGGGCAAGAACGTGCTGGGCAGCGGCGTGGACATCGACATCTACGCGGCGCTGGGCGCCGGCGCCTACATCTGCGGCGAAGAGACCGCGCTGATGGAGTCGCTGGAAGGCAAGAAGGGCCAGCCGCGCTACAAGCCGCCGTTCCCGGCCAACTTCGGCCTGTACGGCAAGCCGTCGACGATCAACAACACCGAGACCTACGGCTCGGTGCCGGCGATCATCCGCAACGGCCCGGAGTGGTTCAAGGGCCTGAGCAAGACCGCCAACGGCGGCCCCAAGTGCTTCTCGGTGTCCGGCTGCGTGCAGAAGGGCGGCAACTTCGAGGTGCCGCTGGGCACCACCTTCGACGAACTGCTGGAAATGGCCGGTGGCCTGCGCCCGGGCCGCAAGCTGAAGGGCGCGATTCCGGGCGGCGTGTCGATGCCGGTGCTGACCGCCGAGCAGCTCAAGGGCCTGCCGATGGACTACGACACCATCCGCGCGCTGGGCTCGGGCCTGGGCTCCGGTGCCATCGTGGTGCTGGACGACAGCGTGTGCTGCGTCAAGTTCGCCTGCCGCATCAGCCAGTTCTTCCACAAGGAATCCTGCGGCCAGTGCACCCCGTGCCGCGAGGGCACCGGCTGGATGCACCGCGTGCTGGAGCGCATCGTCGCCGGCAAGGCCACGATGGAAGACCTGCACCAGCTGCGCACCGTCGCCGGGCAGATCGAAGGCCACACCATCTGCGCCTTCGGCGAAGCGGCGGCATGGCCGATCCAGGGGTTCCTGCGCCAGTTCTGGGACGAATTCGAGTACTACATCGTCAACGGTCATTCGATGGTTGACGGCAAGAAGGTGGAGGCTGCTGCCGCATGAGCGCGCAACCTGTAAATCCGAGCGAGGCGCCGGTGGTGCCGGAAGGACACGTCACCATCGAGATCGATGGGCAGACGCTGTTCGCGCCCAAGGGGTCGATGATCATCCAGGCCGCCGACAAGGCTGGCATCCCGATCCCGCGCTTCTGCTACCACGAGAAGCTGCCGATCGCGGCCAACTGCCGCATGTGCCTGGTCGACGTCGAGAAGTCGCCCAAGCCGTCGCCGGCATGTGCCACGCCGGTCATGGATGGCATGAAGATCCAGACCCGCAACGAGAAGGCGCTCAAGTACCAGCGTTCGGTCATGGAGTTCCTGCTGATCAACCACCCGCTGGACTGCCCGATCTGCGACCAGGGCGGCGAGTGCGAGCTGCAGGACGTGTCGCTGGGCTATGGCCGCTCTGTCAGCCGCTTCAACGAGCGCAAGCGCGTGGTGGCCGACGAGGACATGGGCCCGCTGGTCGCCACCGAGATGACCCGCTGCATCCAGTGCACCCGCTGCGTGCGTTTCACCGCGGAAATCGCCGGCACCTACGAGCTGGGCGGCATGTACCGTGGCGAGAACCTGCAGATCGGCACCTATGACGGCAAGCCGCTGACCACCGAGCTGTCCGGCAACGTGATCGACGTGTGCCCGGTGGGCGCGCTGACCAACAAGGTGTTCCAGTTCCGCGCCCGCCCGTGGGAGCTGACCGCGCGCGAATCGCTCGGCTACCACGACGCGATGGGCTCGAACCTGTTCCTGCACGTGCGTCGCGGCGAAGTGCTGCGTGCGGTGCCGCGTGACAACGAACTGGTCAACGAGTGCTGGCTGTCCGACCGCGACCGTTATTCGCACCAGGGCCTGTACGCCGCCGACCGCGCGCTCAAGCCGCTGCAGAAGGTCAACGGCGAGTGGAAGGAAGTGAGTTGGGCCGAAGGCCTGGCCGCCGCCCGCGAGATCCTGGACGGCAACCGTGGCGACGACCTCGGCGTGCTGGTGCACCCGTCGACCTCCAACGAGGAGGGCGCGCTGCTGGCCCGCCTGGCCGCCGGCCTGGGCTGCACCAACATCGACCACCGCATCGACAACCGCGACTTCTCCGACGCCGCGTCCGCCGAAGTGTTCGGCGCCACGCTGGCCGAGATCGAAGGCGCCGACCGCATCGTGCTGCTGGGCAGCAACATCCGCCACGAGCTGCCGCTGCTGCACGCGCGCCTGCGCAAGGCGCAGACCAAGCATGGCGCGCAGGTGTTCGCGATCAACCCGGTCGACTTCGACTTCGCGTTCACGCTGGCCGGCAAGCAGATCGTCGCCCCGTCGAAGTTCGCCGACGCGCTGGCCAGTGCCGAGCTGCGTGCGGCGGTGCAGGGCGGTGGCAATACCGTGCTGATCGTCGGTGGCATCGCCGAGAACCATCCGCAGGCCGCCGCGATCCGTGCCGCCGCGCGCGAATTCGCCGCCGCCACCGGCGCCCGGCTGTGCCGCATCCCGCAGGGCGCCAATGCCGTCGGCCTGTCCCGCGCCGGCGTGTTGCCGGCCGGCAAGGACGTCGCCACGATGCTGGCGCAGCCGCGCAAGGCGTACGTGCTGTACGGCATCGAGCCGGGCCTGGACTTCGCCGACAGCGCCGCCGCGCGCAAGGCGCTGGCCGCTGCCGGGGTGGTGGCGTTCAGCCACTTCGCCTGCGCTTCGACCCGCGACGTGGCCGACGTGATCCTGCCGATCGGCGCACTGCCGGAAATCGACGCGACCCTGACCAACCTCGACGGCCACGAGCAGCAGGCCCGTGCCGGGGGCAAGCTGCCGGGCGAGGCCCGCGAGGGCTGGCGCGTGCTGCGCGCCCTGGGTGGCGATCTGCAGCTGGCCGGTTTCGGCTTCACCGACCTGGCAGGCCTGCGTGCCGGCCTGCAGCCGGTGCAGGTGAAGGTGGCCGCGTCCGCGCAGCCGCAGGTCGCGGGCGAGGGCCTGGAAGTGGCGTCGACCGCCGCGATCTACCGCACCGACGCGGTGGTCCGCCGCGCCGCGGCGCTGCAGGCGCACCCGCTGAACAACGCGCCGCGCATCGTGCTCAACAGCGATGACGCCGCGCGCCTGCAGCTGGTGGAAGGGCAGATGGCCAAGGTCGGCACCGATGCCGGCAAGGCGACCCTGCCGGTCGTGGTCGACGCGTGCGTCGCCGCCGGTGCGGTCTGGATTGAATCGGGCCACGGCGCCACCGCGCCGCTGGGCGCCGCTCGGGTAACGGTGGTGGCTGCATGAACGAGTTGCTGTTGAACGCGGTCGATCCGCTGCACCAGTGGTTGCTGGCACTGGGCGACATCGGCGTCGTGCTGTGGACGGTGCTGAAGATCCTGGTGATCGCCATGCCGATCATCGTGTCGGTGGCGTTCTACGTGTTGTGGGAGCGCAAGCTGATCGGCTGGATGCACGTCCGCCACGGGCCGATGTACGTCGGCCTCGGTGGCCTGCTGCAGGCCTTCGCCGACGTCACCAAGCTGCTGTTCAAGGAAATCGTGCGCCCGGCCAACGCGCACAAGGCAATGTACGTGCTGGCGCCGCTGATCGTGCTGGCGCCATCGTTCGCCGCCTGGTCGGTGGTGCCGTTCGACTACAAGCTGGTGCTGTCCAACGCCAACGTCGGCCTGCTGTACCTGCTGGCGATGACCTCGCTGGGCATCTACGGCGTGATCCTGGCCGGCTGGGCGTCCAACTCCAAGTACGCCTTCCTCGGCGCGATGCGCTCGGCCGCGCAGATGGTCAGCTACGAGATCGCCATGGGCTTCGCGCTGGTCGGGGTGATGATCGCCGCCGGCAGCCTGAACCTGACCGAGATCGTGCTGGCGCAGAAGGGCAGCTCGGGCCTGTTCGACTGGTTCCTGCTGCCGCTGCTGCCGCTGTTCGTCGTGTACTGGGTGTCCGGCGTGGCCGAGACCAACCGCGCCCCGTTCGACGTGGTGGAGGGCGAGTCGGAAATCGTCGCCGGCCACATGGTCGAGTATTCCGGCGGTGCGTTCGCGCTGTTCTTCCTGGCCGAGTACGCCAACATGATCCTGATCAGCTTCCTGATCTCGATCTTCTTCCTGGGCGGCTGGCTGAGCCCGATCCAGGGCTGGGTCACGGCGGACGTGTCGCCGTGGGTCGACTGGATCTGGAACGGTGGCTGGCCGTGGCTGCTGGCCAAGGTGTTCTTCTTCGCCAGTTCCTACATCTGGTTCCGCGCCACGTTCCCGCGCTTCCGCTACGACCAGATCATGCGTCTGGGCTGGAAGGTGTTCATCCCGCTGACCATCGCGTGGATCGCGGTGACCGCACTGCTCGTGTTCTACGGCGTGATCCAGAGAGGCGTTTGATTCATGAAAAAGATCACCCACTATTTCAAGAGCCTGCTGCTGCTGGAGCTCGTCTCCGGCATGTGGCTGACGCTGAAGTACGCGTTCAAGCCCAAGTACACCGTGCTGTACCCGATGGAGAAGTTCCCGCAGTCGCCGCGTTTCCGCGGCCTGCACGCGCTGCGCCGCTACCCGAACGGCGAGGAACGCTGCATCGCCTGCAAGCTGTGCGAAGCGGTGTGCCCGGCGCTGGCCATCACCATCGACTCGGCCAAGCGCGAGGACGGTACCCGCCGCACCACGCGTTACGAGATCGACCTGTTCAAGTGCATCTTCTGCGGTTTCTGCGAGGAGAGCTGCCCGGTGGATTCGATCGTGGAAACCCACATCCTCGAGTACCACTTCGAGAACCGTGGCGAGAACATCGTCACCAAGCCGCAGCTGCTGGCCATCGGTGATCGGCTGGAAGCCGAGATCGCCGAACGCCGTGCCGCCGACGCCGCCTTCCGCTGAGGACCGAAAGATGGATTGGGTAAATATCGCCTTCTGGTTCTTCTCGGTCGTGGCGGGGCTGTCGGCCCTGTCGGTGATCAGCGTGCGCAACCCGGTGTATGCCGTGCTGTGCCTGATCCTGACCTTTTTCTCCGTCGCCTGCGTCTGGCTGCTGGTCGGCGCCGAGTTCCTCGGCGTCACCCTGGTGCTGGTGTACGTCGGCGCGGTGATGGTGCTGTTCCTGTTCGTGGTGATGATGCTGGACGTCGAAACCGACAGCCTGCGCGAGGGCTGGGTGCGCTACCTGCCGGTCGGGCTGGTGGTGGCGGTGGTGATGCTGCTGCAGATGCTGACCCTGATCGGCATCAAGGCCCGTGCGGCCGCCCCGTTCCCGGCGGACAACGCCGCCGCCGCGGCCGCCGACAGCTCCAACATCACCTGGCTGGCGCGCAGCCTGTTCACCGAGTACCTGCTGCCGTTCGAGTTCGCCGCGGTGATCCTGACCGTGGCGGTGATCGCCGCGGTGATGCTGACCCTGCGCCGCCGCACCGGCGTGAAGACGCAGAATCCCTCGGAGCAGACCCGTGTCCGCGCCAGCGACCGCCTGCGCATCGTGAAGATGGCGGCCGAGAAGCCGGTGCCGCTGACCGATACCCTGCACAACGAAGGCGGCGAGGAGGCCAAGCCATGATTTCCCTGGGCCACATGCTCGCGCTCGGCGCGGTGATGTTCTGCATCTCCGTCGCCGGCATCTTCCTCAACCGCAAGAACATCATCGTGCTGCTGATGTCGATCGAGTTGATGCTGCTGTCGGTGAACATCAACTTCGTCGCCTTCTCGCGGCAGCTCGGCGACACCGCCGGCCAGCTGTTCGTGTTCTTCATCCTGACCGTGGCCGCGGCGGAAGCCGCCATCGGCCTCGCGATCCTGGTGACCCTGTTCCGTACCCGCCACACCATCAACGTTGGCGAAGTCGATTCGTTGAAGGGCTGACCCACAGATGGAAATCACTCTCTCCAAGAGTCTGTTGATCGCAGTGGTGCTCGCACCGCTGTTCGGCAGCATCATCGCCGGCCTGTTCGGTCGCCAGGTGGGGCGCAAGGGCGCCCAGTACGCCACCATCCTGGGCGTGGCGGTCAGCTGCGCACTGTCGCTGCATACCCTGTACCAGCTGCTGTGGGGCGGGGCGCAGCCGTTCAACCAGAACATCTACACCTTCTTCGAAGTCGGCCAGTACACCGCGCATGTCGGTTTCATGGTCGACCGCCTGACCGCGATGATGATGGTGGTGGTGACCTTCGTGTCGCTGCTGGTGCACATCTACTCGATCGGCTACATGGCCGATGACGATGGCTACCAGCGCTTCTTCAGCTACATCTCGCTGTTCACCTTCTCGATGCTCACCCTAGTGATGAGCAACAACTTCCTGCAGCTGTTCTTCGGCTGGGAAGCGGTGGGCCTGGTGTCGTACCTGCTGATCGGCTTCTACTTCAAGAAGCCCAGCGCGATCTTCGCCAACATGAAGGCGTTCCTGGTCAACCGCGTGGGCGACTTCGGCTTCCTGCTCGGCATCGCCGGCGTGCTGTGGGTGTTCGGCACCCTGGACTACGCCACCGTGTTCGCCAATGCGCCGCTGCTGAACGACCCCAACGCGCTGATCCAGGTGTGGTCGGGTTCGATCAACCTGTTCGGCCATCCGGTGCAGGTGCTGAGCGAGCCGGTGATCTGGTCGATCGCCACCCTGATCTGCATCTGCCTGTTCATCGGTGCGATGGGCAAGTCGGCGCAGGTGCCGCTGCACGTGTGGCTGCCCGATTCGATGGAAGGCCCCACCCCGATCTCGGCGCTGATCCATGCCGCGACCATGGTCACCGCCGGCATCTTCATGGTGACCCGCATGTCGCCGCTGTTCGAGCTGTCGCAGACCGCGCTGAACTTCGTGCTGTTCATCGGTGCCACCACGGCCTTCTTCACCGGCCTGATCGGCATCGTGCAGAACGACATCAAGCGCGTGGTCGCCTACTCGACGCTGTCGCAGCTGGGCTACATGACCGTCGCCCTGGGTGTGTCGGCCTATTCGGGCGCGGTGTTCCACCTGATGACCCACGCCTTCTTCAAGGCGCTGCTGTTCCTGGGTGCCGGCTCGGTCATCATCGGCATGCACCACGAGCAGAACATGATGAAGATGGGCGGCCTGCGCAAGTACATGCCCATCACCCACATCACCATGTGGATCGGCACCCTGGCGCTGGTGGGCACGCCGTTCTTCGCCGGCTTCTACTCGAAGGACACCATCATCGAGGCCGCCGCGCTGCATGCCCACACCTCGGACAACTGGGTGGCGACCTACGGCTACTGGGCGGTGCTGGGCGGCGTGATCGTCACCAGCTTCTACAGCTTCCGCCTGCTGTTCCTGACCTTCTTCGGCAAGGAACGCTTCCGTGACGCGCATGACGACCACGGCCACGACGCCCACCACCATGGCGACGCGCATGGCCACGGCGCACACGAGCCGCACGAGTCGCCGTGGGTGGTGACCCTGCCGCTGATCCTGCTGGCGATCCCGTCCATCCTGATCGGCTTCTTCACCATCGGCCCGATGCTGTTCGGCACCGGCTGGGACGGCCACGCCGCCGCCACCGGGATCCCCGGCCAGACCCTGTCGTTCTTCACCGGCATCGTCGATTTCTACGATCCGGCGCGCGACACCATCGCCGCGGTGGGCAGGGAGTTCTGGCACGGTTCGGTGGCCTACGCCCTGCACGGCATGATGATGCCGGCGTTCTGGCTGACGGTGGCCGGTTTCATCCTGGCCTGGGTGTTCTACATCTGGAAGCCCGAGCTGGCAGGCAAGTCCCGCAAGGCCCTGGCGCCGGTGGTATCGGTGCTGGAGAACAAGTACGGCTTCGACAAGCTGTGGATCGATGGTTTCGCCGGTGGCAGCGTCAAGCTTGGCAAGGCCGCCCGTGCCGTGGACAGCAACGTGGTGGATGGTGTGGTCAACGGCGCGGCCCGCGTGGTCGAGCTTGCCGCCAACCTGCTGCGCCGCACCCAATCCGGTTTCCTCTACCACTACGCCTTCGTGATGATCATCGGCCTGATCGCCCTGCTGGGCCTGCTGATGCATTTCTCGCGTTGACCTGTACGGAATAAGAAGACGTGTCGAACTGGCCCCTACTCAGTATCCTCATCTGGCTGCCGATCCTCGGCGGTGCGTTGATTCTTGCCGTGCGCAACGCCCAGGCTGCCCGTTGGGCGTCCCTGGCGGTGGCACTGCTCACCTTCCTGTTGAGCCTCGGCCTGCTCACCGGCTATGACCGCACCGCCGCCGAGGTGATGCAGTTCGTCGAGCAGCATCCGTGGATTCCCGCCTACGGCATCGGCTACAACCTGGCGGTGGACGGCATCGCCATCGCGCTGGTGCTGCTGACCACCCTGGTGGGCGTGCTGGCGCTGGTCGGCGCCTGGGGCGTGATCGACAAGCGCGTCAACCAGTACGTGGCCGCCTTCCTGATCCTGGAAGGCGTGACGGTGGGCATCTTCGCCGCCACCGACGCGATGCTGTTCTACGTGTTCTTCGAAGCCATGCTGATCCCGATGTTCCTGATCATCGGTGTCTGGGGTGGCCCGCGCCGCATCTATGCCGCGCTGAAGTTCTTCCTGTACACCTTCCTCGGCTCGGTGCTGATGCTGGTGGCGCTGATCTACCTGTACATCAAGGGCGGCAGCTTCCAGCTGGCCGACCTGTACCAGCTGCAGCTGTCGGCCAGGGAGCAGACCTGGGTGTTCTTCGCGTTCCTGATCGCCTTCGCGGTCAAGGTGCCGATGTTCCCGGTGCACACCTGGCTGCCGGACGCGCACGTGGAAGCGCCGACCGCCGGTTCGGTGATCCTGGCCGCGATCGCGCTGAAGATCGGTGGCTACGGCTTCCTGCGCTTCAACCTGCCGATCGTGCCCGATGCCAGCCACGAGTGGGCCTGGCTGGTGATCGCGCTGTCGCTGGTGGCGGTGATCTACGTCGGCCTGGTGGCGCTGGTGCAGGATGACATGAAGAAGCTGGTGGCCTATTCCTCGGTCGCGCACATGGGCTTCGTCACCCTGGGCACGTTCACCGCGCTGTGGCTGGTGCGCGAGGCCGGCAACGCCGATGCCGCCCGCCTTGGCCTGCAGGGTGCGATGGTGCAGATGGTCTCGCACGGCTTCGTGTCCGGCGCGATGTTCTCCTGCATCGGCGTGCTCTACGACCGCCTGCACACCCGTCGCATCGCCGACTACGGCGGCGTGGCCAACGTGATGCCGTGGTTCGCTGCATTCGCGCTGCTGTTCTTCATGGCCAACTCCGGCCTGCCGGGCACCAGTGGTTTCGTCGGCGAGTTCATGGTGGTGCTGGCCAGCTTCCAGTGGGAGCCGCTGGTGGCGCTGGCTGCGGCCACCACGCTGATCATCGGCGCGGCGTATTCGCTGTGGCTGTACAAGCGCGTGTTCTTCGGCGAGGTGGGCAACGCCCACGTGGCCGAGATGAAGGACATCAACGGGCGCGAATGGCTGGTGCTGGGCGTGTTCGCGGTCGGTACGCTGGCGCTTGGCGTGTATCCGCGTCCGCTGACCGAACTGATGGAGCCCTCCATCGCCAAGCTGGCGATGCAGATCGCATCGAGCAAGCTGCTGTAAGCGGCCCCGTCGAGAGTATTGATTCCAGGATTTGATGATGACAACGCCGACGCTACTGCCGTTGACCGCCGCCGACCTCCCGCCGTTGCTGCCAGAACTGGTGGTGATCGGCGGGGCCTTCGCCCTGCTGATCCTCGACCTGTTCATCAGCAACCGCCACAAGGTCTGGACCCACTTCCTGTCGGTCGCCATCCTTGCCGTTGCTTTCGCCATGCTGCTTGGCGGCGTGGGCGGGCAGGGCGAGGTGTTCCATGGCATGTTCATCCGCGACAACGCCGCCGACGTCATGAAGACGGTGGTGGTGCTGGTCAGCGGCCTGACCCTGATCTATGGCTGGAGCTACCTGCGCGAGCGCAACCTGTACCAGGGCGAGATCGCGGTGCTGGTGCTGTTCGCCACCGCGGGCATGATGCTGCTGGTCTCCGCCGGCAGCCTGCTGATGGTCTACCTGGGCCTGGAGCTGCTGGCGCTGTGTTCCTATGCGCTGGTGGCCAGCAACCGCGACAACAAGCTGGCCGCCGAAGCGGGCATGAAGTACATCGTGCTCGGCTCGCTGGCCTCTGGCCTGCTGCTGTACGGCATGTCGCTGGTGTATGGCGCCACCGGTTCGCTGCACCTGGACGTGATCCATGCCGCCGCCACCCAGTCGGACGAGCGTGTGCTGCTGCTGACCGGCGCGGTGTTCATGGTCGCCGGCGTCGCCTTCAAGCTGGGCGCCGCGCCGTTCCACATGTGGCTGCCGGACGTCTACCAGGGTGCGCCGGCGCCGATCGCGCTGTTCATCAGTTCGGCCCCGAAGCTGGCCGCGTTCGGCATGGCCTATCGCCTGCTCGAAGCCGGCGTCGGCCCGTTGTCGAGCGAGCTGCAGTACGTGCTCGCGGGCCTTGCCGCGCTGTCGCTGGTGGTGGGTAACCTGATGGCCATCGCCCAGGTCAACCTCAAGCGCATGTTGGCCTATTCGACGGTCTCGCACATCGGCTTCCTGCTGATGGGCGTGGCCGGCGGCGGCGCCGCCGGCTATTCGTCGGCGATGTTCTACGCCGTGGCCTACGCGATCATGTCCACCGCCGCTTTCGGCGTGATCGTCGCGCTGTCGCGCTCGGGCTTCGAGGCCGAGAGCATCGACGACTTCAAGGGCCTGAATGCGCGCAATCCTTGGATGGCCGGGCTCATGCTGTGCGCCATGTTCTCGCTGGCCGGCATCCCGCCGTTCCTGGGCTTCTGGGCCAAGCTGGCGGTGCTGGGCGCGGCGGTCAACGGTGGCCTGCTGTGGCTGGTGATCCTGGGCGTGATCAGCGCGGTGGTGGGCTGCTTCTACTACCTGCGCGTGGTCAAGGTCATGTACTTCGACGAGCCGGTGGGCGAGCCGCTGCCGCGCAACAATGACCGTCTCCTGGGCATCGTGCTGGGCGTGAACTGCGTGGCGCTGCTGGTGCTGCCGGTTGCGCTGGGGCCGCTGCTGGCCTGGATGCGCAACGCATTTGCCCATTTGTCATAAAAAGCGATACAAAACGGCGCGATTCATGTAATATGCGCGCACTGAGTTGAGGGCGGTGCCGGCAAGTCGGTATCGCCAGGCCATCGCAGGATGGTCAGCCGGAACGTGGAGCGTTCCGGGTTTCAGCGGAATCCCCGGATTCCCTGAAACAATGAAGTAAAAAAGGCTTGCGGTAACGGTCCAATTACTTCATAATTCCGCTTCTGCTGCGGGGTGGAGCAGTCTGGCAGCTCGTCGGGCTCATAACCCGAAGGTCGCAGGTTCAAATCCTGCCCCCGCTACCAGTTCCGGCCTTCTTCAACATCTGTTGTGGAAGGCTGAATCTGGGCTCGCAGGAACGATTGCTTCCGTTCCTGCAACCGGAATCCAGTCACCGGATTCATACCGGACAAAGGGCCCAGTCGGGCCCTTTGTTGTTTCCGCAAAACGAAAAGTCCGGCCGGTTCTTCCCGTTTCCCATTACCCAAATCAAGGCAGGCTGTGAGCGACAAGGCTACTGAAATCGCGAATCTGCTGGGCCCCACCGTGCAGGCGTTGGGCCTGGATCTGCTGGGCGCCGAGTATCTGCCGGCGCCGGGCGGCGCCACGCTGCGTCTGTACATCGACGTGCCGCTGGCCGAGCAGCCCGAACGCGTGGTCAACATCGACGACTGCGAGCGGGTGAGCCGCGAGGTCTCCGCGCAGTTGGACGTCGAGGATCCGATCAGCGGCAACTACACGCTGGAGGTGTCTTCCCCGGGCGTGGACCGGCCGCTGTTCACCCTGGAGCAGTTCGAGCGCCACCTGGGCGAGTCGGCCAAGGTCGGGCTGAAGCTGCCGCAGGAGAACCGGCGCCGCCTGCAGGGCGAGATCGCCGCTGTGGATGCCGATGCCGGCACCGTGACCTTCGTGGTCGATGGCAAGCCGTTCGTGGCGGCTTTCGACAATATCGACAAGGCGCGCATCATTCCGGACTGGGCCGCGCTTGGCCTGGCTCCGACCAAACCGACCGGCCCGGCCCCCAGGCAGGGGAGCGCGGCCAGGAACAAATCCAATAACGAAACCGCGGCCCGCAAGCCGCGCGCGGAGTAAGCCGATGAGCAAGGAACTTCTGCTGGTAGTCGACGCGGTCGCCAATGAGAAAGGCGTGCCGCGCGAAGTGATCTTCGATGCGATCGAGGCGGCGCTCGCCTCCGCGGCCAAGAAGCGCTATGTGGACCAGGACGTGCTCGCGCGCGTTTCGATCGACCACAAGGACGGCAGCTACGAGACTTTCCGCCGCTGGGAAGTTGTGGCCGACGACGTGGTGATGGAGTCGCCGGACCGCCAGATCCGCCTGATGGACGCGATCGAGGAGGCCGACGGCGTCGAGGTCGGCGACTATATCGAGGAGCAGATCGAGAACCCGGACTTCGGGCGCATCGCCGCGCAGGCCGCCAAGCAGGTGATCGTGCAGCGCGTGCGCGAGGCCGAGCGCCAGCAGGTCGTGGACGCGTGGAAGGACCGTGTCGGCGAGCTGGTGACCGGCGTGGTCAAGCGTGCCGAGCGCGGCAACATCTACGTCGACCTGGGCGGCAACGCCGAGGCGTTCATCCCCAAGGATAAGGGCATTCCGCGCGACGTGCTGCGCGCCGGCGACCGCGTGCGCGGTTACCTGGCCGAGGTGCGTTCGGAGCCGCGCGGCCCGCAGCTGTTCATCAGCCGCGCCGCCCCGAGTTCATGATCGAGCTGTTCAAGCTGGAAGTGCCGGAAGTCGGCCAGGGGCTGGTCGAGATCAAGGCCTGCGCCCGCGACCCGGGTGACCGCGCCAAGATCGCGGTCATCGCCCACGACAGCCGCACCGATCCGATCGGCGCCTGCATCGGCATGCGCGGTTCGCGCGTGCAGGCGGTGAGCAACGAGCTCAACGGCGAGCGCGTGGACATCGTGCTGTGGAACGAGAATCCGGCCAATTTCGTCATCAACGCGATGGCGCCGGCCGAGGTGCAGTCCATCATCGTCGATGAGGAAAAGCACTCGATGGACCTGGCCGTGGCCGAAGAGCGCCTGGCCCAGGCGATCGGCAAGGGCGGCCAGAACGTGCGCCTGGCCAGCCGCCTGACCGGCTGGCAGCTCAACGTCATGACCCAGGACCAGGTCGCCGCCAAGTCGGAGGCCGAGCAGGCCGTCGCCCGCCAGCTGTTCATGGACAAGCTGGAAGTGGACGAGGAAATCGCCGGCATCCTGGTCAGCGAGGGCTTCAGCACCGTCGAGGAAATCGCCTACGTGCCGATCGGCGAGCTGCTGGCGGTGGAGGGCTTCGACGAGGACATCGTCGAGGAACTGCGCGCCCGCGCCCGCGACGCACTGCTCAACGAGGCGCTGGCGGTGGAAGAGGGCGCCGAGGAAGGCGTGCCGGCGGCGGACCTGCTGGCGCTGCCGGGCATGGACGAGGCCACGGCCTATGCGCTGGCCGGGAACGGCGTGCGCACCAGCGAGGACCTGTCGGACCTGGCGGCCGACGAAGTCCTGGAGTTCGGCATCGAGGGCATGGACCTGGAGCGCGCCGCGGCGCTGGTCCTGGCAGCCCGCGCCGAGGAGATCGCCCGTCTGGAGCGCGGCGAATGAGCCAGCGATGAACAGGGCCCTGAGCCGCTCAGGGCGTAGACTCCGCGCTGCCTTCGTCCGTATCGAGGGGGCGCCAACAAGATCATAGGATCCGAATGTCGCAGCAAACCACCATCCGCAAGCTCGCCCAACTGGTCAACACGCCGGTGGAGAAACTGCTGGAACAGCTGGCCCAGGCCGGCATGAAGTTCAGCGGTCCCGACCAGGTCGTGACCAGCGCCGAGAAAGTGAAGCTGCTCGGTTTCCTTCGCCGTTCCCACGGCAAGGACGAGCAGGTCGCCGACGAGGCTGACGCCGCGCCGAAGAAGATCACCCTGAGCCGCCGTACGCAGCAGGAAGTGACCGTCAACGCCGGCCGCAGCAAGACCACGGTCAACGTCGAGGTGCGCCAGAAGCGTACCTACGTCAAGCCGGCCGCCGGCGCGCCGATGGATGCGGATGCCGAGCGCGCCGAGATCCTGCGCAAGCTCGAGGAGTCGCGCCAGCGCAATCTCGAGGAGCAGCGCATGCTCGCCGAGAAGGACCGCGCGCGCGCCGAGCAGATCGCCCAGCAGAAGGCGGCCGAAGAGGCCGAGCGACTGCGTGCCGAGGCCGAGCGCAAGGCCGCCGAGGAGGCCGCGCAGGCCGCCAAGGCGCCGCCGCGCGCCGCCGAGGACGAGGATGACGAGCCGGTGGTGAAGAACGTGCGCCATGCGCCTTCGCCGAGCCGTCCGCACGCCGTGCGCGACGATCGCGCCGCGCATGCCAAGCCGGGCAGCAAGGCGCGTGGCCCGCAGTCGTCCGACGACAATGGCGGCAACCGCTTCGGCGGCCAGCTGCACCTGTCGCCGTCCGACCGCGCGCGCCGCGGCGGCAACAACAGCAATTCCCGCGGCCGTCCGGGCGCGCGCGCGCCGCAGGGCCGCCGTGGCGCCGAGCAGTCGCGCGGCGGTGGTGGCAACCATGGCTTCGAGCGTCCGACCGCGCCGGTCGTGCGCGAGGTCGCCATCGGCGACACCATCACCGTGGCCGACCTGGCGCAGAAGCTCGCGCTGAAGGGCGGCGAAGTGGTCAAGGCGCTGTTCAAGATGGGCGTGATGGCCACCATCACCCAGTCCATCGACCATGACACCGCGGCGCTGGTGACCGAGGAACTCGGGCACAAGGCGGTACGTGCCGGCAACAACGATGCCGAGGACGCGCTGCTGGCCATCACCGATGCCGACCAGGGCGACGCCGTGCCGCGTCCGCCGGTGGTCACCATTATGGGCCACGTCGACCACGGCAAGACCTCGCTGCTGGATTACATCCGCCGCACCAAGGTCGCCAACGGCGAAGCCGGCGGCATCACCCAGCACATCGGCGCGTACCACGTGGAAACGCCCAAGGGCGTCATCAGCTTCCTCGACACCCCCGGCCATGCCGCGTTCACCTCGATGCGTGCCCGCGGTGCGCAGCTGACCGACGTGGTGGTGGTGGTGGTGGCGGCCGACGACGGCGTCATGCCGCAGACCCGCGAAGCCATCCAGCACGCCCGCGCGGCCAACGCGCCGATCGTGGTGGCGATCAACAAGATCGACAAGTCGTCCGCCGATCCGATGCGGGTCAAGAACGAGCTGCTCGCCGAGCAGGTCGTGGCCGAGGACTTCGGTGGCGACACCCAGATGGTGGAGATCTCGGCCAAGACCGGCCAGGGCATCGACGACCTGCTGGATGCGATTTCGCTGCAGGCCGAAGTGCTGGAGCTGAAGGCCGTGGCCGAAGGCCGCGCCAGCGGCGTGGTCATCGAATCCTCGCTGGACAAGGGCCGTGGCCCGGTCGCGACGGTGCTGGTGCAGCAGGGTCAGCTCAAGAAGGGCGACTACCTGGTGTGCGGCATCCAGTACGGCCGCGTGCGTGCGCTGTTCGACGAGACCGGCCGCCAGGTGGCCGAGGCCGGCCCGTCGATCCCGGTGCAGGTGCTGGGCCTGTCCGGCGTGCCGGATGCCGGCGACGACTTCGTGGTCGTCGACGACGAGCGCCTGGCCAAGGACGTGGCGCAGCAGCGCGAGACCAAGCGCCGCGAGTCGCGCCTGGTCGCCAGTGCCGGCAGCCGCATGGAAGACATCATGGCGCAGATGGGCAAGGGCGAAGGCCAGCAGGTGCTGAACCTGCTGATCAAGGCCGACGTCCAGGGTTCGGTGCAGGCGCTGAGCCAGTCGCTGGTGGGGCTGTCCAACGACGAGATCCGGATCAACGTGATCCACTCCGGCGTGGGCGGCATCACCGAATCGGACGCCAACTCGGCGGTGGCCTCCAAGGCCACGGTCATCGGCTTCAACGTGCGTGCGGACGCTTCGGCCCGTCGCATCATCGAATCCAACGGCGTCGACCTGCGCTACTTCTCGATCATCTATGACGTGATCGACCAGGTGAAGCAGGTGGCTTCGGGCCTGCTGGGCGTGGAAATCCGCGAAGAGATCATCGGCATCGCCGAGGTCCGCGACGTGTTCCGCAGCTCCAAGTTCGGCGCGGTCGCCGGCTGCATGGTGGTCGAGGGCGTGGTCAAGCGGAACAAGCCGATCCGCGTGCTGCGCGACAGCGTGGTGGTGTTCGAGGGCGAACTGGAATCGCTGCGCCGCTTCAAGGAGAACGTGGACGAGGTCCGCAACGGTACCGAGTGCGGTATCGGCGTGAAGGCCTACAACGACGTCAAGGCGGGCGACCAGATCGAGTGCTTCGAGCGCATCGAAGTGCCGCGCACCCTGTAATGACGCCGTACCGGCCGGCCCGCGCGACGCGGGCCGGCCGCGTTTTCCCCGCAACAACCAGACGAGCGAGATTCCGTGCCCAAGACTTTCCACCGTACCGACCGAGTTTCCGCGCAGATCCGCCGTGATCTGGGCACGCTGGTGCATGCCGCCGTGCGCGAGCATGGCCTGCCATCGGTCAGTGTCTCGGACGTGGAGGTCACCCGCGACATGGCCCATGCCAAGGTGTTCGTCACCGCGCTGATGCCGGAGCGTTCGGTCGAGGCGGTCAAGGGCCTGCGCGAACTGGCCGGCGAGCTGCGCATGGGCCTGGCCCGGGCGATGAAGCTGCGCCACGTGCCGGAGCTGCATTTCCATTACGACGATTCGGTGGACCGCGGCGAACGCATCGACAACCTGCTGCGCGACCTGCCGGATGTGCAGTCGGCGCAGCCCGGCACCGATGGCGAGGAAGGCGAGAAGGCCTGAGCGTTCGAGCATGTGTCGTCTCCCGGCGGTAAGTATCCTCCGGGGGATGGATGCGAGCGAGGCGGGCGGGACCGAACCGGGCGGTGTTTCGCGGCCGCGGCAGCCCATGGCGCAAGCGGCTGGTTCCGCTCACGCGCAAGGAGCGGGTAGCTTTTCTTCGCCAGTGCAGAGACAGATAGTCCAGAGCGGTGCTCTGCCATTGCTGGCTGGCAAGCACGCCCTGCCAGCGCGCCCGGCGTGTTGCGCGCCACGGGCCGCTCCGCCGCATCCGATTGCCCGCCGGGACATCCGTGTCTCTTCCAGAACCGGTGCCATCCCTGCGTGCCGGCCAGCGGGTTTGTCCGCGGCTGGGTCGCTGCGGAAGGACGCCCCAAGATCCAAGGCCGCAAGGCCACTGCAACCGCAGCAACAAGGCAGACCGAGGCAGAACTAATGCGTCCCCGTATCCAATTCCGCCGCCTGGATGGCATCGTCCTGCTCGACAAGTCTGCCGGCATGAGCTCCAACACCGCGCTGCAGGTGGCACGGCGGCTGTTCCGTGCCGAGAAGGGCGGGCATACCGGCAGTCTCGACCCGCTGGCCACCGGGCTGCTGCCGCTGTGCTTCGGCGAGGCAACCAAGATCGCCGGCCTGCTGCTGGGCTCGGCCAAGGCCTATGACGCGCAGATCGCGCTGGGCACGACCACCGATACCGACGATGCCGACGGTGCGGTGTTGCGGCAGCGTCCGGTCCCGGCGCTCGACGCGCAGGCGCTGCGCCAGGCGCTGGCGCCGCTGATCGGGCACATCCGCCAGCGCGCCCCGATCTACTCGGCGCTGAAGCAGGGCGGCGAGCCGCTGTATGTGAAGGCGCGCCGCGGCGAGGCCATCGAGGCGCCCGAGCGCGAGGTCCACGTACAGGCGATCGAGGTCCTGGACCAGCAACCTGAATGGCTGCGGCTGCGGGTGACCTGCGGCTCGGGCACCTATATCCGCAGCATCGCCCGCGACCTGGGCGAAGCGTTGGGCTGCGGTGCCCACATCACCGCACTGCGGCGGCTGTGGGTGGAGCCGTTCCTGGCGCCGCGCATGATCGGCCTGGACGCGCTGCGCGAGCTGGCCGAAGCCGGTGACGACGCGGCGCTGTTGGAATGGCTGCTGCCGCTGGAGGCAGGGCTGGGCCATTTCGGCCGGGTCGAGCTGGATGCCCCGCGCGCGCAGCGCTTCTGCATGGGCCAGCGCCTGCGGGATCCGGCGTGGCCGCGCGGACAGGTGGCGGTGTTCGCCGACGACGGCAAGGCCCTGGGGCTGGGGCAGGTGGATGCGGCCGGCATGCTGGCGCCGCAGCGCCGTTTCAACCTCTGACCCGTTGCGCCCGGCAGGGGCGCCGATACAGGTTGCGCCTTGTGGCCGCAGGCGCGGATCGTTACAATTCTGCGGCCCTTTGCCGGGCACCGGTCCGCCGTCGGCGGGCCGCCTTCCTTAAACGGCGAGCTGCGCGGTGCGTCATCAGCACGTTCCTGCCGGCCACGCATCCAGAGAAAACATCATGTCGATCGACACCCAGAAAGTTATTGAAGACAACAAGCGCGGCGCCAACGACACCGGTTCGCCGGAAGTCCAGGTGGCCCTGCTGACCGCCCGCATCGAGCAGCTGACCGAACACTTCAAGGTCCACAAGAAGGACCACCACAGCCGCCGCGGCCTGCTGCAGCTGGTCAACCGCCGCCGCAGCCTGCTCGACTACCTGAAGAAGAAGGACGTCGAGCGCTACAAGGGCCTGATCGAAAAGCTTGGCCTGCGTCGCTAAGCAACAATCCCCCGCGGCGCAGCGATGCGCCGCGGTTTTGTTTTTGCAGTTCAGCAACATCTCCAGGGCCGGAACTCCGGCCGCCCGCCGGTGACAAGGGTCGCCGACGGTCCATTCGCAGACAGCATCCCCAAGGACACCCTCCGTGGCAAAAATCACCAAAACCTTCCAGTACGGCAAGCACACTGTCACGCTTGAGACCGGCGAAGTCGCCCGCCAGGCCAGCGGCGCCGTCATCGTCAAGATGGACGACACCGTGCTGCTGGTCACTGCCGTCGCCGCCAAGAGCGCGCGCGAAGGCCAGGACTTCTTCCCGCTGACCGTTGATTACCAGGAAAAGTTCTACGCCGGTGGCCGCATCCCGGGTGGCTTCTTCAAGCGCGAAGGCCGCGCCACGGAGAAGGAAACGCTGATCTCGCGCCTGATCGACCGTCCGATCCGCCCGCTGTTCCCGGAAGACTACAAGAACGAAGTGCAGATCATCGCCACGGTGATGTCGCTGAACCCGGAAGTGGACGGTGACATCCCGGCCCTGATCGGCGCCTCGGCGGCGCTGGCACTGGCCGGCACCCCGTTCAAGGGCCCGATCGGCGCCGCCAAGGTCGGCTACAAGAACGGCGAGTACATCCTCAACCCGACCGTGTCGGAGCTGAAGGAATCGCAGCTGGAACTGGTCGTTGCCGGTACCGCCAACGCCGTGCTGATGGTCGAGTCCGAGGCCGCGCTGCTGTCCGAGGACGTGATGCTGGGCGCGGTGACCTTCGGCCACCGCGAGATGCAGAAGGTCATCAACGCGATCAACGAACTGACCGTCGAAGCCGGCACCAAGCCGAGCGACTGGGTCGCCCCGGCCAAGAACGAGGCGCTGATCTCGGCGCTGAAGGAAGCCATCGGCGGCAAGCTGGCCGACGCCTTCCAGGTGCGCGACAAGCTGCAGCGCCGCGACGCCATCGCCGCGATCAAGAAGGACGTGACCGAGCAGCTGGCCGGCCGCGTCGCCGCCGAGGGCTGGAACCCGGCCGAACTGGCCAAGGAGTTCGGCGAGCTCGAGTACCGCACCATGCGTGATTCGGTGCTGGACACCAAGGTCCGCATCGACGGCCGTGCCCTGGACACCGTGCGCCCGATCACCGTCAAGGCCGGCGTGCTGCCGCGTACCCACGGCTCGGCGCTGTTCACCCGCGGCGAGACCCAGGCCATCGTGGTCACCACCCTGGGCACCGCCCGCGACGGCCAGATCATCGATGCCGTCTCCGGCGAGTACAAGGAAAACTTCCTGTTCCATTACAATTTCCCGCCGTACTCGGTGGGTGAGTGCGGCCGTTTCGGCGCGCCGAAGCGTCGCGAGATCGGCCACGGCCGCCTGGCCAAGCGCGGCGTGCTGGCGGTGATGCCGACCATCGAGGAATTCCCGTACACCATCCGCGTGGTGTCGGAGATCACCGAATCCAATGGTTCCTCGTCGATGGCCTCGGTGTGCGGCTCCTCGCTGGCGCTGATGGATGCCGGCGTGCCGGTCAAGGCGCCGGTGGCGGGTATTGCCATGGGCCTGGTGAAGGAAGACGACCGTTTCGTCGTGCTGAGCGACATCCTGGGTGACGAAGACCACCTGGGCGACATGGACTTCAAGGTCGCCGGTACCTCCGAAGGCGTGTCCGCGCTGCAGATGGACATCAAGATCGAAGGCATCACCGAAGAGATCATGAAGCAGGCGCTGGAGCAGGCCAAGGCCGGCCGCCTGCACATCCTCGGCGAGATGGCCAAGGCGCTGACCGCGCCGCGCGAGGAGCTGAGCGATTACGCGCCGCGCCTGCTGACCATCAAGATCCACCCGGACAAGATCCGCGAAGTGATCGGCAAGGGCGGTTCGGTGATCCAGGCGATCACCAAGGAAACCGGCACCCAGATCGACATCCAGGACGACGGCACCATCACCATCGCCTCGGTGAACAACGCCGCCGCGCAGGAAGCCAAGCGCCGCATCGAGCAGATCACCTCGGACGTCGAGCCGGGCCGCATCTACGAAGGCAAGGTCGCCAAGATCATGGACTTCGGTGCGTTCGTCACCATCCTGCCGGGCAAGGACGGCCTGGTGCACGTCTCGCAGATTTCCAGCGAGCGCGTGGAGAAGGTCGGCGACAAGCTGAAGGAAGGCGACGTGGTCAAGGTCAAGGTGCTGGAAGTGGACAAGCAGGGCCGCATCCGCCTGTCGATGAAGGCCGTCGAGGAAGGCGAGGGCACCCCGGCCGAATAAGCCCGGGTACCTGTGCTGCATCCGGAAAAGCGGGCCTCTGGCCCGCTTTTCTTTTGCGTGGTTTCCGCGGCGGCGTTTTCCTGCAGGCCCGACGCTGCGGGCTGGCCCAAGCCACGGCACGGCATTTCCTGCATCGTGGATGCGTGACCGGCCTACGGCGGGCGCGCTATCGCCCGGGCAGCATGGGGGCGGGCTGGCGGAAGGGGATGGGCCGTGTGCAAGCGACGCCGCGACTGGATTCGGGCGCTGCGCCCTGCCACCGGTACGCGGGCTTGCCCGCGCTTGGGCAAGGCTGCCGCGGCCTGCTTTCTGGCCGGCGTCGGCATGATGCTGTGGATGCCGGGGTTGCCGCCGCCCGGGGTGCGCTGGAGCGCGCTGCTGGCCGGGCTGGCACTCTGGGCGGCGGGCCGTGCACCGTGCTGCGGGGCGTTGCTGGCAGGGGCCGGCTGGGCGGCGCTGCAGGCCGGCTGGGCGCTGCAGGCGCAGTTGCCGCCGGCGCTGGAGCGCAGCGTGGTGTCCGTCGCCGGCACCGTGGCGTCGCTGCCGGAAGTGGAGTCCAGGCGGACGCGCTTCCGGTTCCGGGTCGACGGCGACGCGGCCCAGCCTGACGCGCTGCGCGGACGGCTGCTGCAGTTGGCCTGGTACGACGATTTCGGGAGCACCCAACCGGGCCCCGGTTGGCGCTGCAGGCCGGCGCCCGCTGGCGGTTCCAGGTGCGGGTGCGGGCCCCCGCGGGCTCGCCAACCCCGGCGGGTTCGACGCCGAGCGCAATGCATTGGCGCGGCGGATCGCCGCTACCGGGCTGGTGGTGAGCGGCAGCGGGCGGCGACTGGCGCCCCCGCGTGGGATCGATGCCTGGCGCGAACGCATCGCCGGGCGGATCGACGCCGCCATCGAAACCCCGGCCTCGCGCTACGTACGAGCGCTGGCCGTGGGCGATACCCGGGCGCTGGACGAGGGCGATTGGCACATGCTGCGCGCCACCGGCCTGACCCACCTGATCGCGATTTCAGGCTTCCACGTCGGCATGGTCGCCGGCTTCATCGCCCTGGCCGCCTCCGCGGCCTGGTGGTTGCTTCCCTGGCTGGGGCGGTATTGCCCGCGTTCCCATGCCGCGGCCCTCGCCGCGGTGGCCGGGGCCGTCGGCTACGCGGCCGTGGCCGGTTTCGCCCTGCCCACGGTGCGCACGGTGCTGATGGTGGCTGTGGTGGCACTGGCCAGGCTGTGGCGCCGCCCGGCCAGCGTTTTCGGTGCGCTGGCGCTCGCCGCGCTGCTGGTGCTCGGCTGGGATCCGCTGGCGATGCTGACCGCCGGGTTCTGGCTGAGCTTCGCCGGCGTGGCCTGGCTGGCCTGGTGCCTTCCGGAACGCATGCACTGGCTGCGTGGCTTCCTGTCCGCGCAGTCGGTGGCAACGATAGGGCTGTTGCCGCTGACCGCGGTGCTGTTCGACCAGGCTTCGCTTGCCGGCCCGCTGGCGAATCTGCTGGCAATCCCGTGGTGGAGTCTGGTGGTGGTGCCGTTGGCACTGTTGGGGACGGGGCTGGAGGCGCTGCTGGCGGGGCCGGCAGCGGGCCGTGGCGCGCCTCGGCCTGGTGCTTCGAGCTGAGCTGGTCCGCGCTGTCGTGGCTGGGGGGCAGCCGCTTCGCCCTGTGGTGGCTGCCGGAGGCGGCCGGTCCCGCGCTGCCGCTCGCGCTGGCCGGCGCGGGCTGGCTGCTGCTGCCGCGTGCGATCCCGGGCAAATCACTGGCACTGCTGCTGTGGTTGCCGCTGCTGTGGCCGGGGCGCGAGCTTCCGCGGCATGGCGAGGTCGAGCTGGTGCTGCTCGACGTCGGCCAGGGGCTGTCGGTGCTGGTGCGTACCCGCGGCCACCGCCTGCTCTATGACGCCGGGCCGGCGGTGCACGACGGTTTCGACGCCGGTGCGCGGGTGGTGGTGCCGGCGCTGCGCGCCCTGGGCGTGGGGCGGCTCGATGCGGTGGTCGTCAGCCATGGCGACAACGATCACGCCGGCGGCATCGCCGCCGTCCACACGGCGCTACCGGTCATGGCCTGGCATGCGCCGCCGGGCATGCAACCGTCGATACCGTCACGTCATTGCGTCGCCGGCCTGCGCTGGCAGTGGGATGGCGTGCAGTTCGAATACCTGCATCCGCCTGCCGGCTTTCCGTACCTGCGCAACGAATCCAGTTGCGTGCTGCGGATACGTTCCGCTCATGGCGCGATGCTGCTGGCAGGGGATATCGGCGAGGTCATCGAGGCCGGCCTGGTGCGTCGGCAGCGCCCGGCGCTGCGGGCCGAGGTGGTCGTGGCCCCGCACCATGGCAGCGCCGGCTCGTCCCGGCCGGGATTCGTGGCGGCCACCGGGGCGCGCCTGGTGCTGCTGTCGGCCGGGCACGGCAACCGTTTCGGCCATCCGCGGGCGGAGGTGGTCGAGCGCTGGCAGGGGGCGGGGCCGAGGTGCTGGCGACGCCGGCGAGCGGCGCGGTCAGGGTCTGGCTGGGGGCGCAGGGCCTGCAGGTGCGTGAGCGCCGGCCGTGGCGTCGTCGCCTGTGGGATGCTGCTGGGCGGGCGCGGGCGGCTGTTATCCTATCGGCGGATGAAAAGACGGCTGTCGTGCCGGAGGGTTGAAACGTGTGGGAACTGGTCAAGGCCGGCGGTTGGCCGATGGTGCCGCTGCTGCTGTTGGGCGTACTGGCTTTGGCGATTGTCCTGGAGCGCTTCTGGAGCCTGCGGCGTAACGAGGTGCTGCCGCCCGGGCTGGGGCAGGAAGTGCGCAACTGGGCCGCGCGCGGCAAGCTGGACGCTTCCCACATCGAATCGCTGCGCGCGAACTCGCCGCTGGGCGCGCTGCTGGCCGCGGCGCTGGAAGCCCGCAACCGCCCGCGCGACCAGATCCGCGAGCGCATCGAGGACACCGGCCGCCACCTGGTGCACCGGATGGGGCGTTACCTCAACGCGCTGGGTACCATCGCATCGGCCGGCCCACTGCTTGGCCTGCTCGGCACGGTGATCGGCATGATCCAGATGTTCCTGGGCATCCTCGACCATGGCGTGGGCGACGTGAACCAGCTGGCCGGCGGTATCGGCAAGGCCCTGGTGTGCACCGCCACCGGCATGATCGTGGCCATCCCCGCGCTGATGTTCCACCGCTATTTCCGCGCGCGCGTGGACGGTTACGTGATCGAGATGGAACACGAAGCCGGCGCGCTGCTGGATACCCTGGACGGCCGCCCTGCGGTGATGGCCGCGGCCAGGCCGGCCGCGCAGGCAGCGGCAGTGGCCAAGGCCTGACCCCGCATGCGCATCCGCAACGACCGGGCCCAGGAAGAGCCGCATATCGATCTGGTGCCGCTGATCGACGTGATCCTGGTGCTGATCATCTTCTTCGTGGTCACCACCACCTTCGACGCACGCTCCACCCTGCAGGTGCAGCTGCCGACCGCCAGCGACCAGCGCAATGCCGAGCCACCGCGCTCGCTCAGCGTGCTGGTCAATGCCGATGGCCGTTATTTCATCAACGACCGCGAGGTGCTGCGCACCGACGTGGAATCGGTGAAGCGGACCATCGTCCAGGTCGCCGGCGATGACCGCGGGCAGACCGTGCTGCTGCGCGCCGACGCGCGCACGCCGTACCAGGCGGTGGTCACCGTGCAGGACGCCCTGGGGCAGCTCGGCTTCCGCCGGATCGCCATCGCCACGGCACCGGAGGTGCAGCGATGAGCCTCAGCGAAACACCCTGGCAGACCTACCGGCGCCTGCTGGGGTTCGCGCAGCCCTACCGCGGGCTGCTGATGATGGCCGCACTGGGCATGCTGATCGAGGCCGCGGCCGGTGGTGGCTTCCTCATGCTGATGAGCCCCATCACCAACAACCTGGTGAATCCGAAGGACATCAACGGGTGGATGCCGCTGGCCATCATCGGCCTGTTCCTGCTGCGCGGCATCGCCGGTTACCTGACCGACATCGGCATGGGCAGGGCCGCGCGCAGCATCGCCCGCGACCTGCGCGTGCGGGTGCTGGACAAATACCTGCACCTGCCCGGACTGCAGTTCGATACCGAGCCGGTGCCGTCGATGCTGGTGCGGCTCGGTTCGGACAGCGACCAGGTGGCGCAGGCCGCGGTCGACGCCATGAAGGTGGTGCTGCAGCAATCCCTGCAGGTGCTGGTCTCGCTGGCGGCGATGCTGTGGTACAGCTGGCAGGTGACGCTGGCGATCTTCGTGCTGGCGCCGCCGCTGGCGTGGGTGATGAACAAGGTCGCCAAGCGCTACCGGCGCATCAGCCACCGCATCCAGGAGAGCGGGGCGGAACTGCTGCAGGCCGCGGACCAGACCCTGTCCAGCCACCAGGAGGTGAAGATCTACGGTGCGCAGCGCAGCGAGCTGGCGCGCTACGGCGGCCTGGCCGACACCAACCTGAAGCTGGCGATGAAGGTGGAAGCCACGCGCAGCATCTCCTCGGCGATGGTGCAGTTGATCGGTGCGGTCGGCCTGGCGTCGCTGCTGCTGATCGCCGGCCACGAGGCCGCCGCCGGGCGCCTGTCGGTGGGCAACTTCGTGTCGATGATGCTGGCGATGATGACGATCATCCCCGCGCTCAAGCAGCTGACCAACGTGCAGAACATGACCCAGCGCGGCATCGCCTCGGCGCAGCGCCTGTTCGTGGTGCTCGATGCCCAGGACGAGCCAGACGCGGGCACGCGCGGGCTGCAGCGGGCCGAGGGCCTGCTGGAATTCCGTAACGTCACCGCGCGCTACCCGGGCCAGGCCCGGCCGGCGATGGAGGGCGTCAGTTTCGTCGCCCGTCCCGGTACCGTGACGGCGATCGTCGGCCGCTCGGGCAGCGGCAAGTCGACCCTGATCAAGCTGATTCCGCGTTTCTACGAGCCCGAGTCCGGGCAGATCCTGCTCGATGGACATCCCGTGCAGGAGTACCGCCTGGCCGACCTGCGCCGGCAGATCGCGCTGGTCGGGCAGCAGGTTGTGCTGTTCGATGGCAGCATCGCCCAGAACATCGCCTACGGCGAACTGCAGGGCCGCAGCGCCGAGCAGTTGCAACAGGCCATCGCCGGCGCCAACGCGCGCGAATTCGTCGACCAGCTGCCGCAGGGCGTGGATGCCCAGGTCGGCGCCAAGGGCGGGCGCCTGTCCGGCGGCCAGCGCCAACGCCTGGCGATCGCCCGCGCCATGCTCAAGGATGCGCCGATCCTGATCCTGGACGAGGCCACCGCGGCACTGGACAACGAGTCCGAACGGCTGGTGCAGGATGCGCTGCAGCGGCTGATGCCCGACCGCACCACGCTGGTGATCGCGCACCGCCTGTCCACCATCGAACACGCCGACCAGGTGCTGGTGATGGACCAGGGGCGGATCGTCGAGCGCGGCACCCACCAGGAGCTGCTGGCGCTGGGCGGGCTGTACGAACACCTGTACCGGATGCAGTTCCGGGAAAGGCAGGTCTGATGGCCGGCAAGGGAACGCAGACGCCGCCATGGTGGTATGACGGCGCCCCGGTGCCGTGGACGGCCCGCCTGCTGGCGCCGCTGTATGCCGCGGTCGCCGGCCTGCGCCGCGGGCTGTACCGCCGCGGCTGGCTGCGCGGCCGCCAGGTGCCAGTGCCGGTGATCGTGGTCGGCAACATCACCGCCGGCGGCACCGGCAAGACGCCGCTGACCATCGCGCTGGTCGAGCGCCTGCGCGAGGCGGGCTGGAAGCCGGGCGTGGCCAGCCGCGGTTACGGCCGCGACGATGCCGGCAGCGCCCGCTGGGTCACCCCGGAACTGGCGCCGGAACTGGCCGGCGACGAGCCGCTGCTGATCGCCTGGAAGACGGGCGTGCCGGTACGCGTGGACCGGGATCGCGTCGCCGCGGCGCGGGCGCTGCTCGAGGCCGGCTGCGACGTGGTGGTCTGCGACGATGGCCTGCAGCACTACCGGCTGGCGCGCGACATCGAGATCGAAGTGGTCGATGCGCAGCGGCGCTACGGCAACGGCCTGCTGATGCCGGCCGGCCCGCTGCGTGAACCGGTGGCGCGGGCGCGCGACTGCGATTTCCGGGTGGTCAACCTGGGCCAGGCCAGCGATGCCGGTGAGGTCCCGCCGGGGGCCGGGTTCGGTGAATGGACGATGCGCCTGCGCATCGACAGCGCCCGCCCGCTGCGTGGCGGGCGCGAGCGTTCGCTGCAGGGTTTCGCCGGGCAGCGGGTGCATGCCGTGGCCGGCATCGCCCATCCGCAGCGCTTCTTCCAGATGCTGCGCACCCGCGGCATCGGCGTGGTGCCGCATGCGTTCGCCGACCACCACCGCTACCAGGCATCGGACCTGTTCTTCGGCAGCGAGCTGCCGGTGCTGATGACCGAGAAGGACGCGGTGAAGTGCAAGGCGTTCGCCACCGACTGGCACTATGCGGTGCCGTTGCAGGCCGAACTGCCTGCGGCGTTCTGGGTCGCGCTGCTGGACCGCCTGGGCAAGCTGGCGCGGGCGTGATGCGTGCGCCGCGCGCGGCGGCGCCGGTGCAGGCCGCCGGCGGGCAGGGCTGGCGTGCGCGGCAAATGCGAACCCGGTCGAAGCCTGGCCATGCGGGCGTACGCCGCGGTGGTGGCAACGCTTATCCTCAGCGGCGATCTCCGTCCCCGCGCGGGCATGCGCGTCGCGCCGTGCGGGGCCATCCAGTGCAGCCCGGAGCGGGCAAGGAGTACAGATGAACGCGGTTCCTGAATTCGTCGTGGCGATCCCGGCGCGCCATGCGTCCACCCGCCTGCCCGGCAAGCCCCTGGCCCTGCTGGCCGGGCAGCCGATGGTCGTGCACGTGGCGCGGCGCGCCCTGGACGCCGGCGCGCGCGAAGTGTGGGTGGCCACCGACGACCGGCGGATCGCCGACGCGCTCGATGGCCTGGACGGCATCCGCGTGGCAATGACCCGCGATGACCATGCGTCGGGCACGGACCGGCTGGCCGAATGCGCGCGCCACGCCGGCTGGGACGAGCAGGCCATCGTGGTCAACCTGCAGGGCGACGAGCCGTTCGCGCCGACGGCCGGCATCCGCGCGGTGGCGGCGACGCTGGCGGCCAGCGAGGCGCCGATGGCGACCCTGGCCACGCCGGTGGAGGACGCCGCGACCCTGTTCGACCCCAACGTGGTCAAGCTGGTGCGCAACGCGCGGGGCGATGCGCTGTACTTCAGCCGCGCGCCCATTCCCTGGCACCGCGACGCCTTCGCCCGCTCGACCGCGCAGTTGCCGCAGGCGCAATGGCTGCGCCATATCGGCATCTACGGCTACCGCGCCGGCTTCCTGCAGCAGTTCGCGGCGATGCCACCGGGAACACTGGAGCAGATCGAGTCGCTGGAACAGCTGCGGGTGCTGGAGGCGGGCTTCCGTATCGCCGTGGCGCTGTCGCCGGAGCCGTTCCCGCCGGGCATCGATACCCCGGAAGACCTGGCGCGTGCCGTCGCACGGCTGGAGGGCGCGCGTTGAAGCTGCTGGTGGTGTGCCTGGGCAACATCTGCCGCTCGCCGATGGGCGAGGGCGCCCTGCGCGCGCGGATCGCGCGTTCGCCGCTGGCCGGGCGGGTCGAGGTGGACTCGGCGGGGACCGCCGGCTGGCACCGCGGCAAGGCGCCGGATCCGCGGGCGGTGGCCTGCGCGCGCCGCCACGGGGTGGACATCTCCGGGCTGCGCGCGCGCCAGCTGCAGCCCACCGACTTCCTCCGCTTCGACCACATCCTGTGCGCGGACCCGGACAACCTGGAGCAGGCCCGGGCGCTGGCGCCGCCGCAGGCGCGCGCCAGGGCCGCCTTGCTGCTGCCCTGGGCCGGGGGCGCCAGCGCCAGCGCGGTACCCGATCCCTATTACGGCGGCGAGGCGGATTTCGAGCACAGTTGGGCGCTGCTGGAGGCGGCGGCCGAGGCGGTGGTCAGGCGCCTGTCGGCCGCGCCCGACTCCGGCATAATCGGCCCATGAACGCTCAGCCTGCGATGGATCTTCCCAAGTCCGGCATCTGGCTCAATGCGGCGCCGTCCACGTTGCAGGACCACGCCGGCCGCCCGTTGGTGCTGGCCTTCGTCAACGCCGCCTCGGTCTGGTGCGTGCAGCGGCTGCTCGAGGTGCTGCAGTGGCAGGCGCGCAACCCCGGGCGCGTGCAACTGCTGGTGGTGCAGGTGCCGCGCTTCGATTTCGAACGTGAGCCGCAGCCGGCGCTGAAGCTGCTGCGCCGGCATGGCGTCGGCGCACCGATCCTGCTCGACGCGCAGTGGGAAACATGGCGCCGTTTCGGCATCGAGGCATGGCCGACGCTGCTGCTGATCGATGCCCAGGGCCAGGAACGCGAGCGCCTGGTGGGCGCCGCCGGCGACCTGGAGCGCAGCCTCAACGCGCTGTGCGAAGGACTGGCGCGGCCTGCCGACGAGGACCTGCGCGCGGTTGCGGAAACCAACGTGGAACCACGCCTGCCACTGCGCTTCCCCGCTGGCCTGGCGGCCAGCGCCGACCGGCTCTATGTCGCCGATACCGGCCACCACCGCATCCTCGAATGCACCCATGGCGGGCGCGTGCTGCGCCAGTTCGGCGTCGGCAGCGCGGACCTGGTCAACGGGCCGGCGGCCGAGGCGGCGTTCAACCGGCCGCATGGGTTGGCGCTCGAGCGCGAGATGCTCTACGTCGCCGATACCGGCAACCATGCCGTGCGCCGCATCCACCTGCCGAGCGGGCAGGTCGACACCCTGTGCGGCACCGGCCGCGCCGGCGATCCGGTAGCCGGCGTGCTGGCGCAGCCCTGGGACAGTCCGCTGAGCCACCCGCTGGACATCGCCATCGCCGACAACCAGCTGCATATCGCCATGGCCGGTGACAACCACATCTGGAGCTACGACCTGGGCATCCGCGCGCTGCGCTGGCGCGCCGGCGCCGGTGCGCTGGAAGTGCGCGACGGCGGTGGCCATCTGGCCGCGTTCGCCCAGCCCTGCGGCGTGGTGGCGGTGCAGCAGGTGCTGTATGTCTGCGACGCGCTGGGGTCGGCGATCCGCTCGGTGCAGCTGCGCGGCGACGTGGTGCAGACCCTGGTGGGGCAGGGGCCGTGGGAGTTCGGCAATACCGACGGACCGCGCGCCCGCGCGCACCTGCAGTATCCGCAGGCCATCGCGATGGGCAGCGAATCGCCGCTGCTGTGGATCGCCGACGCCGGCAACGGCTGCCTGCGCATGCTGCGCCTGGGGGGCGGTGACCTGACCACCGTCAACCTGCCGCGGCGCCTGCACGGCCCGGCCGCGCTGGCAGTGGCCGCCGGCGCGGTGTGGATCGCCGAGACCGATGCCCATGCGATCCTGCGGTTCGATCCGGTCAGCGGCGAACTGGGCCACGTGCCGATCGAGGAATGAGCGGCACGGTGACAAGCGGGTTCGACGGCCGGGCGTACGCGGCGGCGCTGAGTACCGCGCCGGGCGTGTACCGCATGTACGCGGCCGACGACACGCTGCTGTACGTGGGCAAGGCCGGCGCGCTGCGCAAGCGCGTGGGCAGCTATTTCAACGGCTCGCCGAAGAGCCGGCGCATCATGATGATGCTTGCGCAGGTGGCGCGGATGGACGTGACCGTCACCCGCACCGAGGCCGAGGCGCTGCTGCTCGAGAACCAGCTGATCAAGTCGCTGGCACCGCGCTACAACGTCTCCCTGCGCGACGACAAGACCTATCCGCAGGTGCTGCTCACCCGCGAGCAGTGGCCGCGCATCGCCCTGCATCGCGGTCCGCGCTCGGTGCCGGGACGCTATTACGGGCCGTATCCGGGCGTGGGTGCGGTGCGCGAGACGCTGAACCTGATGCACAAGCTGTTCAAGCTGCGCAGCTGCGAGGACAGCGTGTTCCGCAACCGCTCGCGGCCCTGCCTGCAGTACCAGATAGGCCGCTGCAGCGCGCCGTGCGTGGAGCTGGTGGCGCAGGCGGAGTACGACGAATCGGTACGCCGCGCGGCGTTGTTCCTCGAAGGCCGCAGCGACCAGCTGGCCGATGAACTGGTGCAGGCGATGCAGCAGGCCAGCGACGCCCTGGAGTTCGAGCGCGCCGCGCGCCTGCGCGACCTGGTCGCCTCGCTGCGCAGCATGCAGAACCGGCAGTACGTGGACGGCCGCGCCGCCGACCTGGACGTGCTGGCCTGCGCGACGCAGGGCGCCAGTGCGTGCGTGCTGCTGCTGGCCTTCCGCGATGGCCGCAACCTCGGCACGCGCGCGTTCTTCCCGCGCACCAACGGCGAGGACAGCGCCGAGGAAGTGCTGGGCGCGTTCGTGTCGCAGTACTACGCCGAGCACGCGCCACCGCCGGAAGTGCTGCTGGACCGCGAAATTCCCGACGCCGGGATGATCGAGGCGGCACTGGCCAGCGCCGCCGAGCGCAAGGTGGTTCTGAAATGGAACGTGCGCGGCGAGCGTGCCGGCTATGTCGAACTCGCCAGCCGCAACGCGCAGATCAGCCTGGTCAGCGAGCTCGACAGCCGTGGTGCGCAGCATGCGCGCAGCGAGGCGTTGCGGCAGATGCTGGGCCTGGCCGAACCGGTCCGGCGCGTGGAGTGTTTCGACATCAGCCACACCATGGGCGAGGCCACGGTGGCGTCGTGCGTGGTGTTCGACGCGGCCGGCCCGGTGCGCGCGCAGTACCGGCGCTACAACATCAGCGGCATCGAGCCCGGCGACGATTACGCGGCGATGCGCCAGGCCATCGACCGCCGGTTCCGGCGCGCGCTGGAGGCCGCGGAGATGGCGGCGCCGGACGCCGATGCCAGCGACGGCGGGCGTTCCCGCGCCGCGTCGCGCAGTGGCGACCTGCCGGCCTTGCCGGACGTGCTGCTGATCGATGGTGGCGCCGGGCAGCTCGCGCAGGCGCAGGCCGCGCTGGCCGACCTGGGGGTCGAGGGCGTGCTGCTGCTGGGCGTCGCCAAGGGCGTCGAGCGCCGCGCCGGCCACGAGGCGCTGGTGTTGCCCGACGGGCGCGAGATCCGCCCGGGCGCGGCGTCGCCGGCGCTGCAGTTCATCCAGCAGGTGCGTGACGAAGCGCACCGTTTCGCGATCACCGGGCACCGTGGACGCCGGCAGAAGGCGCGCATGACCAGCCGGCTGGAGGATATTCCCGGCATCGGCCCGCGGCGCCGCGCCAGCCTGCTCAAGCATTTCGGTGGACTGGCCGGGCTGAAAGCGGCCGGCGAGGCCGAGATCGCGCGCGTGGAAGGCATCAATGCCGCCCTTGCAACGCGCATCTACGCTAACCTTCACGGACTGTCGATCCCGGATCCGGCAGCGGAGTAAAGCTGTAATGACCCTGACCGTACCCACCTGGCTGACGTTGCTGCGGATCGTGATGATCCCGGTGCTGGTGCTGGTGTTCTACCTGCCGTACACGTGGACGAACTTCGCGTCGGCCGCGGTGTTCGGCCTGGCGGCGATCACCGACTGGCTCGATGGCTGGGTCGCGCGCCGCTACCAGATGCATTCGGCGTTCGGCGCCTTCCTCGACCCGGTGGCCGACAAGCTGATGGTGGCCGTGGCGCTGTTCCTGATCGTGCAGGGCCACCCGACCGCATGGATGGCGTTCTGGGCCGCGGTGATCGTCGGTCGCGAGATCGCGGTATCCGCGCTGCGCGAGTGGATGGCCGAGATCGGCCAGCGCGCCAAGGTGCGGGTGGCGATGATCGGCAAGATCAAGACCACCGCGCAGATGATCGCGCTGCTGTGCCTGCTGTACTCGGTATCGCCCAACACGCCGGTGACCGACATCTGGCTGGGCGGGCCGATATTCCACATCGGCGACTGGATGCTGGCGATCGCCGCGCTGCTCACGCTGGTGTCCGCCGTGCAGTACCTGCGCGCGGCCTGGCCGAGCCTGCGCGAGGACGAAATCGCCGCGCGCTCGCAGTCGAAAAAAAGATGAAACAGGGCTGTTGACAGGTAGGCGATTGCATGTAGAATTTCGCCTCCCAAGCGGGAATAGCTCAGTTGGTAGAGCGCAACCTTGCCAAGGTTGAGGTCGCGAGTTCGAGTCTCGTTTCCCGCTCCAAGTCGATGAAGCTTCCGGGTTTTCAACGGAGCTGAATCAGGGAATTCACCTCATGTAGATCGACGCGATCAGCTGATTGCAGGCGGTATGCGGGGAAGCTGGAAAGCTTCCCGGAAGCGTGAAGAAAGTTGTTAAAAAGGCTGGCGCAATTCCTACGAAGTCTGTAGAATGCACGGCTCCCAAGCGGGAATAGCTCAGTTGGTAGAGCGCAACCTTGCCAAGGTTGAGGTCGCGAGTTCGAGTCTCGTTTCCCGCTCCAGATTACGAAAAGGCCCGCGAGCGGGGTTTTTTCATATCGGGAAGAGGTTTTTCTTCCTGTACGATCGACAAGATTGTGGCCTGGTAGCAGAGTGGTTATGCAGCGGATTGCAAATCCGCGTACGCCGGTTCGATTCCGACCCAGGCCTCCATTTGAAGCCCTGATGATTCAGGGCTTTTTCTTTTTCTGGATTCGCAGCGCGCCGGGTGCCGGAAGTGTGCGCCGGTGGCGCGCGCGGTCGGCAGCTCGCGATCAGTGCCATTTGCCGTGCCGTCGCCGGGCGCGTGTGCCGCCGTCATCCACGGCGCACAGGATCGCGCGCGGGCGGCGCCACCAGTCGGCCCTTGTGGCACCGCGCGGCGCCTGCTGTCCGCGCATGCGCTGAAGCGCCCGGATGCGGCCCGACGACCGTGAGCGCGGCCTTTGCCGCGGTGGTTTCAGTGCGGCGCACGCGCTCCGCGACTGCGCCCGTGGCGACAGTCAGCGTCGTGATCCTGGTGTTGACGGCCGCGCACAACGTGCCAACGGTGCCGGCGGGATGCTCGTCCCACCACGGCAACCGGCCGCGGCAATCAGGAGACCGTCATGACCCAGCAGCGCGACCAGAACCCGAAGCAGAACGTCGGGCAGCAGAACCCGGACAACCCCAACCAGAAACAGCAACCCGGGCAGCAGGATCAGGGCCAGCAGCGCAAGGCGCCGGGCCAGGGCAACGACGAAGAAGAGTAAGCCGCAGCGTTGCGCCAGCGCGCATGCAACCCAGGCCCGGCCATCACACTGATGGCCGGGCCTTTTCGCGGGTGTGCTTGGCGCCAGGCCGGTACGCGCGCCGGCAGGAGGCAGTCGGGAAACGCGGGAAACGGCGGTGCCTGCGCACCCGTGGAAGGCCGCGACGGAACGCCGGGAGCCCGCCGCCTGCGCAGGCACCGGCTCGTCCCGCTGCCGGCAGGGCAACGGGTGCGCGCATCCAGAGGACGTCAGTCAGCCGGCTACGCTCAGCGGCGCGGTGGTGCCGCGCACGTCCGGCCAGCGCCGCAGGATCGCGTCGCGGATGCCGGCCGCATCGATGCCGGCTTCGGCCAGCAGGTCTTCGCGGCTGGCATGGTGCTGGAAGCTGTCCGGCAGGCCCAGGTGCAGCACCGGCAGCACCACGGCCTCGGCGTTGAGCAGTTCGGACACGCCCGAGCCGGCACCGCCGGCGACCACGTTGTCCTCGACGGTGACGAAGCCTTCGTGGGTGCGGGCGAGGTCGAGCAGCAGGGCGCGGTCCAGCGGCTTGACGAAGCGCATGTTGACCACGCTCAGGCCCAGTTCGCGCCCCACCTGCTCGGCGGCCGCGACGGTCGAGCCGAAGGCCAGGATGGCCAGGCGCTGGCCCTGTGCGCGCAGCTGCGCCTTGCCGATCGGCAGGGTGGACAGATCCACGCCGGGCGCGACCCCCGGGCCGGTGCCACGCGGGTAGCGCACCGCCGCCGGTCCACGGTATTGCAGGCCGGTGCTGAGCATCTGCCGGCACTCGGCCTCGTCGGCCGGCGCCATCACCAGCATGTTCGGCACGCAGCGCAGGAAGCTCAGGTCCAGGTTGCCGGCATGGGTGGCGCCGTCCGGGCCGACCACGCCGGCGCGGTCGATGGCGAACAGCACGTCCAGGTCCTGGATGGCGACGTCGTGCACCAGCTGGTCGTAGGCGCGCTGCAGGAAGGTGGAATAGATCGCCACCACCGGCTTTGCGCCCTGGGTGGCCATGCCCGCGGCCAGGGTCACCGCGTGCTGCTCGGCGATGGCCACGTCGAAGTAGCGCTGCGGGTACTCCCTGCTGAAACGCACCAGGCCCGAGCCCTCGCGCATGGCCGGGGTGATGCCCATCAGCTGCGGCTCGGCGGCGGCGGCATCGCACAGCCAGTCGCCGAACACGTCGGTGTAGGTCGGCTTCTTCGGCGCGCTCTTGGCCGGCAGGCCCTTGCTCGGGTCGAACGGGCCGACGGCGTGATAGCCGATCTGGTCGCCCTCGGCCGGCTCGTAGCCCTTGCCCTTGGTGGTCATGATGTGCAGCAGGTGCGGCCCCTTCTTGCCCTTGAGGGTCCTGAGGGTGGACAGCAGCAGCGGCAGGTCGTGGCCGTCGATCGGGCCGGTGTAGTGGAAGCCCATCTGCTCGAACGCGGTGGACGGCACGAACATGCCCTTCCACTGCTCCTCCCAGCGCTTGACGAAGCGCGCCGGCGGGCTGTGGCGCTTGTCGCCGAGGATCTTCTTGCCGCCCTCGCGCAGCGCGTTGAGGGTACGGCTGGCGGTGGCGCGGCCGAGCATCTTGGTCAGCCCGCCCACCGCCTCGGAGATGGACATGTTGTTGTCGTTGAGGATGACCAGGATGTTGGGCTCCTCGTCCATGCCGCCGGCGTGCGCCAGCGCCTCGAACGCCATGCCCGCGGTCATCGCGCCGTCGCCGATCACCGCCACCATGCGGCGCTCGTCGCCCTGGCGCTGGCGCGCGATTGCCATGCCCAGCGCCGCCGAGATCGAGGTCGAGGAATGGCCGACGCCGAACGTGTCGTACTCGCTTTCCTCGCGCTTGGGGAACGGCGCCACGCCGTCCTTCTGCTTGACCGTGTGGATGGTGTCGCGGCGGCCGGTCAGGATCTTGTGCGGGTAGGTCTGGTGGCCGACGTCCCACACCAGCTGGTCGACCGGGGTGTCGTAGAGGTAGTGCAGGGCGACGGTGAGTTCGATCACGCCCAGCCCGGCGGCGAAGTGGCCGCCGCTCCGGCCCACGGATTCGATCAGGTAATCGCGCAGCTCGCCGGCGACCGCGGTCAGTTCGGTTTCCTCGAACGTGCGCAGATCGTGCGGGGTCTGGATGCGCGACAGGCGCGGATAGCGGACGGAGTCGATCATGTTCTTCGCGTTTCAGCTGGACCGGTATTTTCGCCCCCATTCCGGGGTGGGGCAAGCAAACCACCGGTGGCGTGGGCCGCCGATGACGGCTTCCGCGGCAGGAGTGCGGGTGGGGTTCAGCTTGCGCCGTGGCGGCGCTCGCCCGATGCGTGTGCGCTGGGTGCTTGGGCCTGGCGATGGCACGCCGCGGTGCGCGGGTGGTGGCCGTTTCAGGCACTGGGACCGCGAGGGGTGCATGCGTTCGGTGCCTGCCTGGGCCTGCGGCAACGGCGTCGGGTCGGCCAGGAACGGGGTGCGGTCGTGACATGCGCGGGCGGGAGCACACGTCCATGTATGCCCGCGCGACACGCGGGCCGCACATCAGTCAGAGCGCAAGGCGCCGGTGCTGCGTCGCGGTGCCTGCCCGGGGCGCCTCAGGGGCAACGCCCTCGGGCGCGGTGCGGGTGAACGGACGCTGGCGCGCGTCGCGGGCGGGCGAACGCGTCGATGAATCCCCGCACGCTGGACATGTCCGGCAGTCGTGCACCGGCACCGCGCCGGCTCAGGCGCTGCGGCGCGGGGCCTTCTTGGGCAGCTGTGCCTGCAGGAACGCCATCTGGTCGGCCAGGATGTTGCGGTTGGACAGGATCAGGTGCTCGATCCAGCTCGGCCGGTACGGCACCGCCAACAGCGGCATGTTGGCCTGCTGCGGGGTGCGGTTGCTCTTGCGCGAATTGCACTGGAAGCAGGCGCTGACCACGTTCTCCCAGATGTCGCGGCCACCCTTGGACAGCGGCATCACGTGGTCGCGGGTCAGGTGCGGGCGGCTGAACTGCTGGCCGCAGTACAGGCACAGCTGGGCGTCGCGGGCGAACAGCGCGGTGTTGGTGAGGTTGGGGTCGGGTCGATGGCGCGCGAACGGGCATGGCCGCGCGAGGCGATGATCGGGTGCAGGTCCAGGCCGCTGCGCAGGCCGCTGGCGCGGTTGATGGCGCCGTGCACATGCAGGCAGGGGTCGCCCAGGGTCCAGGCCACCGCGCCGCGCGCGTAGAGGCAGGACGCTTCCTGCCAGTTGATCCAGTCGAGCACGCGGCCGTGCGCGTCCAGCGACAGCAGGCGCACGGAACCAAGGCGGTGCAGGGAGGGCGGGAGCGAAAACTCCACGTCCGGAGCGGATGCGGCGACTCCGGTATCGATCAGACCACGCGGTGTAGTGTCTGTCTCCATCGGGAAAACAGCTTATACACGAAGCGTGACAATTTGTGTAAACCCGGCCGCCATCGACGATGGCGGCCGGGCCGGGCCGGGCCGGGCTCACTCGCCGAAGCGCGCGGCGTCCATGGCCATCAGCGGCGCGGCGCCGCTTTCCATGCTGGCGGCATGGGCCAGGGTGCGCGGCAGGATGCGCGCGTAGTAGAAGCGCGCGGTTTCCAGCTTGGCCTGCTTGAAGGCGTCGGGATGGGCCGATGCCTGCGCCGCGGCTACCGCGCGCGCCCACCAGTAGGCCAGGGCGACGTAGCCGCTGTAGAACAGATAGTCCCAGCTGGCCGCGCCCAGCTCCTCGGGATTGGCCGCAGCGCGCTGCAGGACGCTGCGGGTCAGCGTGCCCCATTCGTTGGCCCGGGCGCCGAGCACCGGCAGGAATTCGGCGACGGCGGGATTGTCGCCGTTGGCGGCGATGAACGCCTGGATCTCGGCCAGGAACAGCTTCAGCCCCGCGCCCTGCGACAGGGCGGTCTTGCGCCCGATCAGGTCCAGCGCCTGGATGCCGGTGGTGCCTTCGTACAGGGTGGTGATGCGGGCGTCGCGGGCCAGCTGCTCCATGCCGTGCTCGGCGATGTAGCCGTGGCCGCCGAAGCACTGCTGGGCGTTGTAGGTGCACTCGATGCTCCACTCGGTCAGGCAGGCCTTGACGATGGGCGTGAGGAAACTGACCAGGGTCTCGGCATCGGCGCGCACCTGTGCGTCGCCGGCGCTCTGCGCGGCGTCGAGCTGGGTATAGGCGTGCGCGGCCAGCAGCCGCCCGCCTTCGGTCAGCGCCTTGATCGACAGCAGCATGCGCCGCACGTCCGGCTGGGCGATGATCGGGTCGGCCGGCTTGTCGGCCAGCTGCGCGCCCTTCGGCGCGCGCGACTGCAGGCGCTCGCGGGCGTAGGCCAGGGCGCCCTGGTAGGCGCGCTCGGACTGCGCCAGGCCCTGGATGCCGACGCCGAGGCGGGCGGAGTTCATCATCACGAACATCGCCTGCAGGCCCTTGTGCGGCTGGCCCACGAGGTAGCCCTGGGCGCCGTCGAAGTTCATCACGCAGGTGGACGAGCCGTGGATGCCCATCTTGTGTTCCAGCGCGCCGCAGCGCAGGGCATTGCGCTCGCCCATCGTGCCGTCGCGGCCGACCTTGTACTTGGGGGTGACGAACAGCGAGATGCCCTTCGGCCCGGGCGGGGCGTCGGGCAGCTTGGCCAGCACCAGGTGGACGATGTTCTCGCTCAGGTCGTGCTCGCCGGCGGTGATGAATATCTTGGTGCCGGTGATGGCATAACTGCCATCGGCGTTGGGCTCGGCGCGGGTCTTGAGCAGGCCCAGGTCGGTGCCGGCATGCGGCTCGGTCAGGCACATGGTGCCGGTCCAGTTGCCGGCCACCAGCGGCTTCAGGAAGGCTTCCTTCTGCCAGTCCTCGCCGTAGTGCTTGAGTGCCTCGACCGCGCCGTGCGACAGCATCGGGAACAGGCTCCAGGCCAGGTTGGCCGAGGACACCATCTCGCTCAGCGCCATGCCAGGGTTTCGGGCATGCCCTGGCCGCCGAACTCCGGCGCGGCGGTCAGGCCGGTCCAGCCGCCGTCGACGAACTGCGCGTACGCTTCCTTGAAACCGGGCGCGGTGGTGACCTCGCCGGTGGCCTTGTCCAGCGTGCAGCCGTTCTGGTCGCCCACTGCGTTGAGCGGCGCCAGCACGCTGGCGCTGAAGCGGCCGGCTTCCTCCAGCACGGCGTCGATGACGTCGGCGCTGGCGTCGGCGTGGCCCATCGCGGCGAACAGGGACTCGGCCTTGAGCACGTCGTGCAGGGCGAAGCGGAGGTCGGTAACGGGTGCCTTGTAGTTGCTCATCGGTGCGATCTCGGATGAAACGGAAAGGGGAGGCGGATCAGCGCAGCACGCCGGGCAGGCCCGGCGCCTGGTTCAGGGTGTTGCGTGCGCTCACCTCGAAGCTGCGCTGCTTTTTTTCTTCCGGGGTGGCCTTGACCGTGCCCTCCAGCTCGTAGAACAGCGAGCGGCCGCCGGCCAGGGCGTCGGCCACGACGATGCGCGCCGGCGAGGCCGGCTGCAGGCGGACCTTGATCACGTCGGCCGATTCCGGGCCGATCGACAGCCCCGGGGTGGCGGCCAGGGTACCGGCGGCCTGGTCACCGACCTTGATCCGCAGGGCGACGTCGTCGAAGCGCATCGGCATCGAACTGTAGTTGCGCAGCCGCAGCTCGACTTCCCAGCTGCCGTCGTTGGCGACGGTGAGCTGCTGGATGCCGGCGGCGGGTTCGGAAACCCGCTTCACCATGCCGCCGCCGCACGCGGCCAGGGCGAGGCTGAGAACTGCGGTCAGGACGTACTGTGGGCGAAAACGCATACTGCTCGGTCCTCGGGATCCGGAGGGGTTGACCAAAGGATACTACGCCGTATGGCGGGCATGGCCGGGGGGCGAAGGTGCGGCCGATGGCGGAACTTCCGCGCAGGCTCATCTAGGCAGGTGAGGAGACCGACAACGTCGCCGCATTCGCATATACCGGAGAGGGGTTCATCAATGCGTTCATTCAAGTTGTTGCCGCTGGCCAGCGCCATCCGTGGCGGCCTGGCCGCCGCGGCGCTGTGCGTGGCCATGCCGGCGCTCGCCGCACCGCCGCAGTTCGATATCGAAGGCGGTCGCATCGAGGAAGTGCTGCCTGAATTCGCCCGCCAGGCGGGCCTGCAGATCATCGCGCCGGCCGCCATGGGCGACGAGGGGCGGATCGAGGTCGGGCAGCTGAAGGGGCAGATGGACCCGCGGCAGGCGTTGAACCGCCTGCTCAATGGCACCGGGCTGGCCATCGCCTCGGACGACGGCCGTACGATCACCCTGCGCGCCGCCGCGCCGATGCTGGCCTCGCTCGGTGGCCTGGGCGGGCTGGCGGTGGCGCAGGCCGCCGAACCCGAACCGGTGGCCCCGGCGCCGCAGCCGGCGCCGGCCAGCGGCCCGGTCAATACGCTGGACCAGGTCACCGTGGTCGGCAGCCAGATCAAGGGCAGCAAGTCGGCGGCGATCCTGCCGGTGGCGACGCTGCAGGCCGAGCAGATCGAAGCCACCGGCGCGGTCTCCGGCGACGACCTGTACCGCTCCATCCCGCAGATGGGCAATGTCTCCTTCAGCGGCACCAACGGCGGCAACAGCTCCAACTACGCGCGCGGCGACATCGCCTCGGTCAACCTGCGCGGGCTCGGCGTGGGCAACACGCTGCTGCTGATCAACGGCCGCCGCACCGTGGTGCACCCGACCAGCCAGGCCGACGGCAACCTGGTGCCGGTGCTGACCTACAACGCCAACACCGTGCCGGTGGCCAACCTGCGCCGGGTCGAGGTGCTGCTGGACGGCGCTGCCGCGATCTACGGCACCGACGCGGTGGCCGGCGTGGTCAACAACGTGCTGCGCGACGACATGGACGGCGGCACGCTGAGCGTGCAGAAGGGCGTGGGCGAGGGCACCCACCTGAGCGATGTGTCGGTCAACGGCATGTGGGGCCGCAATTCGCAGGACCTGCGCTCCAACGTCACCGTGGCCTTCAATTACTACAACACCACCGGCCTGAATTCGCTGGACCAGGACTGGACCCGCAGCGGCAACCGCATCGACGACTTCGCCGGTACCCCGTACGCAGGCCTGGCCGGGGTGGACAACCGCAACACCAACAGTCCGTGGGGCAATTTCACCGCCAATGGCGCGCGCGTGTCGCAGAACGGCAAGTGGTTGACCACCGCCGCCGGCGCCTTCCACGTCAAGCCGACCAGCAACGGCAACTGCGCCGCGACCCTCGGCGACGGCCTGTGCGTGCAGTCCGGCAGCAAGGCCACCTCGGGTGCCGACGCCAACCTGCGCGACAACCACCAGTCGTTGTACCCGGTGTCTATCGCGCCGGACGTGCGCCGCATCAACCTGTTCGCCACCGGCAAGCATGATTTCGAGAACGGCATCTCGCTGTTCAGCGAGGCCGGCCTGTACGACTCGCGCGCCTACAGCCTGCAGAATGGCGTGAACACCATTTCCTCGCTGCCGATGACGGTCGCCGCCAGCAATTACTGGAACCCGTTCGGCGCGATGTACCTGCCCGACGGCACGCTCAACCCGAACCGGCTGCAGGGCCTGAACATCGGTCCCAACGGCCTGCCGGTGACGATCACCAGCTACCGCTTCGAGCGCCCGACCCGGATCGAGGTCAAGAACACCCAGGTGCGCGCGCTGGCCGGCCTGCGCGGCTACCACTTCGGTTTCGACTGGGAAAGCGCGGCGCTGTACTCCAAGGCCAGGGTCGAGGACACCCAGGACGCGGTGAGCATGACCCTGTTCCAGCAGGCGCTGGCCGATTCGACCGCGGCGGCCTACAACCCGTTCTGCGGCGGCTGCAACGACTGGAGCAAGCTCGACCGGTTCTTCTACAAGGCCAAGCGCCAGAGCGAGACCGAACTGTACCTGTGGGACGTCAAGGCTTCGCGCCCGGACCTGTTCCGCACCTGGGCCGGCGACGTCGGCATGGCGGCCGGCATGGAAGTGCGCCATGAGACCCAGCGCGACGACCGCGACGCCCACGTCGACGGTTCGTTGACCTTCACCGACGCGATCACCGGGGTCCAGTACCCGAGCGACATGTATGGCGTCAGCCCGACCCCGGACACCTACGGGTCGCGCACCGTCGCCGGCGTGTTCGCCGAGTTCTCGGTGCCGCTGGTCGCGCCGGGGATGGACATCCCGCTGGTGCGTTCGCTGGACCTGCAGGTGGCCGGCCGCGCCGAGCGCTACAACGACTTCGGCAGCGTGGCCAAGCCGAAGCTGGCGCTGGGCTGGCAGATCATCGACGGCCTGACCGTGCGCTCGTCCTGGGCCAAGGGCTTCCGCGCGCCCAACCTGGAGCAGGTCAACGCCACCATGGTCAGCCGCTCCAACAACCGCACCGACTGGGTCCAGTGCCTGGCCGACGTGCGCAGCGGCGCGCAGGCCTCGATGGCGGGCTGCAAGGGCTACACCGCCTCGACCACCGCGCGCCGTTCGGGCAACCCGGACCTGAAGCCGGAAACCTCGACCAACACCAGCGCCGGCATCGTGTTCCAGCCGCAGTTCATCCCCGAGGACTTCGGCCGCTTCACCTTCGCGGTGGATTACTACAAGTACGCGCAGGAAGGCATCATCGGCCTGTTCGGCGAGGGCAACGCGCTGATCCTGGACTACGTGCTGCGCCAGCAGGGCGGCAGCAACGCCGACGTGGTGCGCGCCGACCCCACCGCCGACGACATCGCGCGCTACGCCGGTACCGGGCTGGAGGCCGCGGGCAAGGTGCTGTACGTCAAGGACCAGTACGTCAACCTCGAACCGCAGACCGTGCGCGGCGTGGATTACAGCTTCAGCTGGGCCTCGCCGGAAACCCGCGCCGGTCGTTTCGACGTGTCGCTCAACGGCACCCGCCTGATCGAGTTCTACCGCCAGCGCTCGCCGGCGCTGCAGGCGCTGGAAGACGCCAAGGGCAGCGGCCTGGTCGATCCGTCGATCCGGGTCACCGGCGGCGGCAACCTGATCGGCAACGGCGGCAACCCGCAGTGGAAGTGGTCCGGCACCCTCACCTGGCGTTACCAGCAGCTGTCGGTCGGCGCCAGCGCGCGCTACAGCAGTGCGTTCGTCGAGAACGGCCTGGTGCTGGCCGACGGCACGCCGTGGACGGTGAAGTCGCAGACCCTGGCCAATGCCTTCGTCAAGTACGACTTCCGCGGCGACGGCTGGATGGACGGACTGTCGCTGAAGGTCGGCGCCAACAACCTGGCCGACAAGCGGCCGCCGGTGTCCAGCGACGCGTTCGGCTATTCCTCGGCGGTGTACCAGGCGTATCCGCGCTACTGGTACGTCAACGTGACCAAGGCGTTCTGATGATTCCAGACGTTGTCCGTGAAAACGCCCGGCACGCGCCGGGCACCGCGGGGGTGCGGCGATGAGCGCGGCACTGGGCGCGGCGCGTGCGTTGTGGCTCGCCGAGCACGTGCTGCCGTGCGAGCCGGCGCTGCGCGACTGGCTGCAGCGCCGGCTGCCGGTGCGCCAGGACGTGGATGACGTGATCCAGGAAACCTACGCCATCCTGGCGGCGCTGGCGGACGTGTCCCACGTGCGCCAGCCGCGCGCCTACGTGTACTCGGTGGCGCAGTCGGTGGTGCTGCAGCAGCTGCGGCGTGCGCAGGTGGTGTCGATCGAGGCCGTGGCCGAGATCGAGCGGGTGGCCATCGGCGGCGAGGAGGCGTGCCCGGAGCGGACCGCGTCCTCGCGGCAGGAACTGGCGCGGATCGGCGCGTTGATCGACAGCCTGCCGGACAAGTGCCGGCAGGCCTTCGTCCTGCGCCGGATCGAGGGGTACTCGCAGCGCGAGATCGCCCAGCGGATGCAGATCAGCGAGAACACCGTGGAGAAACACATCTGCAAGGGAATCCGGGTATTGATGGATTCGATGAAGCGTGACGGGAAAGACGCGGACGAGGGCAGGGAACGGCCTGCGGCAGGAGGAACACGCCATGCGCGCACGCGATGAGCACAGCATCGACGATATCGCCGCGGCCTGGGTCGCGCGCGAGGACCGGGCCCCGCTGACGGCCGCCGACGCGGTCGCGCGCGATGCCTGGCTGCAGGCCGATGTGCGCCACTTCGGCGCCTATGCGCGGGCGCATGCAGTGCTGGCGCGCACCGCGCGTGCGCGCGCGTTGTCCAATGGCACGGCCGCGATCGCCGCGGCTCCTGTGCCGCCGCGTTTCCGGCGGTCGCGACGGGTGCTGCGCTGGGCGGCCGGCATGGCCGCGGCACTGAGCCTGCTGGTGATCGGCGTGCACCGCCAGCAGGATGATGCCGAGTACTACGCCACGCGCCGCGGCGAAATCCTGCGGGTGCCGCTGGAGGACGGTTCGGCGATCACCCTGGACTCGGATTCGCAGGTACGCGTGCGCTACGACGACGCGCGCCGCAGCATCACCCTGCTGCAGGGCGAGGCGCTGTTCGACGTGGCCAAGAACCCCGGCCGCCCGTTCGTGGTGCGTGCGCAGGAAACCGACGTGACCGCGGTCGGCACCAGTTTCGCGGTCAGCCTCACCGAGCGTCGCAGCGGCGGTGTCGAGGTGCTGGTGCGCGAAGGGGTGGTGGACGTGGCCGACACCCAGGGCGCGGTGGCGCCGGCGCGCCTGCTGGCCAACTACCGCGCGCTGGCCAATCGCAGCCACGGCATCCGCATCGAGGCCGTGCCCGCCGAGGACCTGGAGCAGCAGCTGGCCTGGCGCGAGGGCATGCTGTCGTTCAACGGCGACACGCTGTCGGTGGCGGCCGCGCAGTTCCTGCGCTACAGCGACACCCGCATCGTCATCGACGATCCGCTGGTCGGCAGCCGCCGCATCGTCGGCCTGTACTCGGCCAGCGATCCGCTGGGCTTCGCCCGCAGCGTCGCCCTGAGCCTGGGGCTGGTGGTCGAACAGCAGGGCAAGGTGGTGCGCCTGCGCACCCCGCAGAGCGCGCCGCAGGCGGCGCATTCCATGCAATGACTCTGGATTGAATACATGAACATCACTCCCCGCCGCGCCCGCGCGCTCGCCCTGCTCACCGCGTTGCTGCTGTCCTCCGGGCAGGCCAGCGTGGCCGCCACGTCCGCCGATACGGCGCTGCTGATCCGCGATGCCATGGTGTTCGATGGCACCGGGCGCCCCGCGTATCCGGGCAGCGTGCTGGTGCTGGACGGCCGCATCGCGGCGGTCGCCGGTGCCGGCCAGGCCCTGGCCGCGCCCCGCGGTGCGCGGGTGATCGACGCCCGTGGCCAGGCGCTGCTGCCGGGGCTGTTCGACCTGCACACCCACTGGACGCCCAATGCGCGCCCGGCCGAGCTGCCGCAGATCGCCAACCTGTACATGGCCGCCGGCGTGACCACCGTCAGCGATTTCCACGAGCCGCCCGAGGCCTATGCGCCGCGCCGCGCCTGGCTGGCCGACATCGCCGCGCCTGACGTGAAATTCGCCGCGCGCATGAGCACGCCGCTCGGCCACGGTGCCGACTGGGGTGACGAGAACACCACCCGCTGGGTGAATTCGCCGGAGGCCGCGCGCGCCGGCGTGCGTGCGGTGGCGGCCTACAAGCCGGACTTCATTAAGGCCTTCACCGACGGTTGGCGCTATTCCAACGCTGCCGACAACAGCAGCATGGACGAGGAGACCCTGGCCGCGCTGGTGGACGAGGCGCACCGGCACGGGCTGAAGGTGTTCTCGCACACGGTGATGGTCAAGCGCGGCAAGGTCGCCGCGCGCGCCGGCGTGGACGTGATCGCGCACAGCGTGCAGGACATGCCCGTGGACGCCGAACTGGTGCGGCTGATGCGTGAGCATGGCACCGCCTACGCGCCGTCGCTGGCGGTGTACCTGCCCGCGCGCGTGGATGGCAGCGGTGCCGCCGGTACCCGCCCGGAGGTGCTGCGGCAGCGCGAGCGCAATTTCGCCGATGCCCTGCGCAACGTGAAGGCGCTGCACGATGCCGGCATCCCGGTGGTGGTCGGCACCGACGCCGGCATGACCGGCACGCCGCACGGGGCCTCGACCCTGCGTGAACTGGAGCTGCTGGTCGACGCCGGGCTGACCCCGGCCGAGGCGCTGGTCGCCGGCACCGCCAACAGCGCCCGCGCGCTGGGCGTGGACGACCGCGGCACCGTCGAGGTCGGCAAGCGTGCCGACCTGCTGCTGGTGAAGGGGCGGCCCTGGGAGCGCATCGCCGATATCCGCAACACCCAGCGGGTCTACGTCGCCGGCCGCCAGGTGCACGGGCCGGGCACGGTGTTGCCGGCCGGCAACCGCGCGCTGGCGCTGCCGGCGCAGGCGGTGGCGCCGCTGGTCGACGACTTCGAGCGCGCCGACGGGCGCACCGCGCTGGATACGCTGCGCATCGACGAGGCCGATGGTGGCAACGACCGCACGCTGCAGGTCAGCGAGACCGTCGCCCGCGAGAGCGGCGGCCACGCGCTGTCGGTGCAGGCGCGGCTGTCCACCAAGCCCAACGCCTATGCCGCGGCGATCCTGCCGCTGAGCCGCGGTTCGGTCGCGCCGGTGGACCTGCGCGGCTACCGCGGCATCCGCTTCGACGTACGCGGCGGCACGCCGGCGCTGCGGCTGGAGGTGCGGGCACTGGGCGACCGCCGTTTCATCGCTCCGGTCCAGGCCGCGCCGCAGTGGCGCAGCGTGGAGATCCCGTTCTCCGCGCTGCAGGGACAGCCGCCCTACCGCGGCAAGGGCCCGGTGGCCGCATGGCAGGGCGACGACGTCCAGCAGCTGGTGTTCTCCGCCGGCGGCGAGGCCGGCGGCAAGGTGTGGTTCGAGATCGACAACGTGGGCTTCTACTGAGGGTGCGGGCGATGGGCATGCGGCGGGCGCGGTTCGGGATCCGGCTGGGCGCCGGGCTGGTGGCCTGCGCGGCCGGCGTGGCCTGGGCGGCCGAGCCCGGGGTACTGGCGGCGTTGGACGCCTATGCACCACGCCAGGCGCAGGTCGCCCAGGCGCTGTGGCGGCAGCCCGAGCTGGGCTACCTGGAAGAGCGCTCCTCGCGCCTGTTGCAGCAGGAACTGCGCCAGGCCGGCTTCCGCATCGAAGCCGGCGTGGCCGGCATGCCGACCGCGTTCGTCGCCTCGTACGGCACGCGCGGCAGCGGACCGGTGATCGCGCTGCTGGCCGAGATGGACGCGCTGCCGGGCATGGCGCAGGCGGCCGGGCCGGTGCGCATGCCGATCGACGGCCAGGACGCGGGCCAGGCCTGTGGCCACAACCTGTTCGGCGCGGCGTCGGTGGGCGCCGCGCGCGCCATCGCGCAATGGCTGCAGGCCAGCGGCACGCCGGGCGAAGTACGCCTGTACGGCACGCCGGCCGAAGAGGGCGGCTCCGGCAAGGTCTACATGACCCGCGCCGGGCTGTTCGACGATGTGGACGTGGTGCTGCACTGGCATCCGGCGGCCGAGAACTCGGCCGCGCAGGGCACCAGCCTGGCCAACATCAGCGGCAAGTTCCGCTTCCACGGCGTCGCCGCGCACGCGGCCATCGCGCCGGACCGCGGCCGCTCCGCGCTCGACGCGGTCGAGGCGTTCAACCACATGGCCAACCTGATGCGCGAACACGTGCCCGACGGCACCCGCATCCACTATGTGATCAGCAACGGCGGCAGCGCGCCGAACGTGGTGCCGGATTTCGCCGAGGCCTACTACTACGTGCGCCATGTCGATCCGGCAGTGGTGCGCGAGGTGTTCGCGCGCCTGCGCAGGGCCGCCGACGGCGCGGCCATGGGCACCGGTACCACGGTCGAGTTCGAGCAGACCGGCGGGGTGTTCTCGCTGCTGCCCAACGACACCCTGGGCCAGGTGATGCAGGCGGCGCTGGAGCAGGTCGGCGGCGTGCGCTACGACGCCGCCGAGCAGGCCTTCGCCGAAGCGCTGCAACAGAGCCTGGAGCGGCGGCCGCCGCTGGCGGTGGCGATGCAGCTGCAGCCCTACCGCGCGGACCTGGCCGGCAGCGCATCGACCGATGTCGGCGACGTCAGCTGGAACGTCCCGACCGCCGGCCTGGGCACCGCCACCTGGGTGCCGGGCACGCCGGCGCACAGCTGGCAGGCGGTGGCCGCGTCGGGTGCCCCGCTGGGCGCCAAGGGCGCGCTCAATGCAGCCAAGGCGCTGGCGCTGGCGGCGGTGCGGCTGTTCCAGTCGCCGGACATCGTCGGCAGGGCCAGGGAGGAATTCGGCCGGCGCCGCGGCGCGGACTTCCGCTACGTGCCGCTGCTGCAGCGCGACGCGCCGCCGCTGGATTACCGGCGCGGGCCCGGCGCGCCATGAGCGCGTGCGCTCAGTCGACCGGCGCCATCACCTTCAGTGGCGCCAGGTCGTAGCCCATGTCGGCGGCCTGGCGCTTGAGCCGCTCGAGCAGGGCGGCGTCCATCGACGGCGTGCGCGACAGGATCCACAGGTATCTGCGCCCGGGTTCGCCGACCATCGCCCACTGGTAATCCGGATCCAGCGCGATCACCCAGTAGTCGGCCCACGCCCAGGGCAACCACGACAGCCAGTCGGGGGCGAAGCGCACCTGCAGGCGCCCCGGGTGGCCGCTGACCGGGCGTGCGACCCCCTCGGCTTCGATCATGCCGCCATCGCCGGTGCGGCAGCGGTTGAGCACGCTGATCCGGCCATCGGCGCGCAGACGGTAGCTGGCGGTGATGTCGGCCACGCACTTCTTCTGGAACGACACCGGCAGGTGCGCGATCTCGTGCCACTGGCCGGCGTAACGGTCCAGCTCGAAACGTCCGACCGATTCCACCGGCGCCGCCGCCTGTGCGGTGCAGGCGAGCAGCAACGACAGCGGCAACGACAACAGCAGGCGAGGGTGCATGGTTTCTGGCCTCCCGGGATGGAGTGCAGGCTATGCAAAGCCGGGCGCGGCGAAGTAAAGGTTTTGTTGGGGCGCATGCCGCGCGGCCGATGCGTGTCATGCCCGGGCATCGGCGGCGAACGCATGCGGCCATGCGCGGATGGCCGCGCTCGGTCCGCCGTGTTGCCGGCATCGAAAAAAAAAAAACTTGCCGATAACGCTTGCCGAAACAGCAAGACCTCCGTATCATGCGCGTCCTCGCCGGCGGGAACGTCGCGAAAACAAAGTGGCCGGGTAGCTCAGTTGGTAGAGCAGGGGATTGAAAATCCCCGTGTCGGGGGTTCGATTCCCTCCCCGGCCACCACGAATACGAAAGGCCTGCAGTGATGCAGGTCTTTTTTTTTTGTACGCATGGCCGCCGGTTGTGCGAAAGCGGCGGCATGCGGCGCCGGAGCCGTCACTGCAGGCGACGGTCCGGTGGATCGGGCATCCCGGCGCGGGAGGGCAACGACGGCGATGGACCTGCGCAAGCTGATACTGGCCCTGGCCCTGCTGGGTGCTTTCCTGCCGTTCGCCAAGACGCTGCATGCCAGCTACCAGGTGCAGCGGCAGCAGCTGATCGACAGCACCCTTGAAAGCAACCTGGCGTACGCGACCAAGCTCGCCAAGAGCACCGACGACTTCGTCCAGTCCGCGCAGCTGCAGCTGGACTACACCGCCCAGTTGCTGGCCGGGCAGATGGACGATGCCGACCGGCTCGACAAGGAAGCCGCCCGCCTGCGGCTGATGAGCAAGAGCTTCAATTCCATCGTCATCTTCGACGATGCCGGCAAGGTGCTGGCGACCTCGCCGGAAACGCTGCAGCTGCAGGGCAAGACCCTCGCCAGCGCCGCGGTCCGTGAATCGATCCGGTCGCGTCAGCCGCTGATCAGCAAGCCGTATCTGTCGGCAGCCGGCAATTTCATCGTGCTCATGGTCAGCCCGATCCGCGACCCGCGCGGCGGCTTCCTCGGCGCGATCGGTGGCGCCATCCACCTGCAGAAGGAGAACATCCTGGACCGGCTGCTGGGCCGGCACTTCTACCGCGATGGTTCCTACCTGTACGTGGTCGATGGCGAGCGGCGGATCATCTACCACCCCGACCCGGGCCGGGTCGGCAAGGTGGTGAACGGCAACGCCGCGGTCGACGAGGTGACCCGTGGCGGCAGCGGCACGGCCACCCTCGTCAACAGCAAGGGCACGACCATGCTGGCCGGCTACGCGCCGGTCGCGGCGACCGGCTGGGGCGTGATCGCACAGCGCCCGCGCGACGTCACCCTGGCGCCGCTGACCTCGCTGATGCGCACGGTGTTCGTCAAGACACTGCCGCTGGCCGTGGCCACCGTGCTGCTGCTGTGGTGGTGCGCGCGCATCATCGCCCACCCGCTGCGTATGCTGGCCGACGGCGCGCGCCACATGGACCAGCCCGGCACCCCGCAGCGCATCCGTTCGGTGCGCTCCTGGTATTTCGAATCGCGCGAGCTGAAAAAGGCCATGCTGCTGGGCATCGGCCTGTTTCAGAAGAGCATCAGCAAGCTGCGCGAGGACGTGAACACCGACCCGTTGACCGGGTTGGGCAACCGCCGCCATCTGCAGGCGCGGGTGCAGGAGCTGCAGGAGCGCGGCACGCCGTTCGCGGTGGTGTCGCTGGACATCGACCACTTCAAGCGGGTCAACGACACCTGGGGCCACGACGTCGGCGACCTGGTGCTGAAACAGCTGTCCATGCACATGCAGGACATCTCGCGGGTGGACGACACGCCCTGCCGCGTGGGCGGCGAGGAGTTCGTGCTGCTGCTGCCGGGCGCCTCGGTGGCCAGTGCCGCGCAGGTCGCCGAGCGGCTCCGGCTGCAGATCGAGCGGGCCAACATGGCGCCGGTCGACCGGGTCACGGTCTCGCTGGGCGTGGCCGCCTGGCCGGAGAGCAGCGCCGACGTCGGCACCGTGTTCAAGAACGCCGATGACATGCTCTACGCAGCCAAGCGCGGCGGCCGCAACCGGGTGGAGGTGTACGTGCCGGGGAACTGAGCGGCACCGCCGCCGGGCCGCACCGGTCGCCAGGCAAGAAAAAACCCCGGGGGATACCCGGGGTTTTTGTTTTGGTGGAGCCAGGGAGGATCGAACTCCCGACCTCGTCATTGCGAACGACGCGCTCTCCCAGCTGAGCTATGGCCCCGTACTTCCTGTGAATGCAGTGCGCTGGGTGGGGGCGGGACCCCGTCAGCCGTGTGACTGCCTCACATCGCCAGCGAATTCTAACGCGATGCCGGCGTCGTCGCCAAGAGGGGCTGCAGCAGTGCCTGCAACTGGTCGCGGCGCCAGCCGCCGAGCGCGGCGGGCCAGTCGCAGCTTTCCAGCAGCGCTTCCAGGTGGCGTCGCGAGGCCAGCAGGCCGTCGGGCAGGCCGAGCTCGGCGCTACGGCGGGCCACCGCGTCCTGCAGGCGCTTGAGCGCGGCCTTGTTGCCGTCGCTGGCGGCCAGCGCCTGCGGTGCCTGGTCCTCGTCGGCCAGCGGCGTCTGCAGCGCCTGCCACACGGCCTGGGCCAGCTTGCGCGGGGCCTTCGGGAAGCGCTCGAACAGGCGCAGCAGCGCGTCGTAGTCGGCCGGCGGCGTGCGTGCCAGCAACGTGGCCAGTTCGTTGTCCAGGATCCAGCTGCGCGGCCGGTCACTTTGCCGGGCCTGCTGGTCGCGCCAGCGCAACAGGCGCAGCAGGCGGCGCTGCGCGTCGGCCTCGAGGAACTGCGCCGCGCGCATCGACAGGTGCGGCCAGCGCTCGCCTTCGTCGTGTTCGACCGACGCCAGCAGGCGCCGGGCGTCGTCCTGCAGCCACTCGCGGCGGCCGAGTTCGCGCAGCCGCGCGTCGATCGCGTCGTGCAGCGCGAACAGGTACTCCACGTCGTCAGCGGCGTACTCGAGCTGGGCATCGGACAGCGGCCGGCGCATCCAGTCAGAACGGGTCTCGCCCTTGGGCAGGACCACGCCGGTGACCTGCGCGACCAGCTTCTGGTAGCCCATGCCACCGCCGATGCCGGCCAGGGCGGCGCCGATCTGGGTATCGAACAGTGGCCGCGGCAGGGCGCCACAGGCGCACTTGAATGCCACCAGGTCCTCGCTGGCGCTGTGCATGATCTTGAGGATGGAGTCGTCCTCCAGCCACGGACGCAGGGCCTGGGTCATGCCGGGTACCAGCGGGTCGATCAGCAGGATCTCGTCGCCCACCGCCATCTGCACCAGCGCCAGCTGCGGCCAGTAGGTGCGTTCGCGGATGAATTCGGTGTCCAAGCCGATGCGGTCGGGGCGCTGGCGAAGGCGTTCTTCAAGTTCGGCGGGGTGTCTGATCCAGTGAGCCACGTTCAATCCATCAACTGCAGGGTTTGCCCAGGCAGGCGAGAATAGCCTAACGTCGCAGCGCACCCGAGCGCGCAGAGCCTGTATGGGAGGAAGTTTGCGTACAACCGGCCCGTTGGCCTGCCTGGCCCTGTCCATCGCGCTGGCGTGCGCCGCCTGCAGGCAGGAGCCGGCTGCGGCCACCGCGCCACAGCCGGTCGAGGCCGAGCCGGTGCCCGCGGTCGCGGCGGAGGCGCTACCCCCGGCGGCCGCGCCGGATCCGGCCACGCTGCCGCTGCCGGTATGGACACCGCCACCGGTGGAGCTGCAGCCGGAAGGGGTGCGCGACGCGCTCAAGCGCGCGGGCGCAGCATTGGCCGAGGGCCGGCTGTACCAGGAAGCGGACGATGCCATCCCCCTGTACCTGGCGGTGCTGGCGCTGCAGCCGCAGCAGCGCGAGGCGCGGCGCGGCCTGGACAAGGCCCGCGCGCGCCTGCTGGCTTCGGCCCGCGCGCTGCTGGAACAGCCGGACGACCAGCGCCGGGCGCTGGCCAGTGCGGCCACCCAGGCCGCGGTGCTCGCGCACCTGGCCCCGGAAGGCAAGACGGAGCGCGAACTGCAGCAGCGCGTGCAGGTGGCGCGGCGCCTGCTGGCATTGAACCGCTCGGGCGAAGAGGCGCTGCGCACGGGCAGCCCGGCGCTGGCCGCCGGCGCATTTGCCCAGGTACTGGAACTGGACCCCGGCAACCGCCGTGCCCGCCAGGGCCTGGCCGCGGTCGAGAGCGGGTTGATCCGCCAGGCGGAGGACGCCGCCGCGCATGCCGATTTCAATGAGGCGCTGGAGTGGCTGCAACGCGCTTCGCGCATCCGCGAGGACGCGCCCACCGTGGCCGATGCGCGGGTGCGGATCGAGGCGATGCGCATGGCCCAGCTGGCCGCACTGCGCGACGGCGGCCTGCGCGACCTGACCACGCCCAGCGGGCTGAAGGCGGCGCGCGAGAAGCTCGAACAGGCGCTGCGGATCGCCGCGCCCGGCGACGCGGCGGTGGCGGTGCTGCGGCAGCGCATCGACCTGGTCGCCCATTACGGCAGTTTCCGCCCCGGCCAGGTGTTCAGCGACGCTCTGCAGGACGGCGGGCGCGGCCCGCAGATGATCGTGGTGCCGCACGGCGGCTTCCAGATGGGCGCCGGCTATGCCGAGCCGGGCGCCAGCGATGCCGAACGCCCGCAGCATTACGTGCGCTTCGACCGTGGCTTCGCCATGTCCATTACCGAGGTTACCGTGGCCGAGTTCGGCCGCTTCGTGGCGGCGACCAAGGCGCGCCCGCGCGCGACCCGGCGCGGGCATTCGATCGTCTACGACGAGCGCAGCGGCAATTTCGTCCGCCGCAACGGCGCCGACTGGCAGGCCGGCTACAACGGCGCCAAGGCACCGCCGGACAACCCGGTCATGCATGTCAGCGTGCGCGACGCCGAGGCGTACGCGGCCTGGCTGTCGGCGCAGACCGGCCGCCACTACCGGCTGCCGAGCGAAGCCGAGTTCGAATACGCGCTGCGCGCCGGCACCACCGGCCGTTATCCCTGGGGCGACGCCGGGGTGCCGCCGGAGGGCAGTGGCAACTTCACGGGCAGCCTGGATGTGTCGCCCAGCGGCCGCCACTGGAAGAACGCGTTCCTCGGGTACGGCGACGGCTACTGGGGTGAGGCGCCGGCGGCCAGTTTCCGCGCCAACCCCTGGGGCCTGCACGACATGGCCGGCAACCTCAGCGAATGGGTCGCCGACTGCTGGCACGCCAGCTACCGGCGTGCGCCGCCGGATGGCGCCGCCTGGTACAACCCGGGCTGCCGCCAGCGCGTGGTCCGCGGCGGCAACTGGGCCAACGCGCCGGAGCAGACCCGCGCGGCGTGGCGGCTGTCGCAGGATTCGGACGTGACCAGCGCGCGCATCGGCTTTCGCCTGGTGCGCGGCATCTGAAGCGGCGCACGCGGGACGGCGGGCGGTGCCACGTTGATTCCCGGCGCGAAAGCCGCGGCTCGCGGGGCGGGGGGCTTCGCCCGGCGGCGGGTCGCCCCGGCGGTTTCCCGGCGTGGCGCGGGCCGCCTGTTGTTCGCGGCGGTGCTGGGTATGCGGGCACGTTGGGATGGCTGCCGGGTCGTGCCGCCCGGTGCCGCCGTTCTCCCGCAGCCCCGTGGCGTTGGCCGCCTGCAGCGATTTCGCCTGCTCATCACCGTGACCAGTGCGATGGTCTTGTCCGGTTACCGTGGCGGCGTGTTTCAGGCATGCTGCGGTCGGCGCCGGGGTGTGCTGTCCGGGCCGGCCCGCTTTCGCGCTCGGCCCCTTCCAGACGATGGAGACATGCAATGCGACAGGATCCGCTGGGCAACCAAGGCAACCCGCGCCGGCGCGGCATCGGCGGCGGCCTGCGCTGGCTGATCCTGATCGGCTTCGCGGTCTATGGCGGCTGCTACTACTTCGGCAACCGCAGCGTGGACCCGTATACCGGCGAGAAGGTGCTGATCGACAAGACGCTCGACGCCGAGGGCGAGAAGGCACTGGGCCTGCAGGCCTACCAGCAGATCCTGGCGCAGGAGCGGCCGGTCGATCCCAATACGCAGGTGGCGCGGCAGATCCGCGAGATCGCCCAGCGCCTGATCGCCAAGGTCGACGCGGTGGAGACCGCGCTGGCCACCGAGCACGGCCAGCCGCCGAACCACTTCTCGCGGTCGTTCGACTGGGAAGTGAACGTGCTGCAGTCCGACCAGGCCAATGCGTTCTGCCTGCCGGGCGGCAAGATGGCGGTCTATACCGGGCTGGTGCCGGTGGCACGCAACGCCGACGCGATGGCGGTGGTGATGGGCCATGAGATCGCCCACGCGCTGCTGCGCCACGGTGCGCAGCGCATGGCCCAGCAGAAGCTGACCGAGATCGGGCAGATGGCCGGTGCCGCCGGTGGCATGGACGCGCAGCAGCAACAGATGCTGATGTCGGCGTTCGGCTACGGCTACCTGCTGCCGTACGCGCGCAGCCACGAAACCCAGGCCGACGAAGTCGGGCTGATGCTGGCCGCCGCGGCCTGCTTCAACCCGCAGGAAGCGGTGCCGCTGTGGGAGCGCATGGGCGCGGCCAGCGGCGGCCAGGCGCCGCCGGAGTTCGCCTCGACCCATCCCAATCCCGGCACCCGGATCCAGAACCTGCAGGCGTTGATGCCCAAGGCGATGGAATACCGCCAGCGGTTCTGCGAAAGCGCGCAGGCGCGCTGAGCGGCCCCTGCCTGTCCTGCGGCTTCACCGGTAAGGCCCATGCGGGGCGAGCCCCGCATCTACGGGGTCTGCTCGGCGGCAACGACCCGCACGTCCACCACGCCGTCGCCGACGCTCATGCGGGCATCTGCATGGTTGCGTCGGCTGTCTGCTCGTCGATGCCGGGCTTGCCCGGCACCGGGCTTCATCGGCAAGGCCCATGCGGGGCGAGCCCCGCATCTACCGGATCTGCTCGGTGGCAACGACCCGCACGTCAAGCACGCCGTCGCCGACGCTCATGCGGGCATCTGCATGGTTGCGTCGGCTGCGTGTTCGTCGATGCCGTGCTTGCCCGGCACCGCGCTTAATCGGCAAGGCCCCTGCGGGGGCGAGCCCCGCATCTACGGGGTCTGCTCGGCGGCAACGACCCGTACGTCCACCACGCCGTCGCCCACGCGCGCGCGCAGCGCGTCGCCTTCACGCAGCTGTGCGGTGGAGCGGACCAGCGCGCCGTCGTCGGCGCGGGTGAGGATCGCGTAACCGCGCGCCACGGTGGCCAGTGGGCTCACTGCTTCCAGCGACCGGGCGATGCCGCGCAGGTGCAGGGCATCGCGCTGCAGGTGCCGGGCCATGGCCGCCTGCGCGCGCGGAGCGAGCGCGTCCAGGCGCCGCCGCAACAGCGCCAGCCGCTGCGCCGGCTGCACCGCGCGCAGTACCGAATGGCCATGCGCCAGCCGCGCGCGGCGCTGTTCCAGCTGCCGCTGCCACGCCGCGCGCAGCCGCGCATGCATCGCCTCCTGGCGCTGGCGCAGCAGCGCCAGCCGCGCCTGCGGGCCCTGTGCCTGCAGCCGCAGCGCGGCGCGGTCGGCGCGCTGCATTGCCTGGCCCAGCGCGTGCGCCTGCAGCTGTGCCAGCCGCCGCTGCAGGTTGCGCAGGCGCGCATCCAGGTCGCGCCGGTCCGGCACCAGCAGCTCGGCGGCCACCGACGGTGTCGGCGCGCGCAGGTCGGCGGCGAAATCGGACAGGCTGAAATCGGTCTCGTGGCCGACCGCGGAGACCACCGGCGTGGTGCTGGCGGCGATGGCCCGTGCCAGTTGTTCGTCGTTGAACGCCCACAGGTCTTCCAGCGAACCACCGCCGCGGGTCAGCAGGATCGCGTCGTAGCGGCCGCTGGCGTCGGCACGGCGCAGCAGCGCGGTGATCTGCGCGGCCGCGGCCTCGCCCTGCACCAGGGTCGGCAACAGTTCCACCTCGAGCAGCGGGAAGCGCCGCGCCAGCACGCTGAGCACGTCGCGCACCGCCGCGCCGCTGGGCGAGGTGATCACCGCCAGGCGGCGTACATGCGCCGGCAGCGGCCGCTTGCGTGCCGGGTCGAACAGGCCTTCGGCCTGCAGCCGCGCCCGCAGCGCCTCGAACGCCCGGCGCAGCGCGCCTTCGCCGGCTTCCTCCATGTGGTCCAGCACCAGCTGGTACTCGCCGCGTGCCTCGTACAGGGTCAGGCGGCCGCACGCCAGCACGCGCAGGCCCTCGCGCGGGACGAACTTCAGCCACTGGCTCTTGGGCCTGAACATCGCCGCGCGCACCTGCGCGCGTGCGTCCTTCAGGGTGAAGTACAGGTGCCCGGATGCGGGGCGGCTGACATTGCCGAGTTCGCCTTCCACCCACACCAGCGGGAACGCGCCCTCGAGCAGGTCGCGGGCGAGCGTGTTGAGCTGGCTGGGGCTGAGGACGTTGTCCATGGCAGGCGCGGGGAACGGGACGCTATTGTTCCCGCGCGCGGGCGCTAAAGCCAATGTCGCCGAGGCCGGTGCCTGCGCCGCTAGCCGGGATCCTGCCGCGGATCGTGGCGCCGCAGCGCCCAGGCGACATGTTCGCGCACCAGTTCGGACGGGTGGTCCAGGCGGCTGAGCAGCGCCTGCCGCGCGGCAGGCGAGGGCGCCGCGTTGCCCAGCGCCACGGCGATGTTGCGCAGCCAGCGTTCGTGGCCGCTGCGGCGGATCGGGCTGCCCTCGGTGCGGCGCAGGAATTCGTCTTCGTCCCACGCGAACAGCTCCGGCAGGGTCGCCGTGTCCAGGTCGTTGCGCGCGCGGAAGTCCGGCTCGTCGGTGCGCCGCGCGAACTTGTTCCAGGGGCACACTAGCTGGCAGTCGTCGCAGCCGTAGATGCGGTTGCCCATCAATGGGCGCATTTCCAGCGGGATGGCGCCCTCGTGCTCGATGGTCAGGTAGGAAATGCAGCGGCGCGCATCGAGCCGGTGCGGGGCGATGATCGCCGCGGTCGGGCAGATGTCGATGCAGCGCGTGCAGCTGCCGCAGTGCGCGCTGGCCGGGGCGTCCACCGGCAACGGCAGGTCGATGTAGATCTCGCCGAGGAAAAACCACGAGCCGCCGTCCTTGTCGATCAGGCAGGTGTGCTTGCCGATCCAGCCCAGCCCGGCGTTGCGCGCCAGCGCGCGTTCGAGCACCGGCGCCGAATCGACGAACACGCGGTACCCGAAGGGGCCGATTTCGGTGGCGATGCGCCCGGCCAGCTTCTGCAGGCGGTTGCGCATGAGCTTGTGGTAATCGCGGCCCAGCGCGTAACGCGCCACGTAGGCGCGCTCGGCGTCGTCCAGGGTGGCCCAGGCCGCGGCATCGTCCTTGTGGCCATAGTCCAGCCCCACCGAGATCACCCGCACCGTGCCCGGCAACAGCTCCTGCGGCCGCGCGCGCATCGCGCCGTGCCGCGCCATCCATTCCATGGTCCCGTACAGGCCCTTGCCCAGCCAGTCGGCGAGGTGCGCCGCGTCCTCGCCCAGGTCGACGCCGCTGATGCCGCAGCGCTGGAAGCCGGCCTCGCGCGCGAGCTGGCGGATGCGCAGCGACAGCTGCGCCATGTCGGCGGTGGCAACGGCTCCAGGCATGGCGCAAGTATAGAATCGCGGGCATGAGCCAGCCCGATGGACTGTTCGATACCGCCGCCGCGCGCCGCATCGACGCGCAGGCCACCGCCGCGCTCGGTGGCGACGGCTACCTGTTGATGCAGCGCGCCGGCCAGGCCGCCTGGCAGTGCGCGCTGCAGTACTGGCCGCAGGCGCGGCGCATCGTGGTGGTGTGCGGCCCGGGCAACAACGGCGGCGACGGCTATGTGCTGGCGCGGCTGGCGCGCCAGTCCGGGCGCGCGGTGTGCGTGCTGCACCTGCCCGGGCACGCGCCACGCACCCCGCTGGCGCAGCGTGCCTGTACCGACTACCTGGCCGTTGGCGGCCAGGTGGAGCTTGCCGCCGATTGCCTGCGCGATGCCGACCTGGTGGTCGACGCGCTGTTCGGCATCGGCCTGGACCGCGCGCCCGATGCGGAGGCCGCGCGGCTGATCACCGCGGTCAACGCCGCCGCCGCGCCGGTGCTGGCGCTGGACGTGCCCAGCGGCGTCGACGCCGACAGCGGCGCGGTGCCGGGCGCGGCGATCCATGCCGCGCGCGTGCTGCAGTTCATCGTGCCGCACCGTGGCCTGCACACCGGCGCCGCGCTGGAGTACGCCGGGCAGCGGCTGCTGGATGCGCTGGATGTTCCCGCGCAGGCGTTTGACGGCGTGGCGCCGGCCGCATCGCGCTGGAGCGCGGCGCGGCTGCCGGCGCAGTTGCCGCCGCGGCGCCTCAACACCCACAAGGGCGAGTCCGGCCACGTCCTGTGCGTCGGTGGCAACCATGGCAGCGGTGGCGCGCTGATGCTGTGCGCCGAGGCTGCGCTACGCAGCGGTGCGGGGCTGGCCAGCGCGGCCACCCGCGCGGCGCACGTGGCGCCGCTGCTGGCACGTTGCCCGGAAGCGATGGTGCATGCGGTGGAGGACGCATTCGACCTGGCGCCGCTGCTGGCGCGTGCCGGTGTCGTCGCACTCGGGCCCGGGCTCGGCCAGGACGAGTGGGGGCGCCGGCTGTGGCTGGCGGCGGTGGACGGCGGCAGGCCGCTGGTGGTGGATGCCGACGCGCTGAACCTGCTGGCGCAGCAGCCGCGAGCGCTGCCCACAGCGGTGCTCACGCCGCACCCGGGAGAGGCGGCGCGCCTGCTTGGGGTCGACGCCGCCGCCATCCAGCGCGACCGTTTCGCCGCGGCACAGGCGCTGACGGAACGGTTTTCGGCGGTGGTTGTGCTCAAGGGCGCGGGCACCGTGGTTGCCGCGCCGGGGCAGCGGCCGCGGGTGATCGCGGCGGGCAATCCGGGCATGGCGGTGGGCGGCATGGGCGACCTGCTGACCGGGGTGATCGCCGCGCTGCTGGCGCAGGGCCTGTCGCCATTGGACGCAGCCAGCACCGGCGCGCTGCTGCATGGCCTGGCCGGCGACGCGGCGGCCGCGGAGGGCCAGCGCGGGCTCCTGCCGCGTGACCTGCTGCCGCACCTGCGCGCCCGTGCCAATCCATAATGACGGCCATGATCGAACTGTTCCTTCCCGATGCCGCGGCCACCGACCAGCTGGGCGCGGCCCTGGCCGCGACCCGGCCGACGCCGGCGGTGGTCCACCTGCACGGCGACCTGGGTGCCGGCAAATCGACCCTGGCGCGCGCGCTGCTGCGGGCGCTCGGCGTGCAGGGGGCGATCCGCAGCCCCACCTATACCCTCGTCGAACGTTACCCGCTGCCGGCCGGCGAGGCCTGGCACCTGGACCTGTACCGGATCGGCGATGCCGGCGAACTGGATTTCCTGGGCCTGGACGAGGCCGAGGCCGACCTGTGGCTGGTCGAATGGCCGGAGCGGGGCGGCGCGGCACTGCCGCCCCTGGACCTGCGGGTGGCGCTGGACATGCACGGTGCGGGCCGCCGGGCGCGGCTGCAGGCCTGCTCCCCGGCCGGCCAGGCATGGCTGTCGCGCCTGGGGCAATCGGGCCACTTGCAGGGGTTTCCTGCCGCCTGATGGAAGGAAAGTGTGGCAGGTTGCGGATTATTAAGGGAAAAGGTGTTGCAATTACGCAATTCCGGTGATTGAATCCGCCCATGCTCAAGGGAAGCCGCCTGATCGCCCTGTCTGCCTGTGTCGCCGGTCTCTGCCTGGCTGGCGCTTCGGCGTGGGCGGGTGAGATCCGCAGCGTCGCCGTGCAGGCCGGAAGCACCGGTACCCGTGCCGAGATCCAGCTGGCCGGCGGTGGCAGCTACAAGACCCTGTCGCTGGCCGGGCCGAACCGCCTGGTGGTGGATTTCCCGGATTCGACCGCCGTGCGCGGGCTCAAGTTGCCGCCCGCCGCCGGTGTCGTCACCGCCGTGCGCACCGGGACCCCGGCGCCGGGCACGTTCCGGGTGGTGTTCGACCTGGCCGAGTCGGTGGTGGCGTTCAAGCCGCAGCTGCAGGGGCAGGGCGCCGAGTCGCGGCTGCTGATCGAATGGCCCGGCGAGACCAGCGGCGCCAGTACCCGACCGGTGACGGTGAATGCGTCCGCGACCCCGCTGCCGGCGCAGCCCGGCAGCGCCGAGGCGCGCCGCGAGGCCGCCCGTGCCACGGCGGCACTGACCGCGGCGGTGGTGCAGCAGGCGTCCGCCGCGCCTGCCCCGCCGGCTGCCGTCGTCAACACCCCTGTGCCCACCACGACGGCGGTGGCCACCACGAACACGCCTTCGCCGGCTGCCATCCTCAACGGACAGGCGAGCGTGCCGGCCGTGGTCGCCTCGGCGACTGCGCCGACCCCGGCACCCGCGCCTGCACCGGTACCGGCCGACGAACAGCCGGCCCCGCGTCCGGTCATGCCCAGCGATGCTTCGCGCATCCGCATGCAGCCGGGCATGCGCACGCTGGTGGTCGCCATCGATCCCGGCCATGGCGGCCAGGACCCGGGGGCGATCGGCCCGACCGGCAAGCGCGAGAAGGACGTCACCCTGGCGGTGGCGCGCGAGCTGGCGCGGCAGGTCAATGCCACGCCCGGCCTGCGCGCCTACCTGACCCGCGACACCGACGTGTTCATCCCGCTGCCGCAGCGTGCCCAGCGCGCGCGCGCGGCCAAGGCCGACATTTTCATTTCGATCCATGCCGACGCGGCGGAGAACCGCGCCGCCACCGGCTCGTCGGTGTACGTGCTTTCCACCAAGGGCGCGTCCTCGCAGCGCGCGCGCTGGCTGGCGGACAAGGAAAACGCGGCCGACCTGATCGGCGGCGTCAGCCTGCAGCGGACCGAGGGCACCCTGGCCAACGTGCTGCTGGACCTGGCCCAGAGCGGCAACATGAAGGCCTCCGAAGATGCCGCCAGCCACGTGCTGGGTGGGCTGAAGCGGATCGGCAACAACCACAAGCCCAACCTGGAGCGGGCGAACTTCGCGGTGCTGCGCACCTCGGACATGCCGGCGATGCTGGTGGAGACCGCCTTCATCTCCAACCCGGACGAGGAGCGCCGCCTTACCGACCCGGCCTACCAGCGCCGCGTCGCCGGTGCCGTGCTCGACGGCGTGCACACCTATTTCAGCCGGCAGCCGCCGCCGGGCACGCTGTTCGCCGCGCGCGCGCAGGCCGAGATGGAAGCCGCCGCGGGCACCGTGGCCGGCGGCAGCAAGTAAGCACGGCGCGCGCCAGCGCTGCGCATCCTGTCCGGCGGCTGCAGTCATTCGGATCGCATCCGTCATCGACCCGCCCCTCCCGTGCCCCGGGCGCAGTGCCGCCACTGGCGGGGTGAGGGGCGACTGGCTGCTACACGCGGTGGCGGGGCGGCTATCATCTAGCGATGCGAGATAGCGATTTCATTCCCCTGCTGCGCCCCGCTGGTTTCCCGGAACGCGCGGCATGAGCACCATCCGTCCGCTCCCCGAGATACTGATCAACCAGATCGCCGCCGGCGAAGTGGTCGAGCGCCCCGCGTCGGTGGTCAAGGAGCTGGTCGAGAACGCACTCGATGCCGGCGCCACCCGCGTCGACATCGACCTCGAGGAAGGCGGCGTGCGCCTGATCCGCATCCGTGACAATGGCGGCGGCATCGCCGCGGCGCAGTTGCCGCTGGCGGTGTCGCGCCATGCCACCAGCAAGATCGCCTCGCTCGACGACCTGGAGTCGGTCGCCACGCTGGGCTTCCGCGGCGAGGCGCTGCCGTCGATCGCCTCGGTCAGCCGCTTCACCCTGGCGTCGCGCCAGCCGCAGGACGAACACGGCGCCGCGCTGCAGATCGAGGGCGGCAAGATCGGTGAAGTCACGCCGCGTGCGCATGCGCCGGGCACCACCGTGGAAGTGCGCGAGCTGTTCTACAACGTGCCGGCGCGGCGCAAGTTCCTGCGCGCCGAGCGCACCGAACTGGGCCATATCGAGGAATGGCTGCGTTCACTGGCGCTGGCGCGTCCGGACGTGGAACTGCGGGTGTCGCACAACGGCAAGCCGTCGCGCCGCTACAAGCCCGGCGACCTGTACTCCGATGCGCGCCTGGGCGAAACCCTGGGCGAGGACTTCGCGCGGCAATCGCTGCGCGTGGACCACAGCGCGGCCGGCCTGCGCCTGCACGGGTGGATCGCGCAGCCGCAGTACTCGCGCGCCAGCGCCGACCAGCAGTACCTGTACGTCAATGGCCGCTCGGTACGCGACCGCAGCGTCGCGCATGCGGTGAAGATGGCTTACGGCGACGTGCTCTACCACGGCCGCCAGCCGGCCTACGTGCTGTTCCTGGAACTGGACCCGGCGCGGGTGGACGTCAACGTGCATCCGGCCAAGCACGAAGTGCGTTTCCGCGATGCGCGGCTGATCCATGATTTCGTCTACCGCACGCTCAAGGATGCGCTGGCCGAAACCCGCGCGGGCCTGGAGCCGGCGGCCGGGCTGGCGGCTGCACCGGCCCTGCCGCCGCAGGCGGCGGGCGGGCAGGCCGCCGGCTATCTGCTGTCGCGGCCGTCGGGCGGCGCCGGTGGTGGTGGCGGCTGGGCACCGCGGCAGTCGCCGTTGGGACTGCAGGTGGCCGAGGCGCCGTCGGCCTATGCCGCGCTGTATGCGACGCCGGCCGATGCCACGCCGCCGGGTACGCCTGCCGGCGGCACTTCGGGGCTGCCGGCGACCGCCGCCGACAGCGGCGTGCCGCCGTTGGGCTACGCCATCGCGCAGCTGCATGGCATCTACATCCTGGCCGAGAACGCCGACGGCCTGATCGTGGTGGACATGCATGCCGCGCACGAGCGCATCGGCTACGAGCGCCTGAAGACCGCGCACGATGGCATCGGCCTGCATGCGCAGCCGCTGCTGGTGCCGATCACCCTGGCGGTGGGCGAACGCGACGCCGACACCGCCGAACGCGAGGCGGCGACGCTGGCCGAACTCGGCTTCGAGGTGACCCGCTCCGGCCCCGGTTCGCTGCACGTGCGCAGCATTCCGGCACTGCTGGCCAACGCCGAACCGGAAGGGCTGCTGCGCGACGTGCTCACCGACCTGCGCGAACACGGCCAGAGCCGGCGCGTGGCCAGCGCGCGCGATGAACTGCTTTCGACCATGGCCTGCCATGGCGCGGTGCGCGCCAACCGGCGGTTGACGGTTCCGGAAATGAATGCCCTGCTGCGCGACATGGAAACCACCGAGCGCTCCGGGCAATGCAACCACGGCCGCCCGACCTGGGCGCGCTTTTCGCTGGCGGAGATCGACCGCTGGTTCCTGCGGGGGCGTTGACGATGAAACGATGGGTGGGCATGGCGCTGCTGCTGGTGGCGATGGCCGGTTGCGGTGGCGGCGACCGGCCGGCGCCGGCTCCCGACGCGCCGCGCTTCGATCCGGCGTTCCTGATGAACAACGACATCTGGCGCGAACAGCGCCAGGCCGAACTGCTGCAGCCCGATGGCTGGACCAGCCTGGTCGGCCTGCACTGGCTGGAGTTGAAGGCCCACTACATCGGCAGCGGCAGCACCAGCGGCATCCGCCTGGCGATGGGGCCGCCGCGGCTGGGCATGGTGACGCACGCGGCGGGGCGCTACTGGTTCACGCCCGAGCGCGGCGTCGCGGTACAGGTCGACGGCAAGCCGGTGAAAGGCCGCATCCCGTTCCATGCCGATGACGCGCCCAGCCCCACCACGATCACCTTCGACGGTGGCAAGGGCACGCTGAGCCTGATCCATCGCGGGCCGCGCCACGCGTTGCGGGTGCGGCACGCCGACGCCCCGGCCCGCACCGGTTTCGGCCACCTGGAGTACTGGCCGGCCGATGCGTCCTGGCGCATCACCGCGCGCTTCGTGCCGCACGCCGCCGGCACGACCCTGCCGGTGGTCGACATCACCGGCCTGACCACCGAACAGCCCAATGCCGGCGCCATCGAGTTCGAGCGCGATGGCCGCACCTGGCGGCTGCAGGCGCTGGGCGAGCCGGGCGGGGCGCTGTTCGTGATCTTCGCCGACCGCACCAGCGGCCACGGCAGCTATGCCGCCGGCCGCTACATCGACCTGGACGCGCCCGACGGCGACAGCCAGGTGCTGATCGATTTCAACCGCGCCTACAACCCGCCGTGCGCGTTCACCCCGTTCGCCACCTGCCCGTTGCCGCCGCCGGAGAACCGGCTGGACCTGCCGGTCGAGGCCGGCGAGAAAACCTACGTCAAACCCGCACAGGAACACGCGACATGAAATGGATGGCCCGCGCCGCGGCGCTGCTGCTGGGATCGGTGATGCTGCTGGGCGCGCCGGCGCCGTCGCTGGCGCGGCAGGCGCCGGCGGCCGCCACCCCGGCCAAGGCACCGCCGGTGCCGCTGTTGTGGAAGGCGAGCGGCCCCAGGGGCGCCGAACTCTACCTGCTGGGCTCGTTCCACCTGCTCAGGGCCGACGATTACCCGCTGTCGGCGGACGTGGACGCGGCTTTCGACGCATCGAGCCAGCTGCTGTTTGAACTGGCGCCGGAAGAAATGAACTCGCCGGCGCTGGCCACGCAGATGGCGCAGGCCGCACTGCGCCGCGATGGCCGCCTGCTCAAGGACGAACTGGATGCCGATACCTGGCGGCGGCTGCAGGACTACGCCGCCGCCAACGGGCTGCCGATCGATCGCCTGGCCGGGCTCAAGCCCTGGTTCGTCGGGCTGACCATCAGCCTGGGGCAGATGGCACGGCAGGGGCTGGATGCGCAGGCGGGGCTGGACCGGCACCTGATGGCGCGCGCGGCCACCGCCGGCAAGCCGGCGCAGGGGCTGGAAAGCGCGGCGGCGCAGATCGCCATGCTCGACGGCATGAGTGGCGACGAGCAGCGGCAGCTGCTGCGCGAGGCGCTGGAGCAGGTGGACAAGGGCGACGAACAGAGCCGGCGCCTGCACGACGCCTGGCGGCGTGGCGATGACGTGACCCTGTGGCGCGACATGGCCGCGCAGATGAAACGCGACTATCCGGCGCTGTACCGGCGCATCAACACCGAGCGCAACGATGCCTGGCTGGCGCCGCTGCAGGAGCGCCTGCAGGCCGGGCCGGGCGCGACCCTGGTGGTGGTCGGCGCGCTGCACCTGCTCGGCAGCGACGGCGTGGTCGAGAAGCTGCGCGCGCGCGGCTACAGGGTCGAGCGGATCTGTTCGGCCTGCACCCCGTCCACGCATCCGGCGCGGCGTGCTCCGGCGGCAACGGCGCCAGCGGCCCGCAGCCGCAACTGAGGCGCGCGCTGCCAGGCCGGGGGTGCGGCCGCGGCCACCCAAATGCGAAGGCCGACGCTTGCGTCGGCCTTCGTGCTTTCAGCGGTTGCCGCGGGTCTTGCCGGCCGGCGGTGGCGCGGGCGGCGGCTCGGGGGTCTTGCCGCCGGCAGCCGGCGGGCGGCCGAAGCCGGCGCCCATGCTGCGCTGGAATTCCTGCCACAGCTCCAGGTTGCGCTCGGTGAGCTGGTTCATCATCGCCCACGGCGTCTGCCCGAGCAGGTTGCCCATCTGCTGGCGGAACTGCTGCTGCTGGTCCAGGAATACCTGCATGCTGCGCTCCAGGTAGTTGCCCATGAAGCCCTGCAGCGAATCGCCGTAGAAACGGATCAACTGGCTCAGCAGCTGGGTGGACAGCATCGGCTCGCCGTCCTGCTCCTTGTCGGCAATGATCTGCAGCAGCACCGAGCGGGTCAGGTCCTCGCCGCTCTTGGCGTCGCGTACCTCGAAGTCCTCCCCGTCCAGGATCAGCTGGCGGACGTCCTCGATGGTGATGTAGCTGGAGATCTCGGTGTCGTAGAGCCGCCGGTTGGGATACTTCTTGATGATGCGGGTCGCAGCCATTAAGCAGTCACTCTTCCTTCACGGTAGGGGCGCAGCATGGCGCAGTGCAACAGGCCTTGCAACCGCCAAAAGTACAGGGGGGCATGCCCCGGGGAAGGGGGCGCGGCGGCGTGCAGCATCGCTGCGATGCTGCGCAGCATTGGCCGCCGGCCGGGCCGTGGCGGGCGCGGCGGGCTCACCAGCCCATGTGGTGGCCGCCGTTGATGTCCAGGTTGGAGCCGGTGATCCAGGCGGCTTCCTCGGCCACCAGGAAGGCCACCGCGTAGGCGATCTCCTCGGGCTTGCCGAGGCGCCCGGTGGGGATGTCGGCAATGATCTTGGCGCGTACTTCCTCCGGCACCGCCATCACCATGTCGGTGGCCACGTAGCCCGGGGAAATGGTGTTGACGGTGATGCCGAAGCCGGCATTCTCGCGTGCCAGGGAGATGGTGAAACCGTGCATGCCGGCCTTGGCCGCGGCGTAGTTGGCCTGGCCGTACTGGCCCTTGAGGCCGTTGATCGAGCTGATCTGGATCACCCGGCCCCAGCCGCGCCGGCGCATGCCTTCGATGACCGGGCGGGTCACGTTGAACACCGAGTTGAGGTTGGTGTTGATCACCTCGTGCCACTGCTCCGCGCTCATGCGGTGGAAGGTGGTGTCGCGGGTGATGCCGGCGTTGTTGACCAGGATCTCCACCGGTCCCATGCCGGCCTCGACCGCCTGCACCAGTTCGCGGCCGCCGTCGGGGCTGGAGACGTCGCCGCGGAACAGGGCGATGTCGTAGCCGCGGGCGCGCATCCGCTCCTGCCACAGCGCGGCCTTGTCGGCGTTGCGGAAATTGGTGGCGACACGATGGCCCTGGTCGGCCAGGCGCTGGCAGATCGCGGTGCCGATACCGCCGGTGCCGCCGGTGACCAGTGCAATACGGGATGTCGTCATGGGGTGCGCTCCAGGCGCAGGCGCTGGGGAACCTTCGATTCTATGTGAACCGGGCGCGCTCACGGCAACGGCGGCGAGGCGGGGATGGGGGCGCGGCGCAGCCGGCCCGGCTGGAACGCGGCCGCCGCGCGCTGCAGCAATGCCGGCAGCGCGTCGATGCCCGCCAGCTCGGCGGGCTCCTGGCCGAGCGCGGCCCACAGCCAGCGCAGCGTCGGCACCGGGTCGGCGGCCTCCACCGGCCGCGCGGCCAGCGACTTGGACAGCTTGGCGCCGTGCGCGTCGAGCAGCAGCGGCAGGTGCAGGTAGCGCGGCGTGGGCAGGCTCAGCGCCCGCTGCAGCAGGATCTGGCGCGGTGTGGAGTCGAGCAGGTCGGCGCCGCGCACCACGTCGGTGATGCCCTGCGCGGCATCGTCCACCACCACCGCCAGCTGGTAGGCCCAGCAACCGTCCGCACGCAGCAGCACGACATCGCCGACCGTGCGATCCACCCATTGTTCGAAGCGCCCCTGGAGCGCGTCATCGAAGCCGACGAGGCTGTCGTCGGCCACCCGCAGGCGGATCGCCGGGTGCGGCCGCTGGCGGCCGGCGACACAGTGGCGATGGACGCCCTGCTGGCCGGCCAGGTCGCTGCGGCTGCAGTGGCAGGGGAAGGCTTTGCCATCGGCCAGCAGGCGTTCGAGGGCGGCGCGGTAAAGGCCGTGGCGGCGACTCTGGTACTGCACCGGCTCGTCCGGCTGCAGGCCGAACGCGGCCAGCGTCGCCAGCTGCGATGCGGCGGCGCCGGCCACCTCGCGTGGCGGGTCCACGTCCTCGATGCGCACCAGCCAGCGGCCGCCGGCCTGCCGCGCCAGCAGCCAGCTGCCGAAGGCGGCCAGCAGCGACCCCAGGTGCAGGGGCCCGGTGGGCGAGGGGGCGAAGCGGCCGCGGTAGGGGGAGGTGTACATCGAAGCTGAATCGTCGGTCAGAATCGCGCTTGAATTCAACCTGTCCGCACCGCAGATTTAGCGCGTTCATCCAACCCCAACCGGATCCTTCCGCATGTTTACCCGTATTGGCCTGTTCCTGTTGACCAACCTTGCCGTGCTGGTCCTCGCAGGCATCGTGATGTCGGTGCTGCGCGTCAACCCGGCGCAGATGAGCGGCCTGCTGGTCATGGCCGCGATCTTCGGCTTCGGCGGCTCCATCATCTCCCTGCTGCTGTCCAAGTTCATGGCCAAGCGCGGCACCGGCGCGGTGGTGATCACCGAGCCGCGCAACGCGACCGAGCGCTGGCTGCTGGACACCGTGGCGCGGCAGGCCAAGGCGGCCGGCATCGGCATGCCGGAAGTGGCGGTGTACGACGGCCCCGAGATCAACGCCTTCGCTACCGGCGCCAACCGCAACAACGCGCTGGTGGCGGTGTCCACCGGCCTGCTGCACAACATGAGCGAGGACGAGGCCGAAGCGGTGCTGGGGCATGAGATCGCGCACGTCGCCAACGGCGACATGATCACCATGGCGCTGCTTCAGGGCGTGCTCAACACCTTCGTGATCGTGCTGGCACGCGTGGTCGGCGGCATCATCGACAGCGCGCTGTCGGGCAACCGCGACGGCGGGCGTGGTTTCGCCTACTACATCATCGTGTTCGTGCTGGAGATGGTGTTCGGCCTGTTCGCGACGATGATCGCGATGTGGTTCTCGCGCCGACGCGAGTTCCGCGCCGACGCCGGTGGCGCCAGCCTGGCTGGTCGCCAGAAGATGATCGCCGCGCTGGAGCGGTTGAAGCTCAATCACGGCCAGAGCACGCTGCCGACCCAGATCGCGGCGTTCGGCATCGCCGGGTCGACGGCGAAGAAGCTGTTCCTGAGCCATCCGCCGCTGGAGGAGCGCATCGCCGCGCTGCGTTCTTCGACGGTGGCGTAACCGGTTCGACAACCCGCGGTAGCCCAAAGACGCCCGGCAAGTGCCGGGCGTTTTTCATTGGAGCAGTGTTTCCGCTCTCGCTCTTGCTTGTGCCTTGGCTCCTGCGCTTTTGACTTCAGATCCCCTTCCGCAGCGACGGAGCCGACGGGAAAAACCCGAAGGGCGACGCGCATGGACGCGCGTCGTTTTTCTACGCGACAGGGATGTCGCGTAGAAAAATCCCGGCGGCGGAGTGGACCCGGAGTGCCGCAGGCACGGAGGGCGCGGAGGCAGGGGCGTGCTTTCTCTTGGTTACTTCTCTTTGCACGAGCAAAGAGAAGTAACTCGCTCCTGCGAAGCAGGGGCGAAAGCTCTGCTTTCAAGCTTCCGCTTTCATGCTTGGCCTCTGGCTTGGCCCCTTTGACTATCGCGTTGGTACAGACGTCCAGGGAAAGCCAGAGCAAGGGCGGGAACAGGATCAAAGGCTTTCGCTCCCCTTCGGGGCGCGAGCCACCTTGACCAGCCATTCGGCTGTTGAAGAGCTCTTCTTTGCTCGTGCAAAGAAACGTGGCCCAAAGAAAGCACGCCCTGCCTACGCGCCCAGCCCGCTGCGCGGGCTGGGTCCACTGCGCCGGCGGGATTTTTCGACGAGACATCCATGTCTCGTCGAAAAACGACGCGCGTCCATGCGCGCCGCCCTTCGGGTTTTTCCCACCGGCTCCGTCGCTGCGGAAGGGGACCCGTAAGTCAAAAGCAAAAGCACCAGCAACAGCCAAAGCCAAAGCCAAAGCCAAAGCCAAAGCCAAAGCCAAAGCCAAAGCCAAAGCCTTCATCTGGTGACATTGAATGGGGGCGCAGCCGCGGGCCGCCGGTTCGCGGCTGCCGCGGCGGACGGCATGCCAGAAACGGAAACGGCGCCCTCGCAGGCGCCGTCCGGGATCGCGGGAAAGGCCGGATCAGAACTTCGGATCGAACTCGGCGGCGTGGCCGGTGTTGACGATCACCTTCTGCAGCGCCTCGCACACCTTCAGGTTGCCGGCCACCACCTGCTGGGTTTCCGGGCCCTTGTCGTCCATGCGCGCCAGGGTGGCGCCGCGGTAATTGCAGACCTTGCCGCCGGCCTCGCGCACCAGCAGCACGCCGGCGGCGATGTCCCATGCCTTCACCCCGGCCTCGAAGTAGGCGTCGGCGCGGCCGCAGGCCACGTAGGCCAGGTCCAGCGCCGCCGAACCGGTACGGCGGATGTCCTCGGCCTGCACCAGCAGGGTATCCACGGTCTTGAGCTGGCTGCCGGCACGGGTGCGCTCGCGCGGGGCGAAGCCGGTGTGGATCATGGTGCCGTCGAGGTCCTTGCGCTCGGCCACGCGGATGCGGCGGTCGTTGAGCACCGCGCCGGCGCCCTTGGAGGCGGTGAACAGTTCGTTGCGCAGCGGGTCGAAGATCACCGCGTCGGTGGGTTCGCCATTCTCGACCAGGGCGATCGACACGCAGTAGTGGGGGAAGCCGCGCAGGTAGTTGCTGGTGCCGTCCAGCGGGTCGATGACCCACATCTGCCGGCCGTTGCCCTGCAGGCCGCCTTCCTCGCCATAGATGCCGTAGTCCGGGTAGGCGCGCTTGAGTTCCTTGACGATCACCTTCTCGGCGTCACCATCGACTTCGCTGGCGTAGTCCATCCGGCCCTTCTGCACCACGTTCAGCGCTTCGAGCTTGTTGATGTTGCGCAACAGGACGTTGCCGGCGAGGCGTGCGGCCTTGACCATGACGGTGACGGCGGGTTTCTGCATGGCGAAGGGCTCCCGTGAAGGCGAATGGGTCGGACTGGCGGAGGAAAAGAGCGGTCCCGGCGCACGGGCCGGCCGCGCAGTTTACCATCTGCGGCTGTCCCGCTCCTGACTTTTTTCGCCATGTCCGCTTCCGCCCGTATCCGTTTCGTCCTCGTCGGCACCCAGCATCCCGGCAACATCGGCGCGGCGGCGCGGGCGATGAAGACCATGGGGCTGTCGCGGCTGGTGCTGGTGGCCCCGGAGCAGCCGCTGGACGAGGTCGCTTTCCGCCGCTCGGCCGGCGCCGAGGACGTACTGGGCGATGCCCCGGTGTTCGCCACCCTGGCCGACGCGGTGGCCGATTGCCGGCTGGTGCTGGGCTGCACCGCGCGCGCGCGCCGGGTGCAGTTGGAGGAGCTGCTGCCGGAGGTGGCCGGCCAGCGCGCCGTGGCGCGGGCGGCCGAACCGGCGGAGGTGGCATTCGTGTTCGGGCGCGAGCGTACCGGCCTGAGCAACGACGAACTGCAGCTGTGCCACGCCGCCGTGCACATCCCCTCCGATCCGGAGTTCAGCTCCTTGAACCTGGCCGCGGCGGTCCAGGTACTGGCCTACGAGGTGCGCATGGCGCAGCTGGAAGGGCAGGCCGCCCCGCCGCCGGAGCCGGGGTACGGCGAGGCACCGGCCAGCCACGCCCAGCTGGAGGGGTTGTTCGGGCAGCTGGGCGATACCCTGGACCAGATCGATTTCCACAAGGGCCGTGCCCCGGAATCGGCCATGCGCAAGCTGCGCCGCCTGTTCATGAAGGCCGACCTGTCCGAGCAGGAGGTCCGGCTGCTGCGCGGCATATTGTCCGACGCCCAGCGCATGGCGCGGCTGGCCAGCGCGCGCCAGAACTGAGACATCCGTCATTCGGGTTTTTTTCGGATAGTCTGTGCGCACACTCTTGGGGGAGCGCCGGTTTGCGTGTTTCAAGATGGCTCTGGGGAGCCGCGCTGGTGTTGTCCGTGGCGGTGCCCGCCATGGCCGCGGCAGCCGAGCGTTCGGTGCTGGTGCTGGGGCGTCTGAGCGATGATCCGAAGTCGCATTACGAACAGCTCAAGCCCCTGCTGGACTACGTGATTCCAAGGATGCGCGACGTGGGGATCGTCGAGGGCCGCATCCTGATGGCCAAGGACATGCAGCAGATGGCCAGTTACCTGCGGCGGGGGCGGGTGGACTGGGTGACGGAGACTTCCGGGACCGCCATGGCGCTGCGCCAGCGCAGCGGCGCCGAGCCGCTGCTGCTGACCGAGCGCGGCGGCGTGGCCGCCTACCATAGTGTGTTCTTCGTCCGCCGCGACAGCCCGATCAACACCCTGGACGAACTGAAGGGGCGCTCGCTGGCGATGCAGAGCGCGTGGTCCACCAGTTCCTACCTGGTGCCGGTGATGGAGCTGCTGGCCCACGGGGTGCGCCCGGAAATCCTGCTGACCCCGCAGGACACCCCCACCGCCGACACCGTGGGCTACGTGTTCGCGCGGTCGGAGCTCAACATCTCCACCTTCGTGCACAAGCGCGTGGTCGATGCCGGGGTGGTCAGCAATATCGACTGGCTCGACGAGCGCCGGGTGCCGGCGGTGTTCCGGCGCGACATGCGCGTGCTGTACGAGACCCAGGACGTGCCGCGCGCGGTGGAAATGGTGCGGCCGGGCATGGATCCGGCGGTGCGCAGGCGGTTGCAGGAAGTGCTGCTGGAGGCCAGCAGCGACCCGGCGGCCGGCCCGGCGCTGCGCAAGTTCTTCGGTACCTCGGCGTTCCACCGCCTGGACCCGGCCAGCCAGCGCGCGCTCGACCGCTTGCGCGCCGGCCTGGCGCGGGTACGCATGGAGGTCGAATGAAGCGGCCGCGCTTCGGGCTGCAGGCCCGCTTCCTGTGCGTGGCCGCCGCTGCGGTGCTGGTGGTGATCGCGATCGTCGCGGTGCTGCTGGCGCGGCAGGCGGCGGCCCAGCGCGAACTGCTGCAGGCCAGCAGCAGCGTGGTCAGCCAGGTGTTCGACGACAGCGTGCGCGAGCAGGGGACGTCGCTGGCGACCTCGCTGGCCGACGCGCTGGTCAACCCGCTGTACTTCTCCGACCTGGACGCGATCGGCGCGCTGGTGCGCAGTACCGCCAGCCAGAAGTCGGTCAGCTACGTGCTGGTGCATGACGCCGAGGGCCGGCTGATCCACGACGGCTCGGTCGAGGTCGCCGGCTACGGCCGGCAGATGCAGGACCCGCTGGCGCAGGGCGCGATCAACGCCCAGCAGCTGCGGATGCAGGAGTCGCCGATGGTGCTGGAGGTGGACCTGCCGCTGCGCATCGGCGAGCAGCGCATCGGCGGGCTGCGGCTGGGCATGGACCTGGCGCCGGTACGGGCGCAGGAGGCCGAGGCCAAGGCCGCGCTGGAGCAGCGCATGGGGCTGGCCAACCGCCGCCAGCTGGCCTGGGTGGTGCTGATGATGGTGGCGCTGGTCGGGCTGGCGTGCCTGGTGGCGCTGTACGTGCAGCGCACCCTGGTGCAGCCGGTGCGCTGGCTCGGCGCGACCGCGCGCCGGATCGAGGCGGGCGACTACCAGATCGAGCAGCAGGACACCCGCCGCGGCGACGAGATCGGCGAACTGCTGCGCACCTTCGGGCGGATGGGCCAGAGCATCGCCCGCCACGACCGCGAAGTGCGGCAGATGGCCTATACCGACTCGCTCACCGGCCTGACCAACCGCCTGGCGTTCCGCGAGGCGCTGGACCACCGGTTGCTGGGCGCGCGGGCCTCGGGCCAGGGGCTGGCGCTGCTGTTCATCGACATCGACGAGTTCAAGCGGGTCAACGACACCCTCGGCCACGAGGCGGGCGACGAGGCGCTGCTGCAGTTCGCCCAGCGCATCGCCGCGGCGGTGCAGCAGGATGGTGGCGACGATGCGCTGCTGGCGCGATTCGGCGGCGACGAGTTCGTGATCCTGATCGGCAACGAGGCGGGCCGGGTGGAGAACATGGCCACGTCCCTGGCCAAGCGGTTGGTGGCCGACCTGGGCTCGCCGCTGCAGGTGCAGGGGCGGGAGATATTCCTGGGCAGCTCCATCGGCATCACCCTGTTCCCGGAGGACGCCACCGACGCCACCGGGCTGCTCAAGAACGGCGACATCGCCATGTACCAGGCCAAGCTGGCCGGCAAGAGCTGCTTCCGCTACTACAGCCGCGCGCTGGACCATGCGGTCGAGCGGCGCCTGCACCTGGAGCAGGAGCTGCGCGGCGCCTGGGAGCGGGGCGAACTGCACCTGGTCTACCAGCCGATCTTCCGCACCGCCGACCGCATGCTGATCGGCGTGGAGGCGCTGCTGCGCTGGCAGCACCCGGTGCTGGGCGCGATCCCGCCGTCGATGTTCATCGACATCGCCGAGCAGAGCGGGCTGATCCAGACGCTGGGGCCCAAGGTGCTGCATGCCGCGTGCCTGCGGGCGCGGCAGTGGCCGTGCAACGGCGCCGGCGAGGAGTTGTTCGTCTCGGTCAACGTATCGCCGCGGCAACTGCGCAGCGGCGACCTGGCCGCGGCGGTGGAGCAGTGCCTGCATGTCTCCGGGCTGGCCGCCTCGCGCCTGCACCTGGAGCTGACCGAAACCGCGGTGATCGGCGACGAGATGCTGGCCGCCTCGCTGCTGGAGAAGCTGCACCGCACCGGGGTCAAGGTGTGGCTGGACGACTTCGGTACCGGCTTCTCCGGGCTGAGCCACCTGCGCCAGGTGCCGGTGGACGGGGTCAAGATCGACAAGAGCTTCGTCGCCGACCTGCAGCGCGACCCGGACGACCTGGCCCTGACCAGCGCGATCATCGCCATGGCCCACGCGCTGGGCATCACCGTGGTCGCCGAAGGCATCGAGCACCAGGCCCAGTTCGAGCTGCTCAACGAGCGCGGATGCGACCTGGTACAGGGCTACTGGCTGGCGCGCCCGCTGGACTCGGACGACCTGGTGCGGCTGCTGGACGCCGCGCCGAGCCCGGCGGCCTGATACATCGGCCGTCGCGCCACACGCAGGTGCGCGGCTACCCCACACCGGGACATACCGATAAAGCCCCGGGCGGGGCGAGCCCCGCCCCCCACGACGTAGGTGGCGGCTTCATGCGTATTGCCGGTGATCCACCCACGTAGGTGTGGGGCTTGCCCCACACGCGGACGTACCGATAAAACCCCGGGCGGGGCGAGCCCGCCCCCACGGGTGGCGGCTTCATGCGTATTGCCGGCGATCTACCCACGTAGGTGTGGGGCTTGCCCCACACGCGGACGTACCGATAAAACCCCGGGCGGGGCGAGCCCGCCCCCACGGGTGGCGGCTTCATGCGTATTGCCGGCGACCCACCCACGTAGGTGTGGGGCTTGCCCCACACGGGGACGTACCGGTAAAGCCCCGGGCGGGGCGAGCCCGCCCCCACGGGTGGCGGCTTCATGCGTATTGCCGGCGATTTACCCACGTAGGTGTGGGGCTTGCCCCACACGCGGACGTACCGGCAAAGCCCCGGCGGGGGCGAACCCCGCCGTTACCAGGCGTGTAGCGGCCGCTTGCCGCTGTCGCCGGCGATCTCGCGCACCAGTTTCGGCACCAGGTAGCCGGACAGGCGCGCCCGCAGCGCGGCGTGCAGCTCCAGCGCGCGGGCGTTGTCGACCTCGAAATGGGCCACGCCCTGCACCCGGTCCAGCTGGTGCAGGTAATAGGGCAGCACGCCGGCGGCGAAGCTGCGTTCGCTCAGCGCGGCCAGTGCATCCAGGTCGTCGTTGACCCCGCGCAGCAGCACCGCCTGGTTGAGCAGCTGCGCGCCGGCGCCGCGCAGGCGGGCGAGCGCGGCATCGACGCCGGCGTCGAATTCATTGGCGTGGTTGGCATGGATCACGAAGGCCAGCGGCCAGGGCAGGCCGGCCAGCCACTGCACCAGTTCATCGTCCACGCGTTCGGGCAGCACCACCGGCAGCCGGCTGTGGATGCGCAGGCGGCGGATGTGGGGGATCGCCGCCAGCGCCGTGGTCAGCTCCGCCAGCTTGGCGGTGGCCAGCGACAGCGGGTCGCCGCCGGACAGGATCACTTCGTCGATCGTCGGATCGGCGGCAATGGCCGCCAGCGCCGCTTCCCAGCCGCCGCGGGCGGCATTTTCGCCCGCATAGTCGAAATGGCGGCGGAAACAATAGCGGCAGTTGATCGCGCAGCTGCCGGTGGCCACCAGCAGGGCGCGCCCGCGGTATTTCTGGATGACCCCGGTGGCCGTCTTGGCCGCGCCATCGCCGACCGCGTCGAAGCTGAACCCGGGGACCACCCGCATCTCGGCGTCGACTGGCAGCACCTGGCGCAGCAGCGGGTCGGCCGGGTCGCCGCGGCGCATGCGCGCGGCGAAGCTGCGCGGCACCCGCAGCGGGAACTGCGCCAGCGCCTGCGCCGACACGCCCAGGTCGGCGGGGTCCAGCCCGAGCCCGGCCAGCAGTTCGGCCGGGTCGCGGATCGCCTCCCGCCAGAGCGCCTGCCAGCGGATGGCTGGCAGGGGGCGGGGGATTCCTGTGGAGCGGGGGCGAGGGCTGCGGTTATCATGGGCGACCAGAAAAACAGATGCCCGCCTTCGATGGCGGGCGTTCCATTCTAATCCGGCCGCCAGGCGCGCGCCGGTTTTGCCACTTATCAGGAGTTCCAGCATGGCCAGCTACGGCATGAACGACGTGAAGAACGGGATGAAAATCCTGGTCAACAACCAACCGGCTGTCATCATCGACACCGAGTACGTCAAGCCGGGCAAGGGCCAGGCGTTCACCCGCGTGAAGTACCGCCTGATCAAGGACGGCCGTACCCAGGAAATCACCATGAAGTCGACCGACTCGCTGGATGCGGCCGACGTCGTCGACACCGACATGAACTACATGTACAGCGACGGCGAGTACTGGCATTTCATGGACCCGGAAACCTTCGAGCAGGTGCAGGCGACCAAGGCCGGCATGGGCGGCGCCGAGAAGTGGCTCAAGGGCGAGGAATCCTGCGTGGTGACCCTGTGGAACGGCGAGCCGATCGCGGTGCAGCCGCCGAACTTCGTCGAACTGAAGATCACCGAGACCGACCCGGGCGTGCGCGGCGATACCTCCGGCGGCGGCGGCAAGCCGGCCACCCTGGAGACCGGTGCGGTGGTGCGCGTGCCGCTGTTCGTCGGCCAGGACGAGGTGATCCGCGTCGATACCCGCTCCGGCGAATACTCCGCGCGCGTCAAGTAAGCCCATGCGCGAACCCGCCGGCGTCGAGCAGGCTGTCGAGGAACCGGTCCGCGAGGACCGGTTTCCGCATGAGCGGGTGGTGAACTTCTGCGATGCGGTGTTCGCCATCGTCATCACCCTGCTGGCGATCGAACTGCGCCTGCCGGGCAGCGAACTGATCGAACGGGTGGGCGCCGACCAGGCCTGGGGCGAGACCTTCAGCGTGCTGCTGGCCTATGTCATCAGCTTCTTCGTGACCGGGCTGTTCTGGGTCGGGCACATGCTCACCTGGAAACACGTGCGACGGGTCAATGCCAGGCTGGTGTGGCTGGCCCTGCTGCAGCTGTTCTTCGTCGTGCTGATGCCGTTCGCGACCCGCCAGGTGTCCGAACATTTCGTGGTCTACGCGCTGGTGCTCACCGGCATTTCGCTGTTTTCCTGGCTGCTGCGGCGCACGGTGGTGGCACAGGAGAACCTGCATGCCCGGCTCGGCCCGGCGCAGGCCCGCCTGCTGCTGGTGCGCGGGCTGATCCCGCTGCTTGTGTTTTCCTGCGCCATCCCGCTGGGCGTGTTCGTCCCGGGGAAATGGGCGGCGCTGGTGTTCGCGCTGATTTTCCCGCTGTCCATGCTCGCCCGCCGGCGCATCCTCGCCCGTGGCGATTGAGCGCGCGCCGCAGGCCCGGTCCCGGAAGGAAGCTTTGCAATGACAATCCATGAAACCGCGGCGTCCCGCTGCGACCTCCTGATCGAAGCCGGCTACGTGGTACCGGTCGAGCCGCATGCGGTGGTGCTGGAAGACCATGCGGTGGCGGTGAGCGGGGGCCGGATCGTGGCGGTGCTGCCGCGCGCCGAGGCACGCGCGCGCTTCCAGCCCGCCGAGGTGGTGTCGCGGCCGCAGGCGGCGCTGATCCCGGGGCTGGTCAACGCCCACACCCACAACCCGATGACCCTGCTGCGCGGGATCGCCGACGACCTGCCGCTGATGACCTGGCTGCGCGAGCACATCTGGCCGGTGGAGGCCGCGGTGATCGGCCCGGAGTTCGTCGCCGACGGCACCACCTTGGCCATCGCCGAGATGCTGCGCGGCGGCACCACCTGCGCCAACGAGAACTATTTTTTCGCCGACGTGCAGGCCGCCGTGTACAAGAAGCACGGCTTCCGCGCGCTGGTCGGCGCGGTGATCATCGATTTCCCCAGCGCCTGGGCGAAGAGCGACGACGAATACTTCGCCCGCGCCGGCGAACTGCACGACCAGTGGCGCGGTGATCCGCTGATCGGCACCGCGTTCGCGCCGCACGCGCCGTACACGGTCAACGACGCCAACTTCGAGCGGGTGCGGATGCTGTCCGACCAGCTCGACATCCCGGTGCACCTGCATACCCACGAGACCGCGCAGGAAATCAGCGATTCGCTGAAACTGCACGGCCAGCGCCCGCTGGCACGGCTGGACCGGCTGGGGCTGGTCAACGACCGCCTGATCGCGGTGCACATGACCCAGCTCACCGACGCCGAGATCCACCTGTGCGCCGAACGCGGCGTGCACGTGGTGCATTGCCCGGAATCGAACCTGAAGCTGGCCTCGGGCTTCTGCCCGGCCTGCGCGCTGGTGCGCGCGGGGTGAACCTGGCCATCGGCACCGACGGCTGCGCCAGCAACAACGACCTGGACATGTTCAGCGAGAACCGCACCGCGGCGATCCTGGCCAAGGCCGTGGCCAACGACGCCACCGCGCTGGACGCGGCCACCACGCTGCGCGCGGCCACCCTGGGCGGCGCGCGCGCGCTGGGGTTCGGTGACAGGATCGGCTCGATCGAGGTCGGCAAGCAGGCCGACCTGGCGTGCGTGGACCTGTCGGCGCTGGAGACCCAGCCGCTGCACCACGTGCTGTCGCAGCTGGTCTACGCCGCTGGCCGCCACCAGGTCAGCGACGTGTGGATCGCCGGCCAGCCCAAGCTGGTGCAGCGCGAACTGGTCGGCATGGACGTGGCGGCGATCACCGCCAATGCCCGCCAGTGGCGCGACCGCATCCGTTCCAGCCGCGCCTGAGCGCGGCGGCTTCACGAGGATTCCGACATGACCGCAGCACCGACGTCCAACAATTTCGATCAGGCCGAGCTGGACAAGTTCGCCGCACTGGCCAACCGCTGGTGGGACGCCGACGGCCCGCAGAAGCCGCTGCACGCGCTCAACCCGGTGCGGCTGCGGTACGTGGCCGAGCGCGCCACGCTGCGCGGCGCGCGGGTGCTCGACATCGGCTGCGGCGGCGGCCTGCTCAGCGAAGCGCTGGCGAAGGAGGGCGCGCAGGTCACCGCCATCGACCTGGCGCCGGAGCTGGTGAAGGTCGCGCGCCTGCACGGGCTGGAATCCGGGGTGCAGGTCGATTACCGGGTGCAGGCGGCCGAGGACCTGGCCGCCGAGCAGGCCGGAGCGTTCGACGTGGTGACCTGCATGGAGATGCTCGAGCACGTGCCGGACCCGGGCGCGATCATCGCCGCCTGCCAGCGCCTGCTGCGTCCCGGCGGCAAGCTGTTCCTGTCCACGATCAACCGCACCCCGGCCGCGTTCGCGGTGGCGGTGGTCGGCGCCGAGTACATCGCCCGGCTGCTGCCGCGCGGCACCCACCACTACCAGGAATTCATCAAGCCGGCCGAGCTGGGCGCCTGGCTGCGCCAGTCCGGGTTGCAGCTGCAGGACGTCAGCGGCATGGCCTACGAGCCGTGGCGCAACCGCGCGCGCCTGAGCCGGCGCACCGACATCAACTACCTGGCCTTCGCGGTCAAGCCCGAGCAGGCCTGACCGTGCCCGCGTTCCCGCCGGTGGTGCTGTTCGACCTGGACGGCACCCTGCTCGACACCGCGCCGGATTTCGTGGTCACCGCCAATGCCATGCGCCAGGCGCGCGGCATGCAGGCGCTGGTCGCCGAGTGCCTGCGCCCGGTGGTGTCCAAGGGCTCGCGGGCGATGCTGGCGGTGGCCTTCCCGCAGATGGCCGAAAGCGAACGACAGGCGCTGGTGCCCGAGTTCCTGGACGTCTACCAGTCCCTGATCGGCCGCCACGCGCGGCTGTTCGACGGCGTCGCCAGCATGTTGCATGCGCTGGAGCAGGCGGGCAGCCGCTGGGGCATCGTCACCAACAAGCCCGAATACCTGGCGCGGCTGATCCTGCCGCAGCTGGGCTGGGAACAGCGCTGCGCGGTACTCATCGGTGGCGACACCCTGGCCGAACGCAAGCCGCACCCGCTGCCGCTGCAGGTGGCGGCGCAGCGGATCGGGTGGGCGCCGCAGCACTGCGTCTACGTCGGCGACGACGCGCGCGACATCCAGGCCGCATCGGCGGCCGCGATGCCCTCGGTCGCCGCGCTGTGGGGCTACCGCCCGGACGGCGACGACCCGGCGCTGTGGCAGGCCGACGTGATGGCGGCGACCCCGGCCGCGCTGCTGGAGCCGGCCGCCTGGCCGTGGCCGCGCGGCCTGCGCTGAAGCCGCGGCGCCTGGCGCCTCAACCGCCGCAGCGGCGGTACGCGAACGGGATTTCCAGCCTCTTGCCGTCTGGCCCCGGTCCGGAGATGGAGGCCTGCAACCCGGTGCCGTCGCGCCGGTACTCGATGCGCTGGGGAAGTCGTGTCCGGGGTTCGCGAACACCACCCAGCCCTCGCCGTGGCCGGCGATGGCGAACACCGTGGGCGCCACGCCATTGGGCTGGACATGGAAACCCGCATCGCTGCCGGCAGGCACCAGGCGCATGAATTCGAACGATTCGGTGGCGCCGCCGCGCAGCGTGCGCGACATGCCCAGCAGTGCACCGCCGGCTTCCGGCAGCCAGGCCTCCTCGATCTTCCGTTCCGCGCTGCCGCCGCACCATTGGCCCGCGAGCCAGTCGAACTCGCCGGCCACGGCGGTCCCGCCCGCCAATGCCATGCCCACCCCCAGCACGATTGCCGCCTTTGCCATGTTCCCGCCTCCTCGATGGATGGCCGCAGGCTAGCCGGGCCGCGGCGGCCACGCTTGTAAAAACGCGCAGCACCGGGTTCGATGGCGCATGGACTACCGCGAGTACCCGCCGCCGCCCGACCTGCAGCGCCACGTGCGCTGCCTGTGGGTGTTGCGCGACGACGCCCCGGACGGCGAGGTGCAGGTGATCTACCCGGACGGCTGCTGCGAACTGCTGGCCGAACTGGGCGTGCCGCTGCGTTTCCACGGCGCGGACGGGCAGGTCCGCGCCGACCAGCCGTTCTGTTTTGCCGCCCAGCAGCGCGGCCCGGTGCGGCTGCAGGCGGCCGGTGCGGTGTTCTGCATCGGCGTGCGGCTGACGCCGGCGAGCAGTGCGCTGGTGGCCGGCGCGCGCCTGCCCGGGTTGCGTGACCAGGCCCCCGACCTGTTCACCCTCGATCCCGCGTTCGCCGCGCGCTTCGCCGGGGCCGCGCGCGGCTACGTCGCCGCGCAGTCGCCGCAACCGTTGTGGCGGCTGCTGCGGGAACGGGCGGCCGGGTTCGTGCCCGATGCGCTCATCGTGCGCGCCGTTGCCCTGCTCGACGCGGCCGACGGCGACCTGCGCATCGCCGAACTGGCGCAGCGGCTGGGAGTCGGCCTGCGGACCCTGCAGCCGCGGTTTCTCGCCGCGGTCGGCATGACGCCGAAGGAATACGCGCGCGTGCGCCGGCTGCAGGCCCTGCTGCGCACGCTGGATGCCGCGGACGCGGACATTGCCGCGGCGGCCGCGCGCCACGGTTACAGCGACCAGGCGCACGCCACCCGCGAGCTGGTCGGCTGGACCGGGGCCACACCGGCCCGGTTGATGCGTGCCCTGCGCGGCAACCGGGAAGGCGACGATGCGCTGCGGCTGGCGGCGGCCTTCGTGCGTGGCACCAGCGCCACGCCCGCGGTGCCGGCGCGTGGCGCGCGTTCGCCGGGAACACGCCGGCGGCCGGCCACGGCCTGATGCGCAGCCTGCCGCGCGGCGCCCGCGCAAAGCCGCAGACGGCGCCCGGACAGGTTCTTACAATAGGCGCATGACTGGATCTGATTCCCTGGACGGTTTCCTGGACAAGTGGCGCGAGCGCTGGCCCGAATGGTCGCTGGTCGACCGTTTCGTCGCACCGGAGCTGCATCGCCGCACGCTGGCGTGGTTCGCGCTGCTGCAGGAATTCGACGACATGCTCAACATCGCCGGCGATCCGTTGCCGGCCAATGCCAAGCTCGGCTGGTGGGGCGAGGAACTGCGCAGTTGGGCCGGGCAGCGCTCGCGGCATCCGCTGGGGCGGGTGCTGGAACCGGTGCGGGCGCCCTGGGCGCAACTGGCCGAGGCCTTGCCGGACCTGGTCGAGGCGCGTGAATGCATGGCCGACCCGGCGCAGGCGCGGGGTGCGCTGCAGCGCTTCGCCGCTGCGGTGGCGGCGGTGGAGGCGGCGGTGTTCGATGCGCCGCTGCAGCCCGCCGCCGGCGATGCGGTGCTGACCCAACTGCTGGCGCAGCGGGTGCAGGACCTGGGCGCGGCCGCGGTGCCCGCTGCCGCGGGCGGCGAGGCCGTCTGGCAGCAGGCGTTGCTGGCGCGCTGGCCGGCGCGGGTCGCCGGGCCGCGACCGCGCCGGCTGTATGCCGCGCTGGCGCGCGGGCGCCTGCAGGCCCGCATCCGTGGCGGCGCCTACCAGCCGCGCCCGGCGGCGCTGCTGTGGCGTGGCTGGTGGGCGGCGCGCGGCTGACCTGCCGGGGCGTCCGGGGGCGATGCGCGTCGATTGCACGGCGCCTGCTCGCGGGCCGACAACCCTCGCCGGAAGCGGCGCTCTCAGGCCGGCGGCGCCGCAAGTGGCGCCGGTGCCCGGGTCGGATAGGTGAGCAGGTAGAGCAGCACCAGGATGCCGGCCACCGGCGCCAGGCTGATCAGCTGCCACCAGGGATTGAGGCCGGCGTCGCGCAGCCGCCGCGTACAGGCCGCCAGCCACGGCAACAGCACCAGCAGCGCAGCCAGCTGCAGCGGCAGCGGGCCAACAGCCTCGGCAAGTAGTCGGGCGAAGGCCAGCAGCATGGCCACGGCCAGTGCGAACCACCAGAAATCCGCGCGGGGCGTGGTGCCGTTGAACTCCAGCCCACGCAGGACGCCTTCGCGCATCGCCTGCAGTGCCGGCTGGCTGGGCGCGGGCTCGCCGAGCAGCAGGCTCGCCGGCGCTACTTCGAACACCGCGGCCAGGGCCCGCAGCGATTCGGTGGAGATCTTCGCGCCCGATTCCAGGCGCTGGATGGTGCGTAGGTTCAGGCCACTCAGCGCGGCCAGTTGTTCCTGCGACCACTGGCGGGCGATGCGCAGTTCGCGAAGTCGGGGGCCGTTGGCGTGCATGCAGATTCCTCGGGGCAGTGGGCTCGGGTTGCCGCCATCATCCTGCCAGGCGCCCAGCCGTGGTGAGGACACGGCCCCGACATGGACCCGACACGGCCCCGACGGCGCGGCCGCACGGGGCCCGGACCTACCGGCAGCGCGGTCCCGGGCCCGGACCCGGGAGTAACGCGGCGGCTGTTCGCCACGCCTGGGCACCGCTTCGGGTGACGGGAATGGCGGGGTACGAAAAACCGGGCGCCCCGCGCGCGTGCCGGGCGCGGACGGCTACTTGCCGCGCTCGAGCACCAGCAGCGGGTCGATGCGGGTGTCGAACCAGTTCATTCCCCAATGCAGGTGCGGCCCGGTCGCGCGCCCGGTGGCGCCGACCGCGGCGATCACCTGGCCCTGCACGATGCGCTCGCCGACCTTCACGTCGATGCGCGACAGGTGCAGGAAGTTGGAGCTGATGCCGAACCCGTGGTCCAGCACCAGGGTGCCGCCGGTCAGGTACAGGTCCGGGTCGGCGAAGGTGACGATGCCCGCGGCCGGTGCCTTCACCGGAGTGCCGGTCGGCGCGGCGATATCCATGCCCGAGTGCCCGGCGCCGGGCTGGCCGTTGTAGATGCGGGCGTTGCCGAAGCGGCCGCTGATGCGCCCCTGCAGCGGCCACTGGAAGGTCTGGGTGAAATCGGTGCGGTCGTCGTCGCGCTGGCGCGCCTCGGTGACCCGGGCCTGTTCGCGGGCAATGCGCTCGGCGATGGCCGGCGGCGGGTTCACCGTCTTCGGCGGCACGCCGTTGACCCGTTCCAGCGGCCAGTCGCGCGGCGTCACCCTGATCGAGGCGGTTTCGCTGCCCCCATCCGGGCGCTGCACCTGCACCTGCAGTGGCCCCTTCTCGTCGCGGCCGATGCCGAACACCACGCTGCCGTAGCCGCTGACCCGCAGGTCGCGGCCGGCATGCCGCACGCGGCTGCCGGCAGGCACCTTGCCGATCACCATCGCGCCCTGCGAGGCGCTGGCCGGGAACACCACGCGGTTGTCGACCAGGTCGGCGATGCCGTCCTGGGCCAGCGCGGGCGGGGCAGGGGACAGCGGCGCGGCGAGCAGCAGCGCGCCCCACAGGAGCGAGCGACGCATCAGCGGGCGTAGGTCATGCGCTGGCCGGCGGGCTGGCCCACCAGCCTGCGGCCATCCCACACGCGTTGGCCATTGACCCAGGTGGAGGCGATGCGCGAACGGAAAGTGGTGCCTTCGAATGGCGACCAACCGCACTTGGACAGCACGTCCTCGCGCCTGACCGTGAACGGCACGTCCTCCACCAGCACCAGGTCGGCGAAATAGCCCTCACGCAGGAAGCCGCGTTCTTCCACGTCGAACAACTGCGCCGGGGCATGGGCGAATTTCTGCACCACCTGCTCGCGGGTCAGTTTGCCTTCGTGCACCCGCTCCAGCGCGGCGACCAGCGCGTACTGCACCAGCGGCAGGCCCGACGGCGCCTGCGCATAGGGCTTCTGCTTCTCTTCCCAGGTGTGCGGGGCGTGGTCGGTGGCCAGCACGTCGAGTACATCGTCGGCCAGCGCGGCGATGATCGCCTCGCGGTCGGCCACGTCCTTGATCGCCGGGTTGCACTTGATCAGGTTGCCCTTGGTCGCGTAATCCGGGCGGGCGAAATGCAGGAAGTGCACGCAGGTCTCGGCGGTGATCTGCTTGCGGCTGCCGTCGGCGCGGACCAGCGGGCCCTTCTCGAACAGCGCCAGCTCGTCGGCGGTGGAAATGTGCAGCACGTGCAGGCGGGTACCGTGCCTGCGCGCCAGCGACATCGCCAGCCGGGTCGACTTGATGCAAGCCTCGCGCGAGCGGATGTCCGGGTGCATCTCCGCGGTCAGTGCCTCGCCGTACTTTTCCTGGAACGCCTTCATGTTGGCGTCGATCATCGGCGTGTCTTCGCAGTGCGTGATGATCGGCGTGGGGCAGTCGCGGAAGATCGCGTCCAGCGTGTCCGGGTCGTCGACCAGCATGTTGCCGGTGGACGCACCCATGAACACCTTCACCCCGGGGGCCTTCTTCGGGTCGAGCGCGCGGATCGCTTCGAGGTTGTCGTTGCTGGCGCCGTGGTAGAAGCCGTAGTTGGCCCAGGCGCGGCCGCGCGCGAGCTCGTACTTGGCTTCCAGGATGGTCGAGTCCAGCGTCGGCGGGTTGGTGTTGGGCATGTCCATGAAGCTGGTCAGGCCACCGGCCACCGCCGCCGCCGATTCACTGGCGATGTCGCCCTTGTGGGTCAGGCCCGGTTCGCGGAAATGCACCTGGTCGTCGATCATGCCCGGCAGCAGCCAGCGGCCGCCGGCATCGACCACTTCCTCGCCGGCGCGTGGCGCCAGCCCGCTGCCGATCCGGGCGATGCGGCCGTCCTCGATGCGCAGGTCGCCGTCGAAGGTGCGGCCTTCGTTGACCATGCGGGCATTGGTGATGAGCGTGGAGGACATGTCAGTGTTTTCCTGTGCAGCGGCAAGAGGGGGGAGGGGCCTTGTCCGGGACCGGGTCGAAGCCGCCCGGGTGCAGCGGATGGCAGCGGCCCAGCCGGCGCAGCGTAAGCCAGCAGCCCCGCAGCGGGCCGTGCAGGCGGATCGCGTCCATCGAATATTCGGAGCAGCTGGGGACAAAGCGGCAGCGCGGCCCCAGCAGGGGGCTGATGAAGCGCTTGTAGAAGCGCAGCAGGGCAATGAGAAGTCGGCCGATCACCCCGCGATGATAAGCCAGCTGGCATTGCCCAAGGATTTGTCGCACGATGCCGGACAGGTGGCAGGCAGGCTCCAGCACCTGGCGCCCACCGGGTACGCCGCTCGTGCCCGGTCACGTTCCGAACCGCGCGGGAGGGTCCGGCGATGCCGCCGGTGGCGCTCCGGGGCGGCTCGGGCATCCGTTCATGTCGGGGCGGTCGGCGCGGTTGCCGCTGCTGGTCGGGTAGGCTATAAAGGCCCGCTTTCCCGGGCCCCGGGGAAACAAGGAAGAGCGTTTCGTGGCTGCTAAAAAACCTGCAAAAAAGGCCGTCAAGGTCGCCAAGAAAACCGCCAAACCTGCAGTCAAGAAGGCGGCGTCCAAGCCGGTAGTCAAGAAACCGGCCGCCAAGACCGCCAAGCCGGCTGCGAAGAAGGCGCCTGCCAAGAAGGTGGTGGCCAAGAAGGCCCCGGCCAAGCAGGCAGCGCCCGCCAAGAAGGTCGCGGTCAAGAAGGCCGCGGTCAAGAAAGCCCCCGCCAAGAAGGTGGCCGCCAGCAAGAAGGTGGCCGCCAGCAAGGCCCCGGCGAAGAAGGTGGCTGCCAGCAAGGCTCCGGCCAGGAAGGCGGCAGCCCCGCTGGCCAAGGCCGCCCAGCCCGCCAAGCCGGCACCCGGCAAGACCCCCGCCAAGACCGCGGCCAAGGCCTCCAAGTCCCCGGTCAGCAAACCCATCGTGAAGTCCGTACCGAAGCCGGCTGCCAAGCCGGTGCCGGCCAAGCCTGTCCCGGCCGCAGTCGCCAAGACGGTACCCGCCCCGGCCCCCGCGCCGGTGGCCAAGGCACCGGCTCCGGCAGCCAAGGCCCCGCAATCCAAGAATCCCGTGCCTGTTTCGAAATCCCCCGCAAAGACCGCCGTCAAATCCGCCGCACCCGCCGCCGTCCGTCCGGTCGGCAAGGTCGCCGTTGCCGTCACCGCACGCTCGGCCGCCCCGGCCCCGCGCAGCAAGCACAAAGTGGTCGAGTACAAGACCGACGAGGCGACCGGCCGGCCGATCCTGCCGGCAGGCTACAAGCCCTCGGCGGACGAGGAATACATGAGCCCGCTGCAGCAGGAGTACTTCCGCCAGCGCCTGCAGGACTGGCGCGCCGACCTGGTGGAGGAATCCAAGCAGACCATCGAGAACCTGCGCGAGGAAGTGCGCGACATCGGCGACGAGGCCGAACGGGCCACCCGCGAGACCGAGAATTCGCTGGAACTGCGTACCCGCGACCGCTACCGCAAGCTGATCGGCAAAATCGACAGCACGCTCAAGCGGCTGGAGTCGGGCGACTACGGTTACTGCGTGGACACCGGCGAGGAAATCGGCCTGGAGCGCCTGGAAGCACGTCTCACCGCCGAGCGCACCATCGATGCCCAGGAGCGCTGGGAGCACATGCAGAAGCAGCAGGGCGACTGATTCCCGGTCCCCCCGCCGTCAACAAAAAGCCCCGCCGCGTGCGGGGCTTTTTGTTTGCCCTGTCCGCGCGCGCCGCAGGTGGGCGGTTGCCGGCGCGTACGCCGCGGCGGCGCGCGGCAGTCGCGCGTGCTCACGTCGCCGCCCCGGGCTATTGCAGGTCGCGCAGGTTCAACCGCCGCAGCGTCGGGTTCTTCCAGGCGGTGAGGCCCGCCACGCCCAACACCGCGCAGCCACCCACCACCACCGCCGGCACCAGTCCCAGCAGCCGCGCCATGGTGCCGGCGTAGAACGCGCCCAGTTCATTGGACGAGCTGATGAAGATGCCGTTGATCGACGATACCCGCCCGCGCATCTCATCCGGCGTGGCCAGCTGCAGGATGGTCGAGCGCACCACCACCGACACGCCGTCGAACGCACCGTAGAACAGCAGGATCGCCGCCGACAGCCAGAAGCTGCGCGACAGGCCGAAGCCGATCACGCACAGGCCGAAGCCGGCCACCGCGTACAGCAGCACGCGGCCGGCGTTGCGGTGCAGCGGATGCCGGGCCAGCCACAGGCCCACGCAGACCGATCCCAGCGCCGGCGCCGCGCGCAGGATGCCGAGCCCTTCCGGCCCGTAGTGCAGGATTTCCTGGATGAAGGCCGGCAGCATCGCCACCACGCCGCCCAGCAGCACCGAGAACATGTCCAGCGCCATCGCGCCGAGCATCACCGGGGTGGACAGCACGAAGCGTGCGCCTTCGGCGATGCTGGCGAAGATCGGCGCGCGGGTGGCCGGCGGCGGCGCTTCCTGCACCCGCAGCAGGGCCAATGCGGCCACGGCCAGCACGGCCATTGCCGCGGCCACGGCGTAGGCCAGCCCTTTGCCGCCCCAGCCGACCAGCACGCCGCCCAGCGCCGGGCCGAGCACCATGCCGGCCTGGAACACCACGCTGCCGAAGCCGGCGCCACGCGCGTACTGATCGCGCGCCAAGACGCGCGCGAACAGCGCGTTGTAGACCGGCGACAGGAAGGCGCGGACCATGCCGGTCAGGGCGATGGCCAGGTAGATCGGCCACGTGCCCTGGAATGGCACTGCGCCCAGCGCGACCGCGCAGAGGATGGCCGCGGTGGCCACCAGCCCGAGACTGGCCACCATGCCCAGGCGGCGCCGTGGCAGATGGTCCACCAGGTAGCCGGCGAACGGCGCCACGCAGAAATAGGGCAGCACTTCGGCCAGCCCGACCAGGCCCAGCGAGAACGGATTGCGGGTGATCTCGTAGATATGCCAGCCCACCGTGACCGCGACGATCTGGTAGGACAGCATCGCGGTGATGCGGTAGGCCAGCAGGTGCACGAAGCCGGCCTGGCGCAGCAGCGCGCCCAGGCCGGCATCGGAACTGCCGGTGGTCACTGCGCTTGCGACCGCGCGGTGTCGCGGATGAAGGAGAGCATCGCCGCCAGCCCATTGCTGCGGGTCGGCGACAGGTGCCGGGCCAAGCCGATGGCGGCCACGTAGTCCGGCTCGGTGGCCAGGATCTCGGCCGCCGGGCGGCCGGAGTAGACGCGCAGCGCCAGATAGATCAACCCGGAAACGATGGCCGAGTCGCTGACCGCGTGGAACACCAGCCGGTCGGCGTTGCCTTCGGGCACGATCCACACCATCGACTGGCAGCCGTGCAGCCGGTATTCCTCGGTCTTCCACGCCTCCGGGAAGGGGGGCAGCTTGCGGCCGAGGTCGATCAGGTACTGGTAGCGCTCGGACCAGTCAGCGAAGAAGGAGAATTCGTCGGCGATCGCGGCCTGGGCTTCGGCGGCGGTGGCTTCGAGCGGGAAGGGGGAGTCGGTCATCAGGGTTCCTGCCATGGGCCCTTTCCACGGCGGGAGGAAGGGGAGGACGAGGGGGAAGAAGGACGCGGGCCAGGGCAGGGGGCGGTGCGCGCCTGTCCCGGCCACGGCTCACGGCAATGGCTCAGCCACGTTTCCAGCGCACGCCCTGCGGCGTGTCCTCCAGGACGATGTTCTCGGCGGCCAGCTGGTCGCGGATGGCATCGGCGCGGGCGAAATCGCGCGCCTGCTTGGCGGCGATGCGTGCGTCGATCAGGGCCTGGATGCGGGCATCGTCGCCGGCGTCCGCGCCACGCCCGAACCATGCCGCCGGCGCCTGCTGCAGCAGCCCCAGCGCCAGCCCGGCACCGAGCAGTTCGCCCTTCAGGCGCGCCTTCTCGATCGCGCCTTCCGCCTTGCGTGCCTCGCTGGCGATGCGTGCCACCTCGGCCAGTGCCAGCGGCGTGTTGAGGTCGTCGTCCAGCGCCGCCTCGACCGCGGCCGGAATCACGGCGGTGGCGTCGACATCGGCCAGGTCGCGCAGGGTGCCGTACAGCCGGTCCAGGGTGCGCACGGACTGCTCGATCAGCGCGTCGGACCAGTCCAGCGGCTGCCGGTAGTGGGCCGACAGCAGCGCATAGCGCAGCGCCTCGGGCGGATGCTGGCGCACCAGGTCGTGCACCCGCTCGATGTTGCCCAGCGACTTGCTCATCTTGGCGCCGCCGAAGTTGAGCATGCCGTTGTGCAGCCAGAAGCGGGCGAAGGTGCGGCCGCCGTGGGCGCATTCGCTCTGCGCGATCTCGTTTTCGTGGTGCGGGAACTGCAGGTCCACGCCGCCGGCGTGGATGTCGATGGTGTCGCCCAGGTGGGCGGCGGCCATCGCCGAGCATTCGATGTGCCAGCCCGGGCGGCCGCGGCCCCATGGCGATTCCCAGCCGGGCAGGTCGTCGCTGGACGGCTTCCACAGCACGAAGTCGCCGGCGTCGCGCTTGTACGGGGCCACTTCGACGCGGGCGCCGGCCAGCATTTCGTCCGGGTCGCGCCGCGACAGTTTGCCGTAGCCGTCGAAGGTGGCGACCGCGAACAGCACGTGGCCCTCGGCGGCATAGGCGTGCCCGGCTTCGATCAGCCGCTCGATCATGGCGATGATCTGCGGGATGTGGGCGGTGGCTTCCGGCTCGATGTCCGGCGGCGCCACGCCCAGGGCGGCCATGTCCTCGCGGTAGGCGGCGGCGAAGCGGTCGGTGATGGCCGCGATCTGCACGCCCTGGTCGCGCGCCGCGGCGTTGATCTTGTCGTCGACGTCGGTGATGTTGCGGGCGTAGCGCAGGCCGCCGAAACTGCGCCGCAGCAGGGCCGCGAGCACCCCGAACACCACCGGGCCGCGGGCGTTGCCGATGTGCACGTAGTTGTAGACGGTCGGGCCGCACACGTACATGGTCGGGGCGGCCGGGTCCAGCGGGGCGAACCGCTCCAGCTGCCGGGTCAGGGTGTTGTACAGATGCAGGGCCATGGGCGTGCCGTGGGAGCGAAAACAGAGCCGGCAATTCTAGCGGGCCGGGGCCGGGCGGGCACGCCCGGGCTGGGCAGCGGCGCGATGGACGGGTAATGTTCAGCCTCCATCCCCTGCCGCGCCTACACTATATCGGTGGTCATCCCTCATCCATCCCCGTTGACGTGTCGATGAAGCGCGCTCCCGTGTCGCTGTCCATGGCCTGCCTGCTGGCCGCGTCCGCCATGCCGGCCGCGGCCCAGAACACCGACCTGCGCAATCGCGTGGTGATCGTCGAGAACGTGCGCTACGACTATGCGCAGGTATTGAACGTCGAGCCGGTGTTCCAGACCCTGCGTGCCACCCGCACCGAGGAACACTGCGAGCCGGTGTCCACGCTGACGCTGGCGCCGGTGGAGGTCAAGGGCGAGGAGCAGAAGGGCGGCTTCCGTCGCTTCTGGGATTCGGTCAAGGGCATTTTCAGCCACCAGGACGGCGAGGACGAGGCCGAAAGGGAAGTGCGTACCGTGGGCGCCGGCAACAATGGCGCGCTGCTCACCCCCGAATGCCGGATCATCGAGGTCGGCCGCGAGTTCCGCCGGCCCATCGCCTATGACGTGGATTACGTCTACAAGGGCGTCAAGTTCCGCTCGCGCCTGCCCGAGGATCCGGGCAACCGCCTGAAGCTGCGGGTGTCGATCACCCCCGAGCTGGGCGAGGGCCTGGAGCAGGGGCCGGCGAATCCCTGATTGTTGCATCGCGGCACTTGCGTGGTGCCGGAACGCGTGCGACCATGCGCGACGATGAAGGCGAACAGCTTCCAGCACGAAACCAGCACCGCCCGGATGGCCTCCGGCATGACCTCGCGTGCCCGCCGACCGGAACCCCACATATTCGCTGGGTAAACCGGAGCCTTGTGCTGTCTGTTCGGAAAACCCAGCCCCCGGCTGGGTTTTTTCGTTTCTGCTCCACGAAAGTTTCAACTGCAATGAGCCGCGCGTCCGCGCATCCTGCCGCCGGCAACGGTGGTCCCCCGCACCAGCAAAGGATGGATCGATGTCTGTGAAGCACTTCTTGAACACCCAGGACTGGAGCCGCGCCGAACTCGACGCGCTGCTGACCCAGGCGGCCCTGTTCAAGCGCAACAAGCTGGGCGACGACCTGAAGGGCAGGTCCATCGCGCTGGTGTTCTTCAATCCGTCCATGCGTACCCGCACCAGCTTCGAGCTGGGCGCGTTCCAGCTCGGCGGCCATGCCATCGTGCTGCAGCCGGGCAAGGACGCGTGGCCGATCGAGTTCGACCTGGGCACGGTGATGGATGGCGACACCGAAGAGCACATCGCCGAAGTGGCGAAGGTGCTGGGGCGCTACGTCGACCTCATCGGCGTGCGCGCCTTCCCGAAGTTCGTGGACTGGCAGTACGACCGCCAGGACATCGTGCTCAAGGCGTTCGCGAAGTACTCGCCGGTGCCGGTGATCAACATGGAGACCATCACCCATCCCTGCCAGGAACTGGCGCATGCGCTGGCGCTGCAGGAGCACTTCGGCACCAGCGACCTGCGCGGCAAGAAGTACGTGCTGACCTGGACCTACCATCCCAAGCCGCTGAACACCGCGGTGGCCAACTCGGCGTTGACCATCGCCACCCGCCTGGGCATGGACGTGACCCTGCTGTGCCCCAACGAGCAGTACATCCTCGACGAGCGTTACATGGGCTGGGCCGCGCAGAACGTGGCCGAGAGCGGCGGCTCGCTGCGCGTCAGCCATGACATCGAAAGCGCCTACCGCGGTGCCGACGTGGTCTATGCCAAGAGCTGGGGCGCACTGCCGTACTTCGGCAACTGGGCGCCGGAAAAGCCCATCCGCGACCAGTACAGGCACTTCATCGTCGACGAGGCCAAGATGGCGCTCACCAACAACGGCGTGTTCAGCCATTGCCTGCCGCTGCGCCGCAACGTCAAGGCCACCGACGCGGTGATGGATTCGCCGCAGTGCATCGCCATCGACGAGGCCGAGAACCGCCTGCACGTGCAGAAGGCGATCATGGCCGCGCTGGTCCGCTGATCCGTCCCGCCGCTTTCCCTTCCCCCGATTCAACAACGGCGGCCCACGCGCCGCCCCACGAGATCCGCACATGACTACTCCCAACGAATCCCGCGACATCGTCCTGGCCTTCTCCGGCGGCCTGGACACCAGCTTCTGCGTGCCCTACCTGAAGGAGCGCGGCTGGAACGTGCACACCGTGTTCGCCGACACCGGCGGCGTGGACGCCGAAGAGCGCGAGACGATCGAGAAGCGCGCCGCCGAACTGGGCGTGGCCAGCCACGTCACCGTCGATGGTGGCCCGGCGATCTGGGCAGGCTTCGTCAAGCCGTTCGTGTGGGCCGGCGAGGGCTACCAGGGCCAGTACCCGCTGCTGGTGTCCGACCGTTACCTGATCGTCGATGCCGCCCTCGCGCGCGCCGCCGAGCTGGGCACCAACGCCATCGCCCACGGCTGCACCGGCATGGGCAACGACCAGGTGCGCTTCGACCTGGCGGTCAAGGCGCAGGGCGATTACCGCATCCTCGCCCCGATCCGCGAGATCCAGAAGGAGCACACCCAGACCCGTGCCTACGAGCAGGCCTACCTGGAAGAGCGTGGCTTCGGCGTGCGTGCCAAGCAGAAGGCCTACACCATCAACGAGAACCTGCTGGGCGTGACCATGTCCGGCGGCGAGATCGACAAGTGGGAGGCGCCGGGCGAGGGCGCGCGCGGCTGGTGCGCGCCGCGCAGCGCGTGGCCGATCGAGCCGCTGACCGTGACCCTGAAGTTCGTCCATGGCGAAGCGGTGGAACTGGACGGCAAGGCGCTGCCGGGCGAGCAGATCCTGGCCCGGCTCAACAGGCTGTTCGCCCCGTACGGCGTCGGTCGCGGCGTGTACACCGGCGACACCGTGATCGGGCTGAAGGGCCGGATCGTGTTCGAGGCGCCGGGCCTGACCGCGCTGCTGGCCGCGCACCGCGCGCTGGAAGACGCGGTGCTGACCAAGCAGCAGAACCGCTTCAAGCCGGACGTGGCGCGCAAGTGGGTGGAGCTGGTCTACGAAGGCTTCTACCACGACCCGCTGAAGACCGACCTGGAGGCGTTCCTGCGGTCCTCGCAGGGCAAGGTCAACGGCGAAGTGGTGCTGGAGACCCGTGGCGCCCGCGTCGATGCGGTGGCGGTGCGCTCGCCGCACATCCTCAACGCCAAGGGCGCGACGTACGCGCAGTCGGCCGACTGGGGCGTGGAGGAGGCCGAGGGTTTCATCAAGCTGTTCGGCATGAGCTCCACGCTGTACGCACAGGTCAACCACGGCTGAGCGCGACGGCATGGGTGGGCTGCGCATCAGCACCGACAAGGGGGAACTCGACGTTCCCCTGATCCACCGCTTCCTCTCGACCGGGGCCTACTGGAGCCCCGGCGTTGCGAGGGAAACGGTGGAGCGTGCGATCGCCGGCTCGCTGTGCTTCGGCGGCTACCTTGATGGTGCCGGGCAGGTGGCGTTCGCGCGGGTCATCACCGACGCGGCCACGTTCGCCTACCTGGCCGACGTGTTCGTCCTGCCGGCGCATCGCGGGCGCGGGCATGCCGTGCAGCTGATGGACGCGGTCGTGGCCCATCCGCAGCTGCAGGGACTGCGCCGCTTCATGCTGGCGACGCTCGACGCGCATGGCCTGTACGCGCGCTACGGCTTCGTCGCGCCGGCCCGGCCAGAACGGCTGATGGAAATCGTCAGCGCCGCCACCTGACCGGTGGGCACACCACCGGCTCCCACCTCTACTTCCATTCCGATGACCGACCTGCTCGACAACACCCTGGCGCACCTGGAAAAGCTGGTGGCCTTCGACACCCGCAACCCGCCGCGCGCGATCACCACCGGCGGCATTTTCGATTACCTGCGCGCGAACCTGCCCGGGTTCCAGGTGGAGGTGACCGACCACGGCGCGGGCGCGGTCAGCCTGTACGCGGTGCGTGGCACGCCCAGATACCTGTTCAACGTGCACCTGGACACGGTGCCGGATTCGCCGCACTGGAGTGCCGATCCGCACGTGATGCGGCGCCTGGACGACCGCGTGGTCGGCCTCGGCGTATGCGACATCAAGGGCGCCGCGGCCGCGCTGGTGGCGGCCGCCAACCTCAGCGACGGCGATGCGGCCTTCCTGTTCTCCTCGGACGAAGAAGCCAACGACCCGCGCTGCATCGCGGCCTTCCTGGCCCGCGGCATCCCGTATGAGGCGGTGCTGGTGGCCGAGCCGACCCTGGGCGAGGCGGTGCTGGCGCACCGTGGCATCAGTTCGGTGCTGATGAAGTTCAGCGGCCGCGCCGGCCATGCCTCCGGGCAGCAGGACGCCGCGGCCAGCGCGCTGCACCAGGCCATGCGCTGGGGCGGCCGCGCGCTGGACCATGTGCAGTCGCTGGCGCATGCCCGCTTCGGCGGGCTGACCGGGCTGCGCTTCAACATCGGCCGCGTCGAAGGCGGCATCAAGGCCAACATGATCGCGCCCGAGGCCGAGCTGCGCTTCGGCTTCCGCCCGCTGCCGTCGATGGATATCGACCAGCTGCTGGCCACCTTTGCCGCTTTCGCCGAGCCGGCGGCCGCGCACTTCGAGGAGACCTTCCGCGGTCCGAGCCTGCCGTCCGGCGACATCGCCCGCGCCGAGGAACGCCGCCTGGCCGCGCGCGACATCGCCGAGGAGCTGGGCCTGCCGATCGGCAACGCGGTCGATTTCTGGACCGAGGCCTCGCTGTTCTCGGCCGCCGGCTACACCACGATGGTCTACGGCCCCGGCGACATCGCCCAGGCCCACACGGCCGACGAGTTCGTGACGCTGGAGCAGCTGCAGCGCTACGCCGGTTCGGTCCTCACCATCCTGCAGCGCGGCGCCTGATCGCCGCGTTCCACCCCCAAGACAGACGAACTGCCCACCATGCAACCCCACCGCCAGACCCGCCAGACCATCGTGCGCCTGCTCTCGAGCATGGCCAGCGCGAAGGAGATCAGCCAGTACCTCAAGCGCTTCTCGCAGCTGGACGCCAAGCGCTTCGCCGTGGTCAAGGTCGGCGGCGCGGTGCTGCGCGACGACCTGGAGGCGCTGACGTCCTCGCTGTCGTTCCTGCAGGAAGTCGGGCTGACCCCGATCGTGCTGCACGGCGCCGGCCCGCAGCTCGATGCCGAGCTGGCGGCCGCCGGCATCGAGAAGCACACCGTCAACGGCCTGCGCGTGACCACCCCCGAAGCGCTGGCGATCGTGCGCAAGGTGTTCCAGCAGTCCAACCTGCAGCTGGTCGAGGCACTGCAGCAGAACGGCGCCCGCGCCACCTCCATCACCGGCGGCGTGTTCGAGGCCGAGTACCTGGACCGTGACACCTACGGGCTGGTCGGCGAGGTGAAGCGGGTCAACCTGGCGCCGATCGAGGCCAGCCTGCGCGCCGGCTCGATCCCGGTCATCACCTCGCTGGGCGAGACCCCGAGCGGGCAGATCCTCAACGTCAACGCCGACTTCGCCGCCAACGAACTGGTGCAGGAGCTGCAGCCGTACAAGATCATCTTCCTCACCGGCACCGGCGGCCTGCTCGATGCCGACGGCAGGCTGATCGATTCGATCAACCTGTCCACCGAGTACGAGCACCTGATCCAGCAGCCGTGGCTGCACGGTGGCATGAAGGTCAAGATCGAACAGATCAAGGACCTGCTGGACAGGCTGCCGGAGGAATCCTCGGTCTCGATCACGCGCCCGGCCGACCTGGCCAAGGAGCTGTTCACCCACAAGGGCTCCGGCACCCTGGTCCGGCGCGGCGAGAAGGTGCTCAAGGCCACGTCCTGGGAGCAGCTGGACACCGCGCGGCTGAAGGCACTGATCGAATCCAGCTTCGGCCGCAGGCTCGTACCCGACTATTTCGAGAAGACCCGGCTGCTGCGCGCCTATGTCAGCGAGAACTACCGTACCGCGGTGATCCTCACCGACGAGGCCGAGGGCGTGTACCTGGACAAGTTCGCCGTGCTCGACGACGCGCAGGGCGAAGGCCTGGGTCGCGCGGTATGGAACGTGATGCTGGAGGAAACCCCGCAGCTGTTCTGGCGCTCGCGCAACGGCAACCCGGTCAACCACTTCTACTACGCCGAGTCCGACGGCTGCTACAAGCTGGACCACTGGAAGGTGTTCTGGTTCGGCGCCAGCGACTTCGACCGCATCCGCGGCTTCGTCGAGCACTGCGGCCGGCGCAAGGCCAGCCTGCAGGGATGACGCCATGACCGGGGCCACGGCCAATGCCTGCTGGAACACCGTGCCGGAGCTGCGCGGCGCGCATGTGCCGCTGGAACCGCTGCGCATTGAACACGTGCCCGCGCTGCGGCAGGCGCTGGGCGGGGGCGAGCTGTCGCGCCTGTGGTACGCCAACGTGCCGGCGCCGGAGGCGGTGGAGCACTACGTCGCGGCGGCGCTGGACGCGCAGGCACGGGGCGAGGCGCTGCCGTTCGCGGTCCGCGACAGCCGCGGCGAAGTGGTCGGCTGCACCCGCTGTTACGCACTGGACGCCGGGGTGCCGCGGCTGAACATCGGCTTCACCTGGTACCACCCCGGGTGCAGCGCACCGGCGTGAACACCGAAGCCAAGCTGCTGTTGCTGCGCCATGCCTTCGAGGCGCTGGGCTGCATCGGCGTCGGCTTCGAGACCAGCTGGTTCAACCATGCCTCGCGTAGCGCCATTGCCCGGCTCGGCGCGAGGCAGGACGGCGTGCTGCGCAACCACAAGCGCCACGCCGACGGCACGCCGCGCGACACCGTGGTGTTCTCCATCCTCGACAGCGAATGGCCGGCGGTACGCCGCCATCTGCGGTCCCTACTGGATTCGCATTCATGACCGACAGCAAATTCTCGCTGGGCATCGTCGGTGCCCGCGGCCATACCGGCGCCGAGCTGATCCGGCTGATCGCCGCGCACCCGCGGATCGAACTGGCCTTCGTTTCCTCGCGCGAGCTGGACGGCCAGCGCGTGGCCGATCACAACGACGGCTACCGCGGCGAGCTGCGCTACGAGAGCCTCGACCCGCAGGCGGTGGCCGCCAAGGGCGCCGATGCGGTGATCCTGGCCCTGCCCAATGGCAAGGCCGGGCCCTTCGTGGCCGCGCTGGATGCCGCCCGCCCGGAAACGGTGATCGTGGATCTCTCCGCCGACTACCGCTTCGACAATGCCTGGTATTACGGCCTGCCGGAGCTGACCCGCGATGCGTACGCCGGGCAGAAGCGCATCAGCAACCCGGGCTGCTACGCCACTGCCATGCAGCTGGCGATCACGCCGCTGCTGTCGCAGCTGGCCGGGCCGCCGGCCTGTTTCGGCGTGTCGGGGTATTCCGGTGCCGGTACCACGCCCTCGGACAAGAACAACACCGAGCTGCTGCGCGACAACCTGATGCCGTACGCGCTGACCAACCACGTGCACGAGCGCGAGGTCTCCACCCGGCTCGGCGTGCCGGTGGAGTTCATGCCGCACGTCGCCCCGCACTTCCGCGGCATCACCATGACCGTCAACCTGTGGCTGCAGCAGCCGCTCACGCGCGAACAGGTGATGGCGCTTTACCGGCAGCGTTATGCCGGCGAGCCGCTGGTGGAGGTGGTGGACGACGCGCCATGGGTCAGCCGCATCGCCGGCCGCCATGGCGTGCAGATCGGCGGCTTCACCCTGGCCCCGGGCAACAAGCGCGTGGTGGTGGTGGCGACCCTGGACAACCTGCTCAAGGGCGCGGCGACGCAGGCGCTGCAGAACCTCAACCTGGCGTTGGGCCTGCCCGAGCTGGCCGCGATCCCGCATTGACCCATCCCACGCCCATTCCGAGAGATTTCCGATGACCAACCTGTTGTGGCAGAAACCCGGCGTCGCGGTGGACGCGAAGATCCAGGCCTTCCTCGCCGGCGACGACGTGATCCTGGACCGCGAGTTCTTCCTGCACGACATCCAGGCAAGCACCGCGCATGCCGAAGGCCTGCAGCATATCGGCATCCTGTCGGCCGACGAGCTGGCCGCGCTCAAGCGCGAACTGGTGCTGCTGGCCGAGGATTTCCGCAGTGGTGCGTTCGTGCTGGATGAGCAGTACGAGGACTGCCATTCGGCGATCGAGGCGCGCCTGACCGAGCGCCTGGGCGATGCCGGGCGCAAGATCCACACCGGCCGCAGCCGCAACGACCAGATCCTGGTCGCCACCCGGCTGTGGCTCAAGGAAAAGCTGGCACGGGTGGCGGAGATCAGCCGCGAGGTGGCGAAAGTGGCGCTGGACCGCGCCGTCGCCGAACAGCAGCAGCCGCTGCCCGGTTACACCCACATCCAGCGCGCCGTGGTGTCCTCGGCCGGCATGTGGTGGGCGGGCTGGGCCGAGGCCTTCATCGACAACGCGGTGCGCGCGGCCGATACGCGCCGGTTGCTCGACTGCAATCCGCTGGGCACGGCGGCCGGTTACGGCGTCAACCTGCCGCTGGACCGCGAGCACACCACGCGTGCACTGGGGTTCGCGCGCATGCAGGTCAGCCCGATCTACGCGCAGCTGTCGCGCGGCAAGTTCGAGCTGGCCGCGCTGGAGGCGCTGGGCGGGGCGACCCTGGACCTGCGCCGCATCGCCTGGGACCTGTCGCTGTTCACCACCGGCGAGTTCGCCTTCGTGGCGCTGCCGGCGCAGTACACCACCGGCAGTTCGATCATGCCCAACAAGCGCAACCCGGACGTGATCGAGCTGATGCGCGCCACCCACGCCAGCGTCGCCGCCGCGCGTACCGAGATCGAGCAGCTGCTGTCGCTGCCGTCGGGCTACCACCGCGACCTGCAGGCGTCCAAGGGCGCGATCTTCCATGGCTTCGGCCGCGGGCTGTCGGCGCTGGAGCTGCTGCCGGCACTGTTGTCCAACCTGGACTGGCGCGACGACAACATCCGCGCCGCCATCGATTCGGGCATGTATGCCACCGACGTGGCGGTCGAGGCGGCACTGGCCGGCGTACCGTTCCGTGACGCCTACAAGGCCGCGGCCGCGGCGGCGGACACGGCCGGACAGGGGCGCACGCCCGAAGGCAGCCTTGCCGCGCGGGTGTCGCCGGGCGCGGCCGCCGACCTGCGGCTGGACGAACTGCAGGCGCGCTGGGCGGCATTGCAACCGTAGGTGCCGGGCTCGCCCGGCACGGGGTTTGGCCGTGAAGACCGCATGCGGGGCAAGCCCCGCATCTACGTTGCCGTGTAGGTGCCGGGCTTGCCCGGCACGGGGTTTGGCCGGAAAGGCATGCGGGGCAGACCCGCATCCACGTGCGATTGCCGGTTGGTTGGAAACGAAAGCATCCCCCACATCTGCCGCGCGGCAGTGCAACATCCGCGACGGGACTTCGTGTCATGGAGAACAACGTGAAGCTGTACCTGGTGATGGCCCTGCGCAAGCCGACGTTTGACGCGGGCGTGATCGAACCGCACAAGGCGTTCCTCGATGCGCTGCGCGCGCAGGGGCGGCTGCACCTGACCGGCGGCTTCGGCGACGGCAGCGGCGGCGCCTACGTGTTGTGCAACGTCGACGACCTGGCGCAGGCACGTGCCATCGTCGCCACCGATCCGCTGGTCCTGCAGGACTGCTCGGACCTGACCGTCCATGAATGGAACACGCGTTGAGCCCATGAACGACACCGCGCCTTCGCCGTTCGCCGAGCAGCCGCTGCCGCCGTGGCGGCGCGCGGTGCTCAAGGTCGGCAGCAGTCTGCTGGCCGCCGATGGCGGCGGCCTGACCCCGCGCTTCGCGCTGGGGCTGGCGCAGTTCGTCTCGGCCAACCTGGTGGCCGGCCGCGAGGTGGTGATCGTCTCCTCGGGCGCGGTCGCCGCCGGCCGCGCGATCGTGCCGAAGGTGGCCGAGGCCGGCGCGACCATGGCCGCGCGGCAGGCGCTTGCCGCGCTCGGCCAGGCGCAGCTGATCGCCCTGTGGCAACGCTTCTTCGAGCGCCCGGTGGCGCAGGTGCTGCTCACCCACGACGACCTGCGCAACCGCCGCCGCTACCTCAACGCGCGCGCCACCCTCAACGAGCTGCTGGCGCTGGGCGCGTTGCCGGTGGTCAACGAGAACGACACCGTTTCGGTGGACGAGCTGAAGCTGGGCGACAACGACAACCTGGCGGCCATCGTCGCCGCGCTGGTCGATGCCGACGCGCTGTTCATCGCCACCGATATCGACGGGCTGTACACCGCCGATCCGCGCCGCGACCCGCAGGCGCGGCCAATCGACGAGGTCGTCGAACTGAACGCCGCGGTGATGGCGATGGCCGGCGGCAGCGGCAGCGCGGTCGGCACCGGCGGCATGTTGACCAAGCTGCAGGCCGCGGCCAAGGCCGGCGCCGCCGGCATCGATACCTTCCTGTTCAACGGCCGCAGTGGCGAGGTGGTACGCGGCCTCGCGCAGGGCCGGCTGCGCGGCACCCGGCTGCACGCGGGGCGCTCGCGCATCGCCGCGCGCAAGTACTGGCTGCGGCATGCGCCGGTCGAGCCGGGGGCGATCCTGGTCGACGCGGGTGCGGCGCGTGCGCTGCGCGAGAACGGCGCCTCGCTGCTGCCCGGCGGCGTGGTCGATGCGCTGGGCGAGTTCCGCCGCGGCGACATGATCGAAGTACGGGTGGACGGCGAGGGCGGTGCGTCCTGCGTGGCGCGTGGCATCAGCCAGTACTCGGCACTGGACCTGCGCCGCATCGGCCGCCGCCACACCCGCGAGATCGAGGCCATCCTCGGCTACACCTATGGCGACAACGTGATCCACCGCGACGACCTGGTGCTGCTGCCATGACTGCGCCGGCCTACGCCCGCGGCAGCTGGCACCGGTCCGCATCCTCCCGGGAGCAGTACGCATGACCGACATCAAGACCCTCGCCGAGCAGTGCCGCGACGCCTCGCAGGTGCTGGCGCGCCTTTCCAGCGATGCACGGTGCGCACTGCTGGCGTCGATGGCCGATGCGCTCGATGCCGATGCCGGCGCCATCCTCGCCGCCAATGCGCGCGACCTGCAGGCCGCGCGCGACAAGGGCGTGGGCACGGCGATGCTCGACCGGCTCGCCCTGGACCGGCAGCGCCTGGCCGGCGTGGCCAACGCCCTGCGCGAGGTTGCCGCGCTGCCGGATCCGGTCGGCCAGGTGACCCGCGACGACACGCGGCCCAACGGCATCCGCGTGCAGAAGGTGCGCGTGCCGCTGGGGTGATCGCGATGATCTACGAGGCGCGCCCGAACGTGACCGCCGACGCCGCGGCGCTGTGCATCAAGGCCGGCAACGGCGTGATCCTGCGCGGCGGCTCGGAGGCGATCCATTCCAATACCGCGATCGCCGCCGCGCTCAAGCGTGCGCTGCGCGGGGCCGGGGTACCCGATGCCGCGCTGACCCTGGTGGAGGACCTGCGCCGCGAGACCATGCTGGAACTGCTGCAGCTCAACGACATCGTCGACCTGGCGATCCCGCGCGGTGGCGAGGGCCTGATCCGCTTCGTCGCCGAACATGCGCGGGTACCGGTGATCAAGCACTACAAGGGCGTGTGCCACCTGTACGTGGACGACAGCGCCGACCTGCAACTGGCGCTGGGCCTGCTGGTCGACGGCAAGGTGTCGCGTCCGGCGGCGTGCAATTCGCTGGAGACCCTGCTGGTGCATGCCGACATCGCGCCGCGCTTCCTGCCGCTGGCGGCCGACGCGCTGCGCGCACGCGGGGTCGAACTGCGCGGCGATGCCGCCACCCGCGCGCTGGTCGCCGGCGTGGCGCCGGCGGACGAGGCCGACTACGCGGCCGAGTACCTGGACCTGATCCTGGCGATACGGGTGGTCGATTCGCTGGATGCGGCGATCGCCCATGTCCGCCGGCATACTTCCGACCACACCGAAGTCATCGCCACCGGCGACCCGGCCCACGCCGACGCCTTCGTGCACGCGCTGCGCTCGGCGGTGGTGATGGTCAACGCCTCGTCGCGCTTCTCCGACGGCGGCGAACTGGGGCTGGGCGCGGAAATCGGCATCTCCACCACGCGCCTGCACGCCTACGGCCCGATGGGCCTGGAGGCACTTACCGTGGAGCGTTTCGTGGTGCGTGGCGACGGCCAGGTCAGGGGATGAAAGCCAGGAACCCGTGAGGCGCAGCCAGGAACGAGGCAGGGTCCATCCCTGCTTCTGCGTCCTCTCGTTCCCCGTTCCCCCAACGGCTTCCTAGCTCCAATGGTCCTCGAGCTGCTGTGGCTTGCACGCGAACCATGCCGCGACCAGCAGCACCAGTGAACACAGCATCAGGAAGGCGAACGACCCGGCCCAGCCGCCGCTGAGGCCATGCAGCCAGCCGAACAGCAGTGGCCCGAGGCAGGCCAGGCTGTAGCCCACGCCCTGCATGAAGCCCGACAACGCGGCCGAGCCGGCGGGGGTGCGCGTGCGCAGGTTGATCAGGGTCAGCCCCAGCGGGAACGTCGACGGGCCCAGCCCGGCGATCACCACCCACAGCCACGGCGCCTGCATTGGTGCCCACAGCAGGCCGGCGAAGGCGACGGCATTGAGGCCGACCACCAGCATCGCGATCGGGAACGGATTGCGCATGCGCACCGCCAGCGCCGGCACCAGCAGCGACGGCAGCAGGCCGATGGCCGAATACAGCGCGACCATGACCCCGCCAAAGGCCTCGCTCGCGCCGGCCTCGACCATCACCTTGGGCAGCCAGGTGAACAGCGAATAGGTACCCAGCGACGTCATGCCGAACATCAGCGCCATGCCCCAGCCCAGCGGGGTCTTCCACACCCGTCCCGGCGCGTGCGCCACGGCGGCGTCCGCGGTGTGCCGGGGCCGCGGCGTGCGCCGCGCCAGCAACACCCAGGGCAACAGCGCGGCCAGCGACAGCAGCGACCACATGCCCAGCGAGACGCGCCAGTCGAAACGGTCGGCCACCGGCACAGCGAGCAGTGCGGGGACCATCGTGCCGGCCTGCAGCACGGTGATGTAGAGCGTGCTCAACGTGCCGACGCGGTCGGCGAAGTAACGCTTGACCAGCGGCGGCACCACCACGTTGCCGATGCCCATGCCGGCCAGTGCCACCGCCGAGCCGGCCAGCAACATGCCGACGCCGCCGGCGCTGGCGCGCAGCAGCAGGCCGGCGGTGGCCAGCAGCATGGTCAGTACCGCGGTGCGTTCCAGTCCGACCCGGCGGATCAGGCGCGGCGTGCCCAGGGCGAATGCGGCGAACGCGGCCGTGGGCATCATGCCGAGCACCCCGGTCATGGTGCTGCCGAAATCGAACAGGTGGCCCAGGCGGTCCAGCAGTGGCGTCAGCGAAGTGACCGCGCTGCGCAGGTTGGCCGCCACCAGGATGATGGCGGCGAAGGCGAGCAGGCGGCCCTTGAACAGCGAAGGCCGTGGTGCCGTGGACGCGGGATTGGACATTGCGTGGCTCCGGCGCGGACAGGACGCGACCGCGCGGTCCGCGGAATGACGAAAGGAACCGCCGGGAGTGGTTCCCGGCGTCGCCGCGCGATGGCGCGGCGGGTTCGCAAGGGCGAAAAGACAAAAGCCGGCACAAGGCCGGCTTCTGTCGAACTGGTCGGGGAGACAGGATTCGAACCTGCGACCTCTACGTCCCGAACGTAGCGCTCTACCAGACTGAGCTACACCCCGAAGGAGCCGCCTATGATAGCGGCGAGGCAGGGTGCGTGCAACTGTTTTCATCGCCGCCGCGGGGCTGTCGCCAGGCGTCCGGCACCGTGCCCGGCGGCGGCGCTTGGCCCACGAAAAAGCCCGGCCGACGTTGCCGTCGGCCGGGCTTGCGTGTTTCGACCTTTGGTCGGGGAGACAGGATTCGAACCTGCGACCTCTACGTCCCGAACGTAGCGCTCTACCAGACTGAGCTACACCCCGCGAAGGAGGCGGAAAGATACTCCCCGGCACGCATTCTTGCAATACCGCGGGCGTGTTTTCCTATCGCTTTTCTTCGATCCTGCGCTGTTCGCGGGCTTCGAACCACATGCCGTTGAGGATGGCGGCGGTGGAGGCCAGGCCGACGCCGAGAATCCAGGCGAAATACCACATGGGGGAACTCCTTGGTGTGTCGTTGTCAGTAGGCGTTGGGGTTGTCGCCCATTTCCTGCAGCGTGGTCTTGCCCTTGAGCACGCGGTACACCCAGATGGTGTAGGCGATGACGATGGGCAGCAGCAGCACCGTGGCCAGCAGCATGATCCACAGGGTCAGGTGGCTGGACGAGGCATCCCAGGCAACCAGGCTGGAGCCGGGCTGGCTGGAGGACGGCAGCAGGAACGGGAAGGCCGCGAAGCCCACGGTGAGGATGATGCCGGCGATCGACGTACCCGAGGCGATGAACGCAAGTCCACCGCGGCGCCTGCGCAGCAACACCGCCGCGGCGAGCGCGCCGAGCAGGCCGGCCGCCGGCGCCAGCAGCGTGGCCGGCATGCTGGAGTAATTGTGCAGCCAGCCACCGGCGGCGGTGATCTCCACGCTCTTGAGCAGCGGGTTGCTGGCGCCGTCGGTGACCAGCGGCGAGGTGATCGCATAGCCGGGCAGGCCCAGCGCCACCCACGCGCCGCCGGCGGCGAACAGCACGAAGCTGACCAACGCGGCGATGCTGCCCAGGCGAGCGGAGCGTTCGGCCACCGGGCCGTCGGTCTTGAGCACCAGCATCGACGCGCCGTGGGCGACCAGCATGGCCACGCTGAGCAGGCCGGCCAGCAGGGCGAACGGGGTCAGCAGGCCGAAGAAGCTGCCGGTGTAGAACACGCGCTGGCTGTCGTCGAAGTGGAACGGCACGCCGAGCAGCACGTTGCCCACGGCCACGCCCATGATCAGCGCCGGCACGAAGCCGCCGATGAACAGCGCGCGGTCCCAGTTGTCGCGCCATGCCTGGCTCTGCAGCTTGCCGCGGTACTTGAAGCCGACCGGGCGCAGGATCAGCGCGAACAGGATCACGAACATCGCCAGGTAGAAGCCGGAGAAGCTGACCGCGTACAGCGGCGGCCACGCGGCGAAGATCGCGCCGCCGCCCAGGATCAGCCACACCTGGTTGCCTTCCCATACCGGGCCCACCGTGTTGATCACCAGCCGGCGTTCCTCGTCGGTCCTGGCCACGAACGGCAGCAGCGTGCCCACGCCCAGGTCGAAACCGTCCATCACCGCGAAACCGACCAGCAGCACGCCCAGCAGCAGCCACCAGATCACGCGCAGCGTGGTGTAGTCCAGAAGAATGAAATCCATGAGTGTGCTCCTGCCTCAGGCCTGGCCGGCGGCATGGTGGGAAACGGACGGCTGCGGCGCGGGCAGGGCGTCGCCCGGGCCCTTGTGGATGGCCTTCAGCATCAGCTTGATCTCGATGATCATCAGTACCGTGTACAGGGCCACGAACCCGGCCAGGGTCAGCACGATCTGGTGCAGGGCCAGGCCCGAGGCGGCGTAGAAGGTGGGCAGCACGCCTTCCACCGCCCACGGCTGGCGCCCGTACTCGGCGATGAACCAGCCGCATTCGATCGCGATCCACGGCGCCGGCAACGTCCACAGCGCGATCTTCAGGAAGGTGCGCTTGTCCTGGAAGTTGTGGCGGCAGGAGTAGTAGAACGCCACCGCGAAGAAGGCGATCAGGTAGAAGCCAAGGCCTGCCATCACCCGGAACGTCCAGAACAGCGGCAGGACCCGCGGCACGGTATCCATGGCCGCCTGCGAGATTTCCTGCGGCGTGGCGTTGAGGATGTCGTCGCGGTAGCGCTTGAGCAGCAGGCCATGGCCCAGGTCCTGCCAGTGCCGGTCGAACATTTCCCGCGCCTCGCGGTCGTTCTTGTTGGCGCGGATGCGTTCCAGCGCGCCGTAGGCCAGCTGGCCGCCGCGGATGCGGTGTTCGGCGCGCTCGACCAGCTCCAGGATGCCGGGGATCGGCTGGTCCAGCGAGCGGGTGGCGATCAGCCCCATCAGGTAGGGAATCTTGATCGCGTAGTCGTTCTGGTGGGTCTGCTGGTTGGGAATGCCGAAGGCGGTGAAGTCGGCCGGGGCGCGCTCGGTCTCCCACATCGCCTCGATGGCGGCCAGTTTCATCTTCTGGTGCTCGTTGGCGGCATAGCCGCTCTCGTCGCCGAGCACCACCACCGACAGCGAGGACAGCAGGCCGAACGCGGCGGCCACCGCGAACGAGCGGCGGGCGACGTCATGGTGGCGGTTGCGCAGTAGGTAGAAGGCGCTGATCGACATGACGAACACCGCGCCGGTGACGTAGCCGGCCGACACCGTGTGCACGAACTTGGCCTGCGCCACCGGGTTGAACAGCACCGCCATGAAGTCCACGACTTCCATGCGCATGGTTTCGGGGTTGAACACCGCCCCGACCGGGTTCTGCATCCAGCCGTTGGCGATCAGGATCCACAGCGCCGACAGGTTGGTGCCCAGTGCCATCAGCCAGGTCACGGTCAGGTGCTGGACCCTGCTCAGGCGGCCCCAGCCGAAGAAGAACAGGCCGATGAAGGTGGCTTCCAGGAAGAACGCCATCAACCCTTCGATGGCCAGCGGCGCACCGAAGATGTCGCCCACGTAATGGCTGTAGTAGGACCAGTTCATGCCGAACTGGAACTCCATCACGATGCCGGTACCCACGCCCATGGCGAAGTTGATGCCGAACAGCACACCCCAGAACAGCGTCATCCGGCGCCAGACGTCCTTGCCGGTCATGACATAGACGCTTTCCATGATCGCGATCAGGAACGAAAGCCCCAGCGTGAGCGGGACGAAGAGGAAGTGGTACATCGCGGTGAGCGCGAACTGCAGCCGCGACAGTTCTACGACGGTCGTATCGATCATGGCCTGGCTACCTTGCGGATTGCGTGCATCATGGGGGAGTGAAGGGGGAGTGGTCGTGAATTTTCAATAATGAATGGTGATCCCGCCCTTGACCTGGATCAATGCGACATGGCGTCGCAGCGGTGAACGTGCCGCGCGCGCGGATGCGATCATGCACGTTCCGGCGAATCGATTCCCTCCTGCAGGTTGCCCGTCTTGAGTGAAGTTTCCCCCCGGCCGACGCCGCCCGCCAACGGCGCCGCCGGCACCAGCAATGGCTGACCGCGCTGGCCGGCGCGGCGCGCGGGCAGCAGCGGGTCGCGGCGCTGGCCGCCTGCCTGTCCGGCGCCCTGCTGGTGGCGCAGGCCGGGGCGATAGCCTGGCTGATCCAGGCCGTGCTGGTCGAACACCGTCCGCTGGCATCGCTTGCGCAGGTGTTCGCCGCGCTGGCGCTGGTCCTGCTGCTGCGCAGCGCGCTGGGCGGGCTGGCGCAGAAAGCGGCCGGCGAAGTGGCCGACGCCGCGCGGCTGGCGTTGCGCGAGCAGGTCTACCGGCGCCTGCTCGGCCGCGGGCCGCTGTGGCTGCGGCGCCAGCGCAGCGGCGAGCTGGGCGAGCTGCTGCTCGCCCATGGCGATGCCATCGAGGGCTACTACGCCGGGTTCCAGCCGGTCCGGGCCGAAGTGATGGTGGTGCCGCTGCTGATCGTGGCGGCCGTGGCCTGGGTCGACTGGACGGTGGCGCTGATCCTGCTGTGCACCGGGCCGTTGGTGCCGGTGTTCATGATGCTGGTGGGGCTGGGCGCCGAAGCCGCCGGCCGCGAGCAGCTGCAGGAGCTGGCGCGCATGGGCGGGCACTTCGCCGACCGCATCAAGGGGCTTGGCCTGTTGCGCCTGTATGGGCGCGGCGAGGACGAGCTGGCCGGCATCGCCACCGCGGCCGAGGGCGTGCGCGTGCGCACGATGAAGGTGCTGCGCATCGCCTTCCTGTCATCCACCGTGCTCGAGTTCTTCGCCTCGGTGAGCGTGGCGATGGTGGCGCTGTACCTGGGGCTGAGCTACCTGGGGATGCTGTCGCTGCATGCCACGGTGCCGACGCTGGGCGCGGGCGTGTTCTGCCTGCTGCTGGCGCCGGAGTTCTATGCGCCGCTGCGGCGGTTGGCCGCGCATTACCATGACCGTGCCAACGCGCTGGCGGCCGCTACCGAGGTCGAGCGCCTGCTCGACGGCGGCGACCCGACGGCGGCGGATGCCACCGCGCCCGCGCCGCCCGCGCGGGTGCCGGAACCGGCGCAGGCGCGGGCGCCGCTGCTGGTCGCGTCGTCGCTGGTGCTGCGTCCCATCGGCGCGGGTCATGACGTGGTGGCGGATTTCTCGCTGGACATCGATGGCGGGCAGCGCCTGGCGCTGGTCGGGCCCAGCGGCAGCGGCAAGAGCACCGTGCTGGAGGCGCTGGCGGGCTGGCTGCCGCCGCGGGGGGGCGCATCGTGCTGCGCGACGGCGCGCGCGTGGGTTACGCCGGGCAGCGCCCGTACCTGTTCCACGGTTCCATCGCCGACAACCTGCGCCTGGCCGACCCGGGCGCCAGCGACGCGCGGCTGCGCGCGGTGGCCGAGGCCGCGCAGGTGATGCGCTTCGCCGCACAGTTGCCGCAGGGGCTGGATACGGTGATCGGCGAGCGCGGTTTCGGCCTGTCCGGCGGCGAGGCCCGCCGCATCGGGCTGGCGCGGCTGCTGCTGCGTGATCCCGACCTGCTGCTGCTGGACGAGCCCACCGCTTTCCTGGATCCACGGACCGAGGCCGACCTGCTGCAGTCGCTGGCCTGCTTCACCCGTGGCCGTGCGGTGCTGATGGCCACCCACAGCGCAGCGGCGATGCAATGGGCCGATCGGGTGGTGCGGCTGGATGAGGCGGTGCGCGCATGAGCGGCGGCGATTCCCTGCGCGCGGTGTTCGCCCGGCATCGCGGCCGCCTGTTGCTGGCGGTGATGCTGCTGCTGGTGACGATGCTGGCCGGCGTCGGCCTGCTGGGGCTGTCCGGCGGGTTCCTGACCGCCGCGGCGCTGGCCGGGGCGCTGGGCGCCGGCGCCACCTTCAACTTCTTCTCGCCGTCGGCGGGGATCCGCGCATTGACCTTCGTGCGCATCGTCTCGCGTTACTTCGAGAAGCTGGTCGGCCACGACGCGACCCTGCGCATCGCCCGCGACCTGCGGGTCTGGTTCTTCCGGCGCGCGTTGCCGCTGGCGCCGGCGCGCCTGGGCGGCACGCGCACCGGCGAACTGCTGGCGCGGTTGATGTCCGACATCGGCGAAGTGGATGGCCTGCTGGTGCGGGCGGTGGGGCCGCTGCTGGCGCTGGCCGGCATCGCGCTGGCCAGCATCGCCGTGGCCGCCAGCATCCATTGGCCCGCGGCCGCGCTGTTGCTGCTGCTGTCGCTGCTGGTCGGCATCGGCGTGCCGTTGCTGGCCGTGCGCCGCGGCGATGCCGGTGAGGCCGCGCGCGCGCGGCATCGTGCGCGGCTGCGTACGCTCGCCTACGAAGGCCTGGAGGGCGCGGCCGACCTGGCCGCGCTGGAGGCGCGCGACGCCTGGTGCGCGCGCGTCGACGCCGCCGCGCGCCAGCTTGGGGGCGACGACCACCGCCGCCGCGGCCGGCTGATCGCCGGCAACATGCTGCACTCGGCCTGCGCCGGGCTGGGCCTGCTGGCGATGCTGTGGCTGGCGCTGTCCGCCTTCCAGGTCGGCAAGGTGACGGCGCCGCTGGCCGCCACGTTGGTGTTCCTGACCGTGGCACTGCTGGAAGTCGCCGCCGGCTGCGGGCTGGCCTGGCAGGCGCTGCAGTCGGCACGCGTATCGGCCGGACGGCTGCAGGCCATCGTCGACCAGCCGCCCTCGGTATCCGACCCGGCGCGGCCGCGCCCGCTGCCGGCACCGCCGGCCACGCTGTCGTTCGAGCAGGTGGTGTTCGCCTGGCCTGGCGAGTCCCGGCGCCTGCTCGATGGCATCGACCTGCAACTGCGGCCCGGCGAACGCATCGCCATCGGTGGTGACAGCGGTTGCGGCAAGACCACGTTGTCGGCGCTGTTGCTGCGCCTGTGGGATCCGCAGGCGGGCGCGGTGCGCTGGGGCGGGGTCGACCTGCGCGACGTCGCCCAGGCCGATTGGCACCGGCATGTCGCGTGGCTGCCGCAGGGCGCGCCGGTGTTCGCCGGCAGCATCGCCGACAACCTGCGGCTGGGCCAGCCGCTGGCCGACGACGCACGGCTGTGGGCGGTGCTCGAACAGGTACGGCTGGGCGACTGGGCGCGCCGCCAGGGCGGGTTGGCGGCGTGGGTCGGCGAGAACGGCGCCACCCTGTCCGCGGGCCAGGCGCGGCGCCTGGCGTTGGCGCGTGCGCTGCTGCGCGACGCGCCGTTGATGGTGCTGGACGAGCCGACCGAAGGCCTGGACGTGGATACCGCCGACGCGCTGCTGGTCGACATGGCGGCCGCCCTGGGCCCGCGCAGCCTGCTGATGATCACCCACGGGCATCTGCCCGATGGGGTAGTGCACCGCCAGTACCGGTTGCAGCGCGGGCGCCTGTTGCCCGTGGACGGCGCGGCGCAGGGCTGAGGCCGGCGCAGGGGTCGCGCCGGCCAGTACCGCCGGCGCGCCGCGGGGCGCGCGCGACATGTCGCTCTGTGGCATACCGTGGCATGCCGTGGCGGTCTTGCGCGGCACGCCGCGCGGAGGGATGACCGGCGCCCTGCGCATGCGGGGACTTGGCTGCGGTCATCGATAGCGCGTGCCGTCGACCGTCGGCGGCGGGAGTGGCGGCCGCCGGTCGTGGGGCGTGGTGCTGGCGGCGGCGGGTTCGCGTACGCGCAGGAAGCGCGCGAAGCGCGGCAGGCCGTTGCGGGTCAAGCCGTTGTAGCGGTAGGTGACCAGGCTGCCGATCGCCGGCGGCGCCACGCGATCGGCAGCCTTGAAGCCGCTGCCGATGCGGAAGCGGGCGCCATCGGCGCGCTCCACCAGCAGCGCGCCGAGCAGGCCGGCGTACTTGCCCTTGCCGGGCAGGTGCGCGACCACCCGCGCGTCGGCGTCGTTCCAGGATTTGAGCTTGAGCAGGCCGCTACTGCGGCCAGCGATGTAGTGGTTGTCCTGGTGATGCAGCATCAGCCCTTCGCCGCCGGCCGCCACGGTGGCTGCCAGATGGCGATGCAGCGTGCCGGTATCGGCGATGCGCTGTTGCGGAACCAGCGCCAGGGTCGGCGAGGCGGCCTTTTCGACGAGTGCGCGCAGCGCCGCCAGGCGCTGGCTGAAGGTGCCGCCGTGCCCGGGCAGGTCGAAGACCATCAGCCGCAGGCTTCGCCAGTCATCCGCGTCGGGCGGATAGCGGCGCACGCTGCTGCTGGCGTGTTCGAAGCGGCCGCGCCCTGCCCACAGCTCGCCGTCCAGGGGCTGCGGCGGCCAGCCGCGGGTGAATCCGTCGGGGGCGTCGATGCGGTGGCCGGCGCGGGTCCACAGGGCGTGCCCGTCCCAGCGCGCGCGTACGCCGTCGAGCTTCTCGCTGACCCAGTAGCGGGAGACGTCCGGCCCGTCGCGCCACTGGCTGGCCAGCATCGGTGAAGGCACCGCCGCCGCCTCGGTGCGGGGCAGCAGCAACAGGTACAGCAGCAGGGTCCACAGGCGGCGCATGCTGGCTCCAGGAATGACTGGAGTAACAGCGTGCGCGCGGCGCAGGGGATGGTTGGATCGGGCGCGGCGCCGGCAGGGTGTAGGGACCTGCCACGCCGCAGCGTGGGTCAGGAACCGGGCAGGGTGTCCAGGAAACCGCGCACGGCTGGGCCGTAGCGGTCGTAGTCCACCAGGAACGCATCATGGCCCTGCGGCGAGTCCATGCCGATGAACTGGGCGTCGGCGCCACCGGCGCGCAGGCCGTCGGCGATCTGCTGCTGCTGCTCGACCGGAAACAGGATGTCGGTGTTGGCACCGATGGCCAGTGCGCGTTGCACGTGGATCTTCGCCAGCCCGGCCATGACGTCGCCGGCGCCGTACTCGGCCAGGTCGAACCAGTCCATCGCGCGGCCCAGGTACAGGTAGCAGTTGGGGTCGAAACGGCGCACGAAGCGGCGCGCGTGGCCTTCGAGGTAGCTTTCCACCTGGAACTCGAGGCCGAACGGATCGTCGTCGCCCTGCTCCGAATCCAGCCGCACCCGGCCGAAACGGCCGTCCCATTCCAGCGCCGAGCGGTAGGTGATGACGCCCAGCTTGCGTGCCATGCGCATGCCCGATTCCGGGTAATGGACGTCGTCGTAGTCGCCGCCGTTCCAGGCCGGGTCCAGGCGGATGGCCTCGCGCTGCAGCGAGCGGATCGCGATGGAGAAGGGCAGCGCCTGCGCGCTGCCGGAAATGTTGATGTGGGTGCGGGCGATGCCCGGATGCTGCAGCAACAGCGCCAGCGCGGTCATGCCGCCCATCGAGTTGCCGACCAGGCAGGCCAGCTGTTGGATCCCGAGCGCGCGCACCACCTCGGCCGCGGCGTTGGCGATGTCCTCCACCGACAACTCCGGGAACGACAGCCGGTAGGGCCGGCCGGTCGCCGGGTCCAGCGACGCCGGGCCGGTGGAGCCCTTGCAGCTGCCCAGCGAGTTGACGCAGACCACGAACCAGCGCTCGGTATCGATCGGCTTGCCGGGGCCGAGCATGGGCTCCCACCAGCCGGGCGCGGGTTGCCGGGATGGCTGGCGGCGTGGGCATCGGGCGACAGCCCGGTGACGATCAGGATGGCGTTGCCGGCATCGGCGGCCAGCGTGCCCCAGGTTTCGTAGGCGATGCGCGCGCCGTGCAACTGGCCGCCGCGCTTCATCGGGAACGGCGAGGCCAGAGCGTGGAAGCGGCTGCCTTCGGGGATGAACTCGGTCATCGGCCGATTCTACCGGCCGTGCGCCGATACGGGGATGGCACGCGATGCCCCGGCGTTATCAGGGCATGCGCCGTGGTTACCACGGCCGTGGGCAATGCCGCCGCGGCAACCGCCACGGGGCGGGGCCAGCAGCCGGATCGACAGGGGGCGCCGCGGGGCGTCGGCTGCCGGGGCGGGCCAGGCCGGGCTCAGCGGCCGTGATCGTCGCGCCTGGACAGCCAGCCGTGGATCAGCCCGGCCTGGAAGAACCGCACCGGGGGCTGGAAACCACCCGCGGCGATGAGCGCGGCGATCTGCTCCGGCGGCAGTATCCCGACGTCCCGGGCATAGGCATCGCGCATGCGTTGCATGGCGTCGGCGGAAACCTCGGCCGCGGCCATCATGTTCATCCATGCGCGCAGGAGCACGTCGTAGGCGGGCGACTGCACGTCCGCGGCCAGGTCGGAGCTGGCGAGGATTGCACCTGGCGCGAGCCGGTGCGCGATTTCTCGGAAGAAGCCGGTGCGGACCGTCGTATCGAGAATGAACTGGGAGACCAGGAAGCAGGTGGCCGCGTCGAAGCGGCCGCTGTCGGGCAGTGATTCCAGGTAGCCTTCATGGAAGTGGCAGCGCGCCGACAGGTTCTCCCTCGCGGCGGCCTGGCGGCACAGGGCGAGCATCGCGCCGGACGGTTCCACCGCGGTGAACTGCCAGCCGGGGTGGTTGCGGGCCAAATGCAGCAGTTCCGCGCCGGTACCGGCCCCGACACAGAGGATGCGGGCATCCGCGGGCAGTGCGGCGAAGGCCGAATCCAGCAGCAGGTGCAGGCAATCGCGGATCGGGTGGGTCCTGGCCCACTGCGCGTCGTAGCCGGCTGCCTGCTGGTCGAACAGTCGCGTGATCTCGTCCTGGTTCACTGCCTGCGCGCCTGCGGCCGGGTCACGGTTGGCCGAGCGTGATCCGCAGCGGTCCGCTCGCGGGCAGGGCGACCTTGACCGGTAGCGACTCCACGTCACCGTCCTGGCGCATCGCGGTGCCGCTGGCGGACAGCCGCGCGAACACCTCGACCTCGCCCAGCGCGGAAAGCTTCTGCGTGGGCATCGGGCTGTCGGCGTCGTCCAGGGTGACGGTGAGCGGCCCGGCCTGCGCCGGATGCCGCTCGACCGCGACCGGCATCGGCGGGCCACCGGGGACCCGGGCGATGACGAACACGGTGTCCTTGCCGGTGGCGGCGCGGGCCTGCAGCGACGGCGACAGCGTGACCTCGACGGTGATCGCATGCGCGCCGGCGGCACCGCTGGCCGCGGCGGGCGTGGGCGGCGGCATGCCGGCGTCGGCGCGGGCGGCGTCGATCTGTTCGCGCAACGCGGCGGCGGCGTTGGGATCCAGCCGCGGCAGCAGGCTTTCCCAGGTGCGCACCGCGGCTTCGTTGTCGCCACGCTGGCGCTGCACGATGCCGGTCAGCCAGAGCGCGCGCTGGTTGTCCGGCGCCACCTTGCGGGCACGTTGCAGCCATGCCACGCCGGTGTCGTCGAACAGCATCTTCGGATGCGCGCGGGCGCGCGCCTGCGCGGCTTCGACCAGCAGTTCCGGCTGGTCGGGATCCAGCTTCAACGCGCGCTCGAACGAGGCGGCGGCCTCGGCCACGCGCCCGAGTTCGAGCTCCGAACGTGCCAGCAGGACCCAGCCTTCGGCGCGCTCGGGGTGCGCTTCCAGCACCGTGCGCAACTGGGCGACCGCCTGCTCGAGGGTCTGCGGTGGCGCGGTATCCGGCGCCTGCAGCGCCGCCGGCGTGCCCAGCCACAGGTACAGGCCCACGGTGGCCACCGCCATGGCGCCGGCCAGGGTGCCCCAGATCGCGCGCTTGCCGGCGCGCAGCAGCGGCCACAGCATGGCGCCGCCGGCGACGGCGGCCAGCAGCGCGGCCAGCGACAGAAATACCGCTTTCACCATTCGCGTTCGTCCTGGTTCGCATCGTCGGCCGCGGGCGCGGGCAGGGCGCGGCCGCGCCGCTTCACATGCGCGTAGAGCAGCCCCGCGCCAGCCAGCAGCAGCACGCCCGGGCCCAGCCACAACAGCAGGGTGCTGCCTTCCATGCGCGGGCGATAGAGCACGAATTCGCCGTAGCGTTCGACCAGGAACTGCTTGATCTGCGCATCGCTGCGGCCTTCGCGCATCAGGTTCAGCACTTCGCGGCGCAGGTCGTGGGCGATCTGCGCGTTGGAGTCGGCCAGCGATTGGTTCTGGCACTGCACGCAGCGCAGCTCGGCGGCCAGCGCGTGGAAGCGCGTCTCCTCGGCGCGGTCACGGTACTGCAGCGGGGCCGGGTCGCCCATCGGCTGCGCCATCGCCAGCCACGGCAGGCACAGCGCCAGCAGCATGGCCAGCAGCCGCGTCATCGCGCGCGCTTCCCGCCAGCCCCGGCCTCGATCTTCTCCAGCGCCGGGATCAGCTGCCGGTCGAGTACGTCCTGGGTGATGGCGCCGCTGTACTTCCAGCGCACGATGCCGCTGCCGTCCACCAGGAAGGTTTCCGGCGCGGCGGCGATACCCCAGTCCAGCGCGGTGCGGCCTTCCTCGTCGGCCAACACCACCATGTAGGGGTTGCCCAGCTGCTCCAGCCAGCGCAGGGCGTCGGCGGGCGCGTCCTTCCAGTTGTAGCCGATCACGCGCACGCGCTTGGTCTCGGCGAAGCGGGTGAGGATCGGGTGTTCGTCACGGCAGGTCGGGCACCAGCTGCCCCACACGTTGAGCAGGTACGGCGCGCCGCGCAGGTCGTGGCCGCTGACCTTGACGGTCGGGTCGTGCAGCACCGGCAGCGAGAAATCCGGTGCCGGCTTGCCGATCAGCGCCGACGGCAGGCTGTCGCGGTCGGGCCGGTCGGAACGGCTGACGCCATAGAGCATCAGCCCGACCAGGCCGAGGAAGAACAGCGCGCCGATGATCAGCGCGACCGGCGGCAGGCGGTGGGGATTCGGATTGGAAGGCGTGTCGGACATCAGGGTTTCTCGGGCAGCCGGCGGAAGCGGCGGTCGACGGCGGTGACGAAGCCGCCCAGGGCCATCAGCAGCGCGCCCAGCCAGATCCAGCGGACGAAGGGCTTGACCTGCACGCGGACCGCCCAGGCACCATCGCCCAGCGACTCGCCGAGCGCAACATACACATCGCCGCCCAGCGCCGGATGGATGCCGGCCTCGGTCATCGGCATGCCGCCGCTGGCGTACATGCGTTTTTCCGGGTGCAGCAGCGCGACCTCGCGGTCGCCGCGGAACACACGCACGTGGCCGCGGTCGGAGTGGTAATTGGGGCCGTCGCTGGCATCCACGCCCTCGAATGCCAGGCGGTAGCCGCCGGCCTCGACCGTGCTGCCCGGCGCCAGCGCCACCTCATGCTGGATGCTCAGCGCCTCCACCAGCAGCGCGCCGACCAGGAACACGGCGATGCCGGCATGGGCGATCAGCATGCCCCAGGTTTCGGCGTTGGGGCGTCCGCCACCGCGCAGGCGCTTCCACAGCACGTACCCGGTGCCGGCCGCCACCCACGCCGCGGCGGCGATGCCGGCGGCGGTCTTGAGCTTGCCCTGCGGTGCCATGAACCAGCCCACCACGCCCAGCAGCAGCGCCAGCACCGCCCAGGGCGCCAGCAGCGCAAGCGGCCGCAGCCCCTGCTCGCGCTGCCAGCGGGTCAGCGGGCCGAACGGCAGCAGCAGCACCAGCGGCGCCATCAGCAGCAGGAACAGCGTGCCGAAGTAGGGCGGTCCCACCGAGACCTTGCCCAGGTCCAGCGCGTCGGCCAGCAACGGATACAGCGTGCCCAGCAGCACCATGGCGCAGGCGCAGCTGAGCAGCAGGTTGTTGGCCAGCAGCAGGCCTTCGCGCGAATTGAGCGCGTAGGCGCGGCGCGGATCGGCCGGCCCGCCCATGGCCGGGGCCCGCAGCGCGTAGAGCAGCAGCGCGCCGCCGATCACCAGCGCCAGGAACACCAGGATGAACAGGCCGCGCGCGGGGTCGGCGGCGAACGAGTGCACACTGGTGAGCACGCCCGAACGCACCAGGAAGGTGCCGAGCAGCGACAGTGCGAACGCGGTGATGGCCAGCAGCAGGGTCCAGCCGATGAACACGCCGCGCTTTTCCGTGGCGGCCTGCGAATGCAGCAGCGCCGCGCCGGCCAGCCAGGGCATGAAGCTGGCGTTCTCCACCGGGTCCCAGAACCACCAGCCGCCCCAGCCCAGTTCGTAGTACGCCCACCAGCTGCCCAGGGCGATGCCCAGGGTGAGGAAGGCCCAGGCCACGTTGGTCCACGGCCGGGTCCAGCGCAGCCAGCGCACGTCGATGTGGCCGTCGAGCAGGGCGGCGACGGCGAAGGCGAACGGTACCGCGAACCCGACATAGCCCAGGTAGAGCATCGGCGGGTGGATGATCAGGCCGGGGTCCTGCAGCAGCGGGTTCAGGTCGCGGCCCTCGACCGGCGCCGGCAGCAGCCGCTCGAACGGGTTGGAGGTGAACAGCAGGAAGGCCAGGAAGCCCACGCTGATCAGGCCCATCACCGCCAGCACCCGCGCCATCACCACCGGCGGCAGGCGCCGCGAGAACCCGGCCACCGCCGCGGTCCACAGCGCCAGCACCAGGGTCCACAGCAGCAGCGAGCCCTCGTGCGCGCCCCACACCGCCGAATAACGGTAGATCACCGGCAGCAGCGAATTGGAGTTCTCGGCCACGTAGCGCAGCGAGAAATCCTGGCGCACGAAGGCCAGGGTCAGCACCACGAACGCGCCCAGCACCGCGGTCAGCTGCAGCAGGGCGGCGGGGCGGGCGATGGCGACGAACGGGGCGATGCCGCGCTGCGCGCCGACCAGCGGCAGGACGCTCTGCAGCAGTGCCGCCAGCAGCGCGAGGATCAGCAGGACCTGTCCGATCTCGGCGAGCACTCAGCGCGACTCCGCCGGGGTGGCCGTGGCCGGGACCTGGTGCTTGTCATGGGCCACGCCCATCTTGTCGGCCAGTTCCTTGGGCATGTAGGTCTCGTCGTGCTTGGCCAGGACCTCCTCGGCCACGAACACGCCGCCGGCCATGCGCCCGGTGGCGACCACCGCCTGGCCCTCGCGGAACAGGTCCGGCAGGATCTTGTCGTAGGTCACCGGCAGCTGCGCGTCGCCGTCGGTCACCTCGAAGCGCGCCAGCAGTGCGCCCGGGGCGCGCTGGAACGAGCCCTTGGCGACCATGCCGCCGAGCCGGAAGCGGGCGTCGGGCGCGACCTTGCCGGCCTTCACCTCGGCCGGGGTGTACAGGTAGGCGATATTGCGCTGCAGGGCGGTGGCCACCAGCGCGGCGGCGATGCCGGCCACGGCAAGCACCAGCAGCACCAGCAGCAGGCGGCGGCGTTGGACCGGACTCATCGGCTCAGTTCCTGGTCGCCGGGCGCGGCGGCCGCGGCAGTGCGGCTGGCGCGCGCCAGGCGGTTGCGTACCTCGCGCAGCTGCCGCCGCACCTGCAGGCGCGGGATGGCGAAGTCCCAGGCCAGCACCACGAAGAACACCGCGTAGGCCAGGGCGACGTACTGGAAATAGGTCATGTCAGTTTCTCCACGCGCTCGCGTACCCAGGCCTTGCCGGCCTCGCGGCGCAGGTTGTCGGCACGGGCGCGGGCCAGCAGCGAGCCGGCGAACCAGAACTTGGTAGCCAGCACCATCAGCCACAGCGGCAGGATCATGCTGCCGTCCATGCTGGATTCGCCGAACATGCGGATGGTCTGGCCCTGGTGCAGCGAGTTCCACCACACCACCGAATAGCGGATGACCGGCAGCAGCACCACGCCGACGATGGACAGCAGCCCGGCGGCGCGCGCGGCGGCGCGGCGGTCGTCGATGGCGCCGTACAGGCCCATCACCCCCAGGTACAGGAACAGCAGGATCAGCTCGGTGGTCAGGCGCGGGTCCCAGTCCCACCAGGTGCCCCACATCGGCTTGCCCCAGATGCTGCCGGTGAGCAGGGTGATGAGGGTGAAGGCGGCGCCGATCGGCGCGCAGGCCATGGCCAGGATCTCGCACAGCTTGACCCGCCAGACCAGGGCGATGGTGCTGTAGAGCGCCATCAGCCCGAACACGAACAGGCTCATCCAGGCCGAGGGCACGTGGATGTAGAGGATGCGGAAGCTGTCGCCCTGCTGGTAGTCGGCCGGCACCACCGCCAGCGCCTGCCACAGGCCGAAGGCGAACAACGGCAGCGAGGCCACGTAACACCATGGCGACCAACGGGCGGCGAAAGCGTCGAAATAGGCAGGGGACCCCAGCCGATGGAACCAACCTGGCAAACCTTTGAACATCCGCTCGCTCGTCGAGGAAAACGATGGCGGGGTGGACCCCATCCACCCCGTTGCCGGGCACCGCGAAGCACGTGCGCCCGGCGGCTCGTGAAGATTAGCCCAAGACGGCGCGGTTGGCACGGCCAGCCCGCGCCGTGGCGGTCACTTCAGGGTGAGCGTGCCCTTCATCAGCGCCGCGTGGCCGGGGAAGCTGCAGAAGAACGACAGCGGCGCGCCGGCCGCGGTGAGCTTGGCCACCGGAATGCTGAACGAGGTGCTTTCGCCGCCGCCGACCACCTTGCTGTGGGCGATGACCCGGGTGTCCCCGGCCTTGATGTAGTCGGCGGCCAGCCCGGCCTTGATGCCGTCGGCGTCGATGCCGGCCATGTCGGCGGTCTTGGCGACGACCACGTTGTGGCCCATCACGTTCTTGGCCATTTTGCCGGTGTGCTTGAGGTTGACGGTGAAACTGGCGCAGCTCTTGGGCACGTCGATGTTGGCCATGTTGTAGCGCATGGCGTCGTTGCCTTCCAGGTTCACCGAGCAGCTGCCGGCGGCCTGGGCGGCACCGGCGGCGCCGAGGGCCAGGGTGGAAGCGAGGATCAGTTTGCGGAACATCGTCAAAGCTCCTGTCTACGGGGAGGGGCCGCCGCTGCGGGCGGATGGCCGGCCATGCTGTCGCCGGCGTTTCGGGTTGACAAGCGACGTGATGTCGCAGGGGGGGGCGGCCTGCGCCGCGTCGTGCATGCTCAGTCCTCACCCAGGCCGGAAAGCCAGGACGAGACGGCCTGGATGCTGTCCGCGTCCAGCCGCCGGCCGATGCCGCCCATGATGAAGTCGCTGGTGGAGTCGTGCAGGTCGCCTTCGTGGTATTCAGCCAGCTTGCTCTGCAGGTAGGCCGCCTGCTGGCCGCGCAGGACCGGGAAGGTGGCGTACGGCGTGCGCCCGTTGCGGTCGGCGACATCGGCATCGCGCATGCCGCGGGCATCGGCGCCGTGGCAGCCCTGGCACGGGGGGATGCCCTTGGCGGCATCACCGTGCAGATAGAGCGCCCGGCCGCGTTCGAGCAGCGCGGCGTCCACCGGTTCGGCGGGCGTGTTGCCGGTGCCGGCCCGCGCCGCGGGCAGCGGCAGGCTGGCGTAATAGGCCGCCAGGTCGCGCATGTCCTGGTCGTCGAGGGTACTGACCAGGGGCGTCATCGGTGACAGATGGCGCCCGCGCTTCAGCTCGACCAGTTGCCAGTAGGCGAAGTCGGCGCGCTGCCCGCCGATGTTGGGGAACGGCGGCGCGGTGCCGCCGCCGTCGTCGCCGTGGCAGGCGCCGCAGACCTGCGATTTCCGCTTGCCGGCGGCCGCGTCGCCGCTGATGCGCGGGACCGCGCGCAGGTCGAGGTAGCGCGGATGCAGCGTGGCCGCAGGCGCGTCGCCGTCCGCGCCGCTGGCGACAGGGGCCAGGCCGGCCAGGCCGCCGGCAAGCACCAGCGGGAGCAGGGGGCATTTCATAGCGCCACCTCCAGCATCATTCCCAGCAGGTTGACGCGGTAGCTTGACGGGCCGCCATCGACGTACACGCGGTGGTCGTAGACCAGCGTGTCCTCGAAACCGAAGTAGTGCCAGTCCGAGAGGTTGCCGCGCTCCCAGGTGTCGAACACGCGCAGCCGCACGCGCTGGCCCAGCGGCATCGACAGCCCGGCGGTGAGCGAGTTGACCCGGTAGACCATCACCGGGTAGCTGCCGCTGGCCAGCGCCGCGTTGGCCGGCACGGTGAGCGCGCCGGGCGAATTCATGCGGTAGCCGGTGCGCCCGCGCGAGGACGTCCAGTTCCAGGCCAGGTCCAGGCTGGCGCGGCCGAGCCGGCGGCTGAGGTTCAGCCCGGCATAGTGGTTGGGCTGGGTATCGTCCATCCACCAGCGGTTGGCCTCGGGATAGGTGGGGCCGCCGAGTTGCGGGTCGCCGCCGGCGGCCTCGTTGACATTGGCGAACACCAGCTCGGAGCGGTCGTGGCCGTACCAGGCGCTGGCGGTGGTGTCCGGGTCCGGCTGCCATTCCCACTGCACGCTGGTGGCGTAGCTGTCCAGCTTCTGACGCCCGATCCGTGCATCGTAGTGGTTGCGGTCCGCGCGCGCGGAGACGTAGACGGTCATGTCGCGCGGCAGGATGAAGGTCGCCATCAGGTCCAGCTTGTGCTGGGTACGCGAGGCGATGTCGTATTTGCGCAGCGCCGCGACCGTGTGCGGCGGCAGCCCCGCGGCCGGTTCGACGAAGCCCGGCAGCGAACTGGAGAAGGTGAACTCGTATGGGTTGTAGTAATAGCGGCTGCCACCACGGTCCAGCCAGCTGTAGTTGGCGCGCAGGGTGAGCCAGTCGGCGGTGCGGTTGTTCCAGCTCAGCCTGAGCATGTTGTCGCGGGTGGTGGCGACCTCGCGGTGCGCACGCTCGATCCAGGTGAAGGCGTAGGTGGCGCCGAGCGTGTTGCGCGGCGACGGGCGCCAGTCCAGGCCGGTGGAGAGCTCGCGGGTTTCCTTGTCCAGCGGCAGGTTGCGGATGCGGGTGAGCACCGAGCGGTTGGCGCCGGGGTCCCACAGGCCCATCTCGCCGGGCACCACCGAGCCCTGGGCGCCGTTCTCGGCGATGTAGCCCCACTGGTCGGTCAGTGGGTTGTACGACCAGTAGGTGCCGGCGTAGTCCTCGCGCAGGTAGCGCGCGGTGCTGCGCCAGGTCAGGCCGTCCAGCGGCTGCAGCACCAGGCGCGCGTCGAGCTTCTGGTTGTTGATCGCCATGTCGGCGCGGTCGCGCGACAGCGCGGCGGTGGTGTTCCAGTCCGCGCAATTGGCCAGGAACGGCGGCGCCAGGTCCTGGCCGAACTGCCCCTGGCAATCCATCGGTGGCAGCAGGCGGTCGTTCTGGCGCATCGTGCTCAACGACGCGGCGAGGGTGAAATCGCCCTTCCACGCCGGCAGCCGGCGGCTCACGCTGGCGCCAAGCCGGTGGTAGTCGTTGTCGGGCTCGTAGGCGAACGAGCCCTGGTACAGCGGGGGCGAATTGGCCCCGGCCACCGAGCCGACCGCGAACGGCACCGCGTAGCTGAAACTGCGCTGGGCATGGCGGAACAGCGAGCCGGTGTAGCTGAATTCGCTGCGCCACAGGTTGCCGACGAAGCGGAAGCCGCCGCTGAAGTTGAGCGTGCTGTCGTCGATCGGGCGCGGGATCTCGTAGATGCCGCCGTTGTTGGCGAACGGGTAGTTGAAGAAGAACGGGCCGCCGAACGGGCGCGCGCCCTTGCGCTGCTCGTGGGTGAGGCTCGCATAGGTGGTCCAGCGCGGATTGAGCAGGTAGTTGATGCTGACGCCCTGCTTGTCGCGCACCACGGCCAGGGTGATCGGCGGCTGCGCGGCGGAAACGGCCGCGACCTGCGCCGGACTGCTGCCGGCCGCGGCGAGCCCCGGCTTGAGCGTGAGCCGGTCGCTGCCCACGCCGTCCCAGATCGAGCGCGCGTTGCCACTGAGTACGTTGGGCGAGCTGCGCATGAAGGCCTGCACCCGGTAGCGCCCGGCCTGGCCGAACAACGCGCGGTAATACTGGTTGTCCCGGTCCAGCCGGCTCAGGCGCAGGTCGGCATAACGGCCGTCGCTGGCGCGGCGCAGGCTGAAGTCGGCCTGCAGCAGCAGACCGTCGTCCGGGTTGCGGAACCGCCGCCAGTTGGTATTGGCGGTGTCGCCGCTGACGTGCAGGTAGCCCAGTGCGACGTCGCCCGACCACTGCCAGCCACCGTCGCCGGCCGGCTTCAACGCCGGCACCTGCGGGTTGCAGCCATACAGGAAGCCGGTTGGCGTGCGCTTGGGGGTCGCCGTCAGCCAGCTGGTGCCGTCCGGGTCGCAGCCGCGCCAACCGACGCGGCCGGACGGGTCCAGCCAGTTGCCGAACTGCAGGTCGATGCCGGCGCCACTGTCCTGTGCCCGTGCCAGCGCGGCCAGCAGGGCGAGGGGCAGCAGCGGCCAGCGGCAGGCATGGGGGCGTTTCCACATGTGCATGGCGTCCTCCCGTTACTTGTGCAGGCGTGGGCCGGAGGGGTGATTGGAGCCGTGGACCTGCGCGTGGCAGGTGATGCAGCCGCGGCCCATCAGGCGTTCGTCCGGTGTCACGCCATTGCCGAGCGACAACTCCGTCTGCAGGTCATTGGGGTGGCGGGTGTGCGAATGGCACTGCTGGCACAGCATCGGGATCGGAGCGACCAGCAGGGCGTGCTGGTTGGAACCATGCACCTGGTGGCAGTTGAGGCAGCTCTCGCGCACCGGCGCGTGTTCGAACAGGAACGGCCCGCGTTTTTCGGCGTGGCACTGGTAGCAGGTCTCGTTGACCGTGTCGGTCTTGAGCAGGGTGGCGTTGAGCGTGCCGTGCGGATTGTGGCAGTCCACGCAGCTGATCTGGCCTTCCGGCAGCGGCATGTGCGAGCGGCGGTTGAACTGCTGGCGGATGTCCTTGTGGCAGGTGGCGCAGGTCTCGCTCACCGACTGCTTGGCGGTCAGGCCTTCGGCGGAGAATTTCTGCATGGGATTGTGGCAGTCGCTGCACGACAGCTCGTTGCGCTGGTGGATCGAGCCCAGCCATGTGTCGCGCGGGCCGCCGGAATGGCAGCCCAGGCAGCTTTCGGTCTGGTTGGCCACGGGCGTGCCGCCCTCGTGGGTGAAGGCGATGATCGCGCCCTTGGCGGTCGGGTTGGCCGCATGCACCGAGCCGGGGCCATGGCAGGCCTCGCAGGTGGCGGTGGCCGGATTGGCGGCCAGCGCCACCTGCATGCCCAGCGCATGCGCGGTGTGCGCGAAGTTGTCGCTCTCCTTGGCATGGCAGGCCGTGCAGACCTGTTCGCCGACCGGCTTGGCCTCGGGGTGCGCCGTGTTGCGCGCGGGCACCGCGTCGGCGAAGCCGGGCGGGGCGTTGAAGCCATGCCCGGAAACGGAGGAGGCGAAGCGGGTCTCGGGGAGCTTGACCGCCTGTGCCGGGGCGCCGGCCTGGACCGGGGCCAGCCACGCCGCGGACACCAGCAACGCGGCGGCAAGCAGCAATACGGATGCGAGATAGAACCGCACGTTCTTCTCCTTGTTGCCCCTGCCAAGGGGGATGGCAACAGCGTAATTGCGATTACGGTGCGATTTTGAGAAAGCGGGCGTTCAGGTCAAGCTGCAACGCAGCAAGTCGGCGTTCAGGAACGGGGGAGGGCGCCCTGCAGGAACAACCGTACCGCTGAGCGGGTACGGGCCTGGATCCGCGGCAGATGGGTGGCGTCGACCCAGCCGCTGACGGACTGGATGATCAGCCCGCCGAAGACCAGCATGTAGAAGTGGTCGGCGGCCATGTCCGGGTCCTCGATGCGCAGGCGGCCGGCGCGCGCTTCGCGGGCGAAATACTGGCTCAACAGCCGTTCCATCGGCTGGATGCCATGGGCGCGGAACCAGTCGCGCAGGGCCGGTTGGCTGATGCCTTCGGCGGTGATGATGCGGTGGCAGGCGATGCGCGCGGGACTGAGGATCTCCTCGACCATGTGGCAGGCCGCTTCCTCCAGCGCCTGCCCGGGTGGCAACGGCGAATCCAGCAGGTCCTCCACCTCCTTGCCGAAGTCACGGATGCTGCGCTCCATCAGCGCGTGGACCAGGCCTTCCTTGTCGCCGAAGGCGCGGTACAACGTGGACAGCGAACCGCCGGCGCGCTTGACGATGTCCGCCAGGCGCGCGTCCTGGTAGCCCTTCTCGTTGAATACTTCGATGGCGACGTCCAGAAACCGCTCCACGCGCCGTTCGCCGCGACGTTGCAGTTCCACCGCCGGGCGTGGCGGAAGCGTGGGTTTTTCCGGGGGCGGGTGCGGTGGCTGGCGCATGCGGGGGTGCGGATGGAGCCCGGCGCCAAGGATAGCGCCTGCGCTGCTCAGGAGCTGGCGATGCGGATCGCGGCCGCGGCGGTCAGCGGCGCCAGCAGCAGGCTCACCACCAGGCCCGCACCGAGCAGCAGCAGTGCGCCGCTGGCATCGAAGCCCTGTGCCGCCGCCGCCACCGCGCCGGCGCCGAACACCAGTACCGGAACGTACAGCGGCAGCACCAGCAGCGCCAGCAGGATGCCGGAGCGGCGCATGCCCACGGTGAGCGCGGCGACCACCGCGCCGAGCAGGCTCAGCAGGGGCGTGCCCAGCGCCAGTGAGGCCACCAGTACCGGCAGCTGCGCGCGCGGCAGCTGCATCAGTTCGGCCAGCAGCGGACTGACCAGCACCAGCGGGAAGGCGGTGGTCAGCCAGTGCGAGAACACCCGCACCGCGACCAGCCATGGCAACGGCACCGGCGACAGCAGCCACTGTTCCAGCGATCCGTCCTCGGCATCGCCACGGAACAGGGTGTCCAGCGACAGCAGCCCGGCCAGCAGCACCGACAGCCACAGCACGGCCGCGGCCACCCGCTGCAGCAACTCCGGATTGCCGCCCAGGGCCAGGGCGAACAGCGCCACCACCAGTAGCGCGAACAGAATCGGCTGCGCGGCGTCGCCGCGACGCCGCCACAGCAGTTTCAGGTCGCGGGCGAGCAGCGCCCGGGCGGCGTCGAGCAGGGTGGGCTGCGGTCCGGGCAGGCTCATGCGGCGGCCTCCACCGCGGCAGGGCCGAGGGTGAGCGTGCGGTTGCGCACCGGTGGCGCGGCATAGGCGCCGTGGGTGGTGACCAGTGCGGCGCCGCCGCTGCGCAGGTGCGCGGAAATCATGCGGTTGACCAGGTTGATGCCGTCCAGGTCGAGATTGGCGTAGGGCTCGTCCAGCAGCCATACCGGTGCCGGCGACAGCCACAGCCGGGCCAGCGACAGGCGCTTCTTCTGGCCGGCCGACAGCTGCCGCACCAGGGTGTCCTCGTAGCCGGCCAGGCCGACGATGGCCAGGGCGTTGCCGGGCATCTGCCGCACCCGGCGGCCCTGCAGGCCGCACAGCACGTGCAGGTTCTCCAGCGTGCCCAGGTCCTGCTTGAGCGCGGGCAGGTGGCCCAGGTAGGCGATGTAGCGCGAGCGGTCGCCGGCGCCGGCGGTGCGGCCGTCGATCTGGATCGTGCCGTCGTCGGCGCGCAGCAGCCCGGCGAGCACGCGCAGCAGGGTGGTCTTGCCGGCGCCGTTGCCGCCCTGTACCAGCAGCGCCTCGCCGGCATCCACGTGCAGGTCCAGGGGCCCGAACACCGGGTCGTCGTTGCGGGTGAAGCGCAGTCCGCGCGCGTCGAGCAGCGGCGGGGTGTTCAGGGTCGCGGTCATCGGATCGGGCGCTTCCGTCCTTGGGTGGGAGCGCAGCCAGGCTGGCGCATCGGGCGCGACATTATAGGCATTGCCGCCGGTGCCGCAGCGCGGGCGAGGGCGGTCGTCGCCGCCGGCATTGCGTAAACTCGTCGTTTCCCTTCCCCGACGCCGACGCATCGATGCAACCGCAGACCAAGCTGCCCAAGGTGGGCACCACCATCTTCACCGTGATGTCGCAGCTGGCCGCCGAGCACGGCGCGGTCAACCTGGGCCAGGGCTTCCCGGACTTCCCGGCGCCGCAGCGGCTGATCGACGAGACCGCCCGTGCCATGCGCGAGGGCCTGAACCAGTACGCGCCGATGACCGGCGTGGCGCCGCTGCGCCAGGCCATCGCGCAGAAGGCATTGGACTGCTACGGCGCGCAGGTCGATCCGGATACCGAGATCACGGTGACCTCCGGCGGCACCGAGGCGATTTTCAATGCCATCCATGCGGTGGTGCGCGCCGGCGACGAGGTCATCGTGCTCGACCCGGCCTACGACTGCTACGAGCCGGCCATCGACCTGGCCGGCGCGCGCGCGGTGCATGTGGCGCTGGACCCGCGCACCTTCGCCGTGGACTGGGACAAGGTGCGCGCGGCGATCACCCCCAGGACGCGGATGCTGATGGTCAACACGCCGCACAACCCGTCCGGCGCGATGCTCTCGGCCGCCGACATGCAGGCGCTGGCCGACGTGCTGCGCGGCACCGGCATCTACCTGATCTCCGACGAGGTCTACGAGCACATCGTCTATGACGGCGCCCGCCACGAATCGGCGCTGCGCTACCCGGAGCTGCGCGAGCGCGCGTTCGTGATCTCCAGCTTCGGCAAGACCTACCACTGCACCGGCTGGAAGATCGGCTACGCCATCGCCCCGCCGGCGTTGAGCGCCGAGTTCCGCAAGGTGCACCAGTACAACACCTTCACTACCTACGGCCCGGCGCAGTACGGCTTTGCGGCGATGATCCGCGACGAACCGGAGCACCACCTGGAACTGGGCGCGTTCTACCAGGCCAAGCGCGACCGCTTCCGCGAACAGCTGCTGACCACGCGGCTGCAGCCGCTGCCGGTGCCGGGCGGTTACTTCCAGCTGGTGGATTATTCGGCCATCAGCGACCTGCCGGACCACGAGTTCGTGAAGTGGCTGACCATCGACAAGGGCGTCACCGCCATCCCGCTGTCGCCGTTCTACGAAACCGCGCCGGCTGGGCAGCGCCTGGTGCGGCTGTGCTTCGCCAAGAACGACGCCACGCTGGATGCGGCGATCGAGCGCCTGGTGAAACTGTGACGGACGAAACGCCCGGCAACGACTGGAAACTGACGTTGCGCTACGGGCGCGCCGCCACGCCATTCCAGCACTACGCGCTCATCGCCGATGGCGTTGCCGGGGCGCTTGGGGACGGCTTTGAATGCCGTCCTGGGCCGGCGGTGATGGCGATGAAGGGGTGGGCAACGGATGCCGACGCCGCCGCGGACATGCGCCGTTTCACCAGCGGCAGGATCGGCTTCGAGATGGCGGGGCGGGTTGAAATCCACGAGACGCCGCCGGGCCAACCGCCGCGCGAAAATCCTTTCGGCTACGACATCTGTTTCGTGCCTTATGACGGTGATACCGATGAATGACCTCCGCATTTCCCTCGTGCAGGGCGACACCCGCTGGCACGACCCGGCGGGCAATCGCGCGCATTACGCCGCGCTGCTGACGCCGCTGGCCGGCACCACCGACCTGGTGATCCTGCCGGAGACCTTCACCAGCGGCTTCTCCAACGACGCCATCGACAAGGCCGAGGACATGGACGGCCCGACCGTGGCCTGGATCCGCGAACAGGCGCGCGCGCTGGGCGCGGCGGTCACCGGCAGCGTGCAGTTGCGCGTCGACGGCGGGGTCTTCAACCGCCTGCTGTGGGCCACGCCCGATGGCGGGCTGTGGCACTACGACAAGCGCCACCTGTTCCGCTATGCCGGCGAGCACAAGCGCTATGCGGCCGGGCGCGAGCGCCTGTGCGTGGAGCTGAAGGGCTGGCGGATCAATCCGCAGATCTGCTACGACCTGCGTTTCCCGGTGTTCTGCCGCAATCGCTTCGACGTCGAGCGCCCCGGGCAGATGGATTTCGACCTGCAGATCTTCGTCGCCAACTGGCCGTCGGCGCGCGCCCATGCCTGGCGCACGCTGGCGCGCGCGCGGGCGATCGAGAACCTGTGCTACGTGGCCGTGGTCAACCGCGTGGGCGTGGACGGCAACGGCCTGCATTACGCCGGCGACAGTGCGGTGATCGACTTCCTCGGCCAGCCGCAGGTGGAAATCCGCGAGCGCGAGCAGGTGGTGACCACCGTGGTCTCGGCGCAGGCACTGGCCGAGCACCGCGAGCGGTTCCCGGCGATGCTGGACGCCGATGCCTTCACCCTGGGCTGACCCGGGGCGACGCTGAACGCCGGCCGGATGGCGCGGCCGTTACCTGTCTGCGGACGCGGGCGCGCTGCTAGGCTCGCCGCGTCCCCTTGCGAGTGGAGAGCGAACCATGAAGATCCTGGCGGGAGCCCTGCTGCTGGCGGCTGCGGTTGTCGCACCGTCCGCCCACGCGGCCGGCAACATCGACTGCGAACTGCGTTTCAACCTGTCCGGCTGGTCGATCTTCTACAAGACCGCCACCGGCACCGGCACCATCACCTGCGACAACGGCGCCAGCATCCCGGTGAAGATCAGCGCCAAGGGGGGCGGCCTGACGGTCGGCAAGTCCACGGTCAGCGATGGCCGCGGCAGGTTCACCGGTGCCTACAGCGTCAACGACCTGATCGGCACCTACGGCGGGGCCGAGGTCCATGCCGGCGCATCCCGTTCCAGCAACGCCCAGGTGGTGACCAAGGGCGACATCTCGCTGGCCCTGGCCGGAACCGGTCGTGGCTGGGACCTGGGCGTGGGTTTCGGCAAGTTCGTGATCGAACGGCGCTGAGTTTCCGCTGCCCGATGCCCGGTCGCCCGCCGGGCATCGGGTTCAGTTCTGCGTGGTCACCGGGAACGCCTTCAGCGCTGCCCACACGATGGGCTTGGCCCATCCGGGTACCTGGGTGAATTCCTTCCGCGTCGTGGGGCAGAGAATCCGTCCGCGTTCCACTTCCAGTACCAGCAGCGGCTCGACCCTGCCATCGGCGTCGGCCGCCCGGCTGTTGTCGTAGAGATGCAAGGCGGTGAGGTGCGGCAACAGCGCGATCAGGTTCAACCGCGAACTGTCGAAGCGCTGGCGGATCTTGCCTTCGGGTATGTCGTGGCCGCCGTTGGCGACGCGTCCGGCGACGCGCTGCAGGTGCAGTTCGATGCTTTCCAGCCCGCAGAACCAGAGGCTGACCTCGTGCTGCCGCGCACAGGCTTCGCGCAACAGGGCAGGGATGGTGTTCGCGCCCAGCGTGGTCTCAAAGGCGTAATCGACGTCGTTGGCCATGGCTGCGCGCAGCCGGCGTACGCCTTCCTGCCAGGCGGTCGCATTGGCCTCATCCTGCGGCCAGCCGCATTCGACCAGCCGGCGGGTAAATGCGTCCGGGTTGAACCAGACCGCGCCATCCTCTGCCAGCATCGCCCCCAGCAGCGAACTCTTGCCTGCGCCATTGACGCCGGCAAGCACCAGGATCTTCGCCATCGCTTACGACGACTTGCCCAGGACGATCGTGCGTCCGCGGCGGGCGGGGCGGGCCAGGGCGTTTGCCAGGCTGCCCGCCTGCAGCGTCGCCAGGTGGGCGTCGAACTCGGCCTGGAGGGCCTGCAGCGACTGTGCGCGCTGCGCCGCGGCGGAACGGCCGTTGGCCTGGTCAACCAGGCGCTGGTACTCCTCGGCTGAGACCACCACCGCCTGTGGATGATTGTGATTGGTGACGACCACCGCGCCGTTCCTGAGCACCTTGCGCATCAGTTCGGGCCAGCCTTTGGCCTTGACGTCGCTGGCGGGCGTCTTTTCCAGATCGGGCAGGTTCAGGATCAGATCCATGGGGCTGTCCAGCGAAGGGATAAGCTGAAAATATCCCAAATTTCCCATTTTGGGTAAATTTCGCATGGCCGGTTCAGGGCGGAGCGGGGAACCGTAAAGCAGAACGCCCGGCGCTGGGCCGGGCGTTCATGTCATGCACGGGCAGGCGGCGGGCCGTGACGGCCGGCCTGCGCCTCAGCCACCGCGCGGCCCGCGACCGCCGCCGCCGGGACGACCACCACCGGGGCGGCCGCCGCCCGGGCGGCCCGCCGGACGGCCACTGCCGCCGGGACGGTTGCCGCCGCGCGGTGCGCCGGAAGGACGGTTGCCGGCCGGACGCACGCCGTACGGGCTGAAGCCCGGGTGGCGTGGTCGGACGGGAAGCTCGGGGCATTGCCCGGATGGCCGTAGGGATGCTTGCGCTGGCCCTGGCTCTGGCCGGCGCCCTGGCCGCCGCCCTGCGGACGCCCCTGGCCACTGCCGCTGCGTGCGGCGCCGCCGGCACCCGGGCGCGGCTTGCCGTACGGGCGGCCCTGGCCGTCGCCGGCCGGGCCACGGCCGGGACCGCGGCTGCCGGACGGACCGGCGTTGCGGTGGCCGCTGGGCCCGGTGCTCACGCCTTCGGGCACGTACCAGGTGCGGAACGCGGCGGGATTGCCTTCCGGCAGGCTGCGGTCGCCCTTGGGCTTGCGCTGCTTGAACGGCTTCTGCGACTGCTTGGCCGCCGCTTCGCCGCTGACGGTCAGGCCGCCCTTGAAGCCGCCGCCCTTGCCGCCGCGGCCACGGCCGCGGTCTTCGCGCAGGGTGTCGAAGCGGCGCAGTTCGCGGCCTTCGTCGGCGGTGTTGTGGCCGTTGACGTAGGCATTGCCGCGGCCGCCTTCGCGCACGCGCACGGTGGTCTTGGCCGCCTTGCGCTGGCCGATCACCGGCTGCAGGGTCAGCGCCGAGGGCGCGCCTTCTTCCAGCTTCAGTTCGGCGCGCAGCGCCTCGACCTGGGCCTGGGGCAGTTCCACCGACTGCCCGCGCAGCAGTTCGCGCGGCAGTTCGACCTTGCCGTAGCGGGTGCGCTTGAGGCGGCTGACCTGGCAGCCCTGCGATTCCCACAGGCGGCGCACCTCGCGGTTGCGGCCTTCCTTGACCACCACCCGGAACCAGTCGTGCGAGTCGGTGCCGCCGATGCGTTCGATCTCGTCGAACTTGGCCGGGCCGTCTTCCAGCGCGACGCCGCGGGCGAGGCGGTCGACGACGTTGTCCGGCACCTTTTCCTGGCCTTCCGGGGCACGCACGCGCACCACGTACTCGCGCTCGACCTCGAACGACGGGTGCATCATGGCGTTGGCCAGTTCGCCGTCGGTGGTGAGCAGCAGCAGGCCGGTGGTGTTGATGTCCAGGCGGCCGATGGCGATCCAGCGCGCGCCCTTGAGCGGCGGCAGCGACTCGAACACGGTCGGGCGGCCTTCGGGGTCCTCGCGGGTGGTCACTTCGCCTTCGGGCTTGTTGTAGACCAGCACGCGCGACGGGTCGGTCAGCGCGCTGGCGACGAAGCTGCGGCCGTCGAGGTCGATCTTGTCGCCGCTCTTGACCGACATGCCGGTCTGCGCGGTCTCGCCGTTGACCTTGACCAGGCCGTCGGCGATGCGCTGTTCCAGCGCGCGGCGCGAGCCGAGGCCGGCCTGGGCCAGGACCTTGTGCAGGCGTTCTTCCAGCCGGGGCTGCTCGACAGCGGCTTCGCGCTTGAGCGAGAGCTTGTTCAACGACGGCTTGCGGGGGTGTCACTCATTCTGTTTGGCTCCGGCCGGCGTTTTCTTCGTCGGCCTCAGGTTCGGGATCGGCTTCGTCAACAGCCACGGTCGTCGTCGCGACGGCGTTGTTTCCGGTGTCTTCCACTTCCGCCGCGCGCTCTCCCGGCGCGGCGTCGGGTTCGCCCGTGGGGGCGGTGTCGGGTGCGGCATCCCGGTCGTCAGGGGCTGCCGCGGTGTCGGTGTCGCCGCGCCCGGCAGCGTCGTCCGCTGCGGGGCTGGCCGTGGCGGCGAGCGGCGCGGCCAGCTGGCCGTCGTCGCCCAGCGGCAGCTGCGGCTCCAGCTCGCCGATGTCGCGCAGTTCGGACAGCGGCGGCAGTTCGTCCAGGCGCTTGAGGCCGAAGTAGTCCAGGAACGCGCGGGTGGTGCCGAACAGCGCCGGCTTGCCGGGCACGTCGCGGTGGCCGACCACGCGGATCCATTCGCGCTCTTCCAGCCCCTGGATGATGTTGCTGCTCACCGCCACGCCACGCACCTGCTCGATCTCGCCGCGGGTGATCGGCTGGCGGTAGGCGATCAGGGCCAGGGTCTCCAGGGTGGCGCGGGTGTAGCGGGTCTTGCGTTCGGTCCACAGCCGCGAGACCCAGCCGTGCACCTCGCGGGTGATCTGGTAACGGAAGCCGGAGGCGACCTCGACCAGCTCCACCCCGCGCCCCTGGCAGTCTTCGCGCAGCAGCTCCAGCGCGCGTTCGACGCTGCCCGGCGGCGCCGGCTGATCCTCGGGGAACAGCTCCTGCAGCTGCGCCAGGGTCAGCGGCTGGCTGGAGGCCAGCAGCGCGCCTTCGACGATGCGGTTGATCAGCGGTTGATCCATGGGGCGGGAATCGGGCTCAGGCGTTGGGGGAGTCGGCGTCGTTGAAGTCGCCATCGTCGAATTCGCTGGAGAACTGCAGCGGCGCGTTGGTGTTGCCGGCGGCCAGCGATTTCACGTAGATCGGCGCCAGCGGCGCTTCCTGGACGATGTCCAGCAGCTGTTCCTTGGCCAGTTCCAGCAGCGCCAGGAAGGTGACCAGCACGCCGAGCTTGCCTTCCTCGGCGGTGAACAGCGTCTCGAAGCGGTAGAACCTGCCGTCCTCGAGCTGTTCCAGCACATCGCCCATGCGCTGGCGCACGCTCAGTGCCTCGCGCTTGATCGCGTGGCCGCTGAACAGCTCGGCGCGCTTGAGCACGTCGTGCAGCGCCAGCAGCATTTCCTTCAGGTCCACCGGCGGCGGTACCTTGACCGTGGTCCGGTCCGGCACGAAGGCATGCGCCGGGGTGGTGTCGCGGTCCTGCCGGGGCAGGGCGTCGATGTCCTCGGCGGCCTGCTTGAAGCGTTCGTACTCCTGCAGCCGGCGCACCAGCTCGGCGCGCGGGTCGGCTTCCTCGCCTTCGTCGCTGGGCGGGCGCGGCAGCAGCATGCGCGACTTGATCTCGGCCAGCATCGCGGCCATCACCAGGTACTCGGCCGCCAGCTCGAAGCGCAGCTCCTGCATGACGTTGATGTACTCGACGTACTGCCGGGTGATCTCGGCGACCGGGATGTCCAGGATGTCCAGGTTCTGCCGGCGGATCAGGTACAGCAGCAGGTCCAGCGGGCCCTCGAAGGCGTCGAGGATGACTTCCAGCGCATCCGGCGGGATGTACAGGTCCTGCGGGATCTGCAGGACCGGCTGCCCATGCACCACCGCCAGCGGCATTTCCTGCTGCTGCGGAATGGTGGGCGGCGCTGGCGGGTTCGCGGCGTGCGCGAGTTCTGAAGTCATCAGGGCGACATCGGGTGTTGCGAGCCTTTACGTTCCGGGTTCCCGCCCGGGACAGGGTCCTGCCTTCTGGATTGAAAGCCATGCGCGCCTGTCCGGCGTGCGTGCACATCAACAACGCGACATGCCGCGCTGTCATGCGGCAACGTCATCGCGAGGAGGTCGTCTACACAGTCCGGGAAGGAATCGCGGATCGGTCGGACGGCGGTGGCCTTGCCTGCCGCCGCTCCGGGCCGTTACAGGCCGGCTGCGTGCAATGGCGTAAAGAGTAATCGCCCCGGCCGGGCGGTGTCCAGCGTCCAGGCGCTAGACTTGCCGGCCATCATTCAGCGGACAAGGAGCGGCGAGCCGTGTGGTATGTGATCGAAGGCTACGACGGGCAGGATGTGCTGGGCGCGCGCCTGGCCGCGCGGGCGGCGCACCTGGCGCGGCTGCAGGCACTGCAGGCGCAGGGGCGGCTGCTGCTGGCCGGCCCCTGTCCGGCGATCGACGCCGAGGACCCGGGCGCGGCCGGTTTCAGCGGCAGCGTGGTGATCGCCAGCTTCGACGACCTGGACGCGGCCCGCGCCTGGGCCGACGCCGACCCCTACGTGGCCGCCGGTGTCTACCAGCGGGTCGACGTGCGGCCGTTCCGCAAGGTGTTGCCGTGACCCGGGTCGAGCGGATCCGCGCCGCCCTGGAGGCCGCCTTCGCACCCAGCCGGCTGGAAGTGGAGGACGACAGCCACCGCCACGCCGGCCATGCCGGCGCGCGCGACGGGCGCGGTCACTTCAATGTGCTGATCGTCAGCCCGGCATTCGCCGGAAAGGCGCCACTGGCGCGCCATAGGGCGGTTTACGCGGCACTTGGCGACATGATGCAGACCGATATCCACGCGCTGTCGATCCAGGCGCGGACCCCGGCCGAGGCCGGCGCCTGATCCCGGCCGCGGACCGGGCCGCGCGCCCTGCGCGCTTCCGCTCGTGGCCGCACAGGGCAGGGCGTACCCGGCGCCGGCCTCGCCTGTAACAAATTGTTTACAAATCGACATGGAAACGCTTACAGTCGCCGCGACCCCTGTCTGCGGAGGGTATGGCGGTGGCGAAGCCGGCGATCACCATCAAGGATGTTGCCCGTGAGGCGAAGGTCTCCGTCGCCACTGTGTCGCGTGCCCTCAACGGTCACGAGAACGTCGCCGAGCCGGTGCGCAAGCAGGTGCTGGAAGTCGCCCGCCGGCTCCGCTACGCCCCGCATGCCGCCGCGCGCAGCCTGAGCAGCCGCAGCACGCAGACCATCGGCCTGGTGCTGCCCGACCTGCACGGCGAGTTCTTTTCCGAACTGATGCGTGGCATCGACGGGGTCGCGCGCATGCACCGCTGGCACCTGCTGGTCTCCAGCTACCACGGCGACCAGGAACAGCAGGGCGTCGCGCTGCAGGCCATGCGCGGCCGCGTCGACGGCCTGCTGGTCATGTCGCCCTATGCGGCAGACGCGGGTTTCCTGATGGACAACCTGCCGCCGGCACTGCCCACCGTCCTGATCAACACCCCGGTGGCGGATGGCCAGTACCCGGCCTTCGGCATCGACGACCATGCCGGCGCCCTGGCCATGACCCGCTATCTGCTGGAGGCCGGGCACCGCCGCATCGCCTTCATCGCCGGTCCCGACGGCAACCATGATGCCCGCGAGCGCCTGCGCGGCTTCCAGGACGCGATGGCCGCGGCCGGCGCGCCCGCCGAAGGCCGCGTGCTGGCCGGCGGTTTCGACGAGGCGTCCGGGTACGCGGCCGGAAAGGCGCTGCTGCGCGAAGCGCACCTGCCCGATGCGGTGTTCGCGGCGAACGACATGATGGCGCTGGGTTGCCTGTACGCCTTCAGCCAGGCCGGCGTCCGCGTGCCGCAACAGGTCGCGCTGGCCGGGTTCGACGATATCCCGCTGGCACGTTTCGTTCACCCGTCCTTGACCACGATGCAGGTCAGCATCGCCGACCTCGGGGGGCGGGCGACATCGCACCTGCTGCACCTGATGGAGCGCGACGACGCGTCGGAAGGGGGCGCTGGAACGACGCTCGTACCCACCCTGATCGTGCGTGATTCGACGTCCCGACGAGAGCTTCCCTGATCCACCGCCCATGTGCCGGAATCCCCGGCAAGGTCACCAAAACGAACCGAATGGCAGCCGCGCTGCCGCACCCGGAGAGCCCCATGAACCATTCCGCCAACCGCAACACGTACCCCGCCCGCAGGCTGCTCAGCTGCGCGCTGGCCAGCTGCCTCCTGCTGGGCGCCGCGCCGGCGTTCGCGCAGAGCACCGGTGCCACCATCCGTGGCCAGGTGATGGCCGATTCGGCCCCGGCCGGGCAGGCGCAGGTGACCGCGACCAACCTGGCCACCGGCCTGAGCCGCAGCGTGCAGAGCAGCGCCACCGGCAGTTATTCGCTGGCCGGCCTGCCGCCGGGCACCTACCGGGTGGACGTCGCCGCCGGCGGCAAGACCAGCAGCCAGAACATCACCGTGCAGGTCGGACAGACGGCGACCGTCAACCTCGGCGTCGGCGGCGTGGCCGAGACGGCCGGCGGCAACGCCACCACGCTGGACGCGGTGCAGGTGACGGCGCAGGCGCCGGTGGAGACGATGACGTCGGAGATCGCGACCTACATCACCCCCAGCAGATCCAGGCCCTGCCCCAGACCACGCGCAACTTCCTGGCCTTCGCCGACACCGTGCCGGGCATGAGCTTCGAGCAGAACCCGGCCAACGGCTCCACCAAGCTGCGCGGCGGCGTGCAGAGCGCCAACAACGTCAATGTCTACATCGACGGCATCGGCCAGAAGAACTACGTCACCCAGGGCGGCCTGACCGGCCAGGATTCCAGCCGCGGCAACCCGTTCCCGCAGCTGGCGATCGGCGAGTACAAGGTCATCACCTCCAACTACAAGGCCGAGTACGACCAGATCAGTTCGGCGGCGGTGACCGCGGCGACCCGGTCGGGCACCAACGATTTCTCCGGCTCGTTCTTCTGGGATTACACCAACCAGAACTGGCGCGAGCCGCGGGAGAGCGAGAAGAACGGCGCCGGCAAGACCCGTTCGGGCGAAAAGCAGTATGGCGCGGCGTTCGGTGGCCCGATCGTCAAGGACAAGGCGCACTTCTTCGTCACCTACGAGGCCAAGGAATACAACGCCCCGCAGGACCTGACCCCGGGCGAGGGACGCACCGCCGCGGACCTGCCGCAGGCCTGGCGCGACCAGCTGGGCGCGGCCAGCACGCCGTTCAAGGAAGACCTGTACTTCGGCAAACTCGACTGGTCGATCAACGACGAGAACCTGGTTGACCTGAGCTACAAGCGTCGCGAGGAAAGCGACATCAGCAATGTCGGCGGGCAGAGCGCGCGCAGCTACGGCACCGACGTCGGCGTCAACGAGGACCGCTACGACCTGCACTGGCAGTTCTCCAACAGCAACTGGCTCAACGACGCCCACCTGACCTACGAAAAGGCGTTCTGGAGCATGGAGCCGGCCAACTACGGCAACGGCATGGTGCTCACCGATGGCTCGTCCAACGACGGCCGGCAGATCTTCCGCATCGGCGCCGGTAACGGTGGTCTGCAGAACAAGGGGCAGAAGGGCTGGTCGTTGCAGAACGACACCACGTTCTTCGGCTGGGAAGGCCATACCGTCAAATTCGGCATCAAGTACAAGCAGGTGGATCTGGAGACCACCGAGCAGCAGCCGTACAACCCGCAGTTCTACTACGACATCAATCAGGGCGGCATGGTGCCGTACTTCGTGCGCTTCGGCAGCCCGGCCATCGGCACCAGTGGCGGTACGGTCACCTCGAAGAACAAGCAGTTTGGTCTCTACATCCAGGATGACTGGGACGTCACCGATCGCCTGATCCTGAACCTCGGCCTGCGCTGGGACTATGAGAAAACCCCCTCCTACCTGGACTACGCGACCAGCGCCGACGTGCTGGCCTCGCTCAATACCCAGGATCCGCAGGCCGGCGCCGCGGTGGGCCAGACCTATGCGCAGACGCTGGCGCTGGGCGGCATCGACATCAACCGTTTCATCAGCACCGGCAACAACCGCAAGGCGTTCAAGAACGCCATCCAGCCGCGCATCGGGTTCTCGTATGACCTCAGCGGCGACGAGCGCCACGTGCTGTTCGGCGGCATCGGCCGCTCCTACGACCGCAACCTGTTCGATTACCTGCAGCTGGAGCTGACCAAGGCCACGTTCCCGACCCGCGAGTTCATGATCAACTCGCCGGGCCATGCCTGCGACCCGGCCGCATCCAACTGCCTGGCCTGGAACCCGCAGCTGCTCGATCGCGAGTACCTGATGTCGCTGGCCAATTCGTCCCAGGCCGGCCGCGAAGTATGGATGTTCGACAACGACCTGAAGACCCCGTATTCGGACCAGATCAGCCTGGGCATCCGCAACACGTTCGCCGTTATGGGCCATGACTGGAATACCTCGGCCACCCTGCAGCACATCCGTTACAAGGATGGCCTGCTGATCATGCGCGGCAACCGCCGCGGCGATGGCAGCTACTACAACGCATCGGGTAGTCCGTGGAGCGGCGGCGGGCTGCCGGGGCTGGGCGGGCTGATCCTGGCCACCAACGGTTTCCAGTCACGCAGCAACGCGTTGCTGCTCAGTGCCGACAAGCCTTACACGGCCGAGAGCCCGTGGAACCTCAACTTCGCCTATACCTTCACCGACGCCAAGCAGAACATCCACGAGAAAGATCCGGTATACGGCTGGTACTTCCCCGGTGGCGGCTGGTACGACGGCGCCTGGACCCCGCGCCACCGCCTGGTGGTCAGCGGCTTCACCGACCTGCCCTGGGGCATGAGCGTGGCCGGCAAGCTGACCCTGGCCAGCAAGGTCAAGCGCTGGGACATCGATGGCACCAGCGGCTATGAGCGCCCCCGCAGCTGGGAGCCGGACGGCACCTATGGCTTCAAGCAGTTCGACATGTCGCTGACCAAGACCTGGGACACCGGCACCGACCTGAAGCTCAAGGTCCGTGCCGACGTGATCAACGTGTTCAACTGGACCAACTGGGGTGGGTACGGCATCAACTGGAACACCGGTGTGATCAACAGCTGGGACCAGTACGCCACCCGCACCTTCAAGCTGTCCTTCGGTCTGGACTGGTAAGCCGCTGTGCCCGGCCGCCGGCAATGGCGGCCGGGCCAGCCACCGGCCACGGCCCACCCCCTGGTTCCCCCAACGGAAAGCGTCTTGAGCATCCCGCGTACCACCAAGCTGTTGCTGTGCACCGCCGCCGGACTCGCGCTGGGCCTGGTGGCCGGGTGCGGCAAGGCGCCCGAGCCGACACCGAAAGTGGTGCCCCAGGTGATCCTGATCGAAGCGGACCTGCCGCCGCGGCCGATGAAACCCGAACTTCCGCCGCTGTTCGACGACATCGAACGGCGCACCTTCCAGTTCTTCTGGGACACCACCAACGAGCGCAACGGGCTCACCCCGGACCGCTATCCGTCGCGTCCGTTCGCCAGCATCGCTTCGGTCGGCTTCGCCCTGACCGCCTATCCGATCGGCATCGAGAAGGGCTGGGTCAGCCGTACCCAGGCGGTGGACCGCACCCTGACCACGCTGCGCTTCCTGCGCGACGTGCCCACCGGCCCGCAGCGCACCGGCAAGGCCGGCTACAAGGGCTTTTATTACCACTTCCTGGACATGCACGACGGCCGCCGCTACGACAGCTGGGTGGAGCTGTCCAGCGTGGATACCGCGCTGCTGTTGATGGGCGTGCTGTTCGCGCAGTCCTACTACGATGGCGATGACGCGCGCGAGAAGGAGATCCGCAGGATCGCCGATACGCTCTACCGCCGCGTGGACTGGCAGTGGCTGCAGCGCAACAAGCCGCTGGTGTCGATGGGCTGGTTCCCCGAGAGCGGTTTCATCCAGCACGACTGGATGGGCTACAACGAGGCGATGATGCTCTACGTGCTGGCGCTGGGCTCGCCGACGCATCCGGTCGAGCCCGATGCGTGGACCGTGTGGACGCGCACCTACGACAACGACTGGGGCGTGTTCCAGGGGCAGGAGTACCTGTCGTTCGGGCCGCTGTTCGGCCACCAGTACAGCCACGTCTGGATCGACTTCCGCGACATCCAGGACGCCTACATGCGCGAGCGCGGCATCGACTACTTCCTCAACAGCCGCCGCGCCACGCTGGCCCAGCGCGAGTACGCCATCGCCAACCCGATGCAGTGGAAGGACTATGGCGAGAACGTGTGGGGGCTGACCGCCGGCGACGGGCCGCAGAACACCACCCAGGAATACAAGGGCGAACAGCGCCAGTTCCGCCATTACTCCGCGCGCGGCGCCGGCCTGCGCGAGAATTTCGACGACGGCACCATCGTGCCGTCGGCGGCGATCTCCTCGCTGCCGTTCGCGCCGGAGGTGGTGATTCCCGCCACCCAGGAAATGCACCGGCGCTACGGTGACTACCTGTACTCCAGCTACGGCTTCCTGGACTCGTTCAACCCCAGTTTCGACTACGACATCCCGCTCAAGACCGGGCGCCTGATTCCGGACCGTGGCTGGGTGGCCAGTGATTACATCGCCATCGACCAGGGGCCGATCCTGGCGGGCATCGCCAACTACCGCGACGAGTTCGTCTGGAACGTGATGAAGAAGAACCCCTATATCCGCAAGGGCCTGGAGCGCGCCGGCTTTGCCGGTGGCTGGCTGCTGCCGGAAGGGGAGGAGTGGCAGCCGCTGCAGAAGGACGACAAGGCCGCCGCCGCGCGCGCGGTGGGCATTGCCGAGTCGCGCGCCGCAGCCGCGCAGGAACAGAAGGCGGCGGGCAAGCCCGCACCCCGGCCGCAATAGGTCGGGCCGGTGACGCTGCGCCTGCCCGTGCTGTTGTGCCTGGTCCTGCTGGCCGCCTGCGCGCGGCCGCAGCAGGGCATCACCCTGCGCTTCTGGGCGATGGGGCGCGAAGCCGAAGTGGTCGGCGAGCTGGTCCGCGAGTTCGAGGCCGAAAACCCCGGCATCCGCGTCGAGGTGCAGAACATCCCCTGGACCGCGGCGCACGAAAAGCTGCTGACCGCCTACGCCGCCGATGGCCTGCCGGACATCTGCCAGCTCGGCAATACCTGGATACCCGAGTTCGCCACCCTCGGTGCGCTGACCCCGCTGCAGCCCTACGTGGACGCTTCGCGCGAGGTCGTGCCGGCGGACTATTTCCCGGGGATCTGGGACACCAACGTGGTCGAGGGCCGGCTGGTCGGCATCCCCTGGTACGTGGATACGCGGCTGCTGTTCTACCGCAAGGACCTGCTGCGCAAGGCCGGCTATGACCACCCGCCGCGCGACTGGGCCGAGTGGGAGCGCATGAACCAGGCGCTGAAGCAGGCGCTCGGGCCCGACCGCTACCCGGTGCTGATGCCGCTCAACGAGTTCGAGCCGCAGCTGTCGCTGGCGCTGCAGCAGGACGATCCGCTGCTGCGCGACCACGACACCCGCGGCAATTTCGCCAGTCCCGGGTTCCGCCGCGCGCTGGGCTTCTACGCCAACATGTTCGAGCAGGGCTGGGCGCCGAAGATGTCCGAGACCCAGATCTCCAATGTGTGGGACGAGTTCTTCCGCGGCTTCACCGTGTTCTACCTGTCCGGGCCCTGGAACATCCGCGAGTTCCGGCAACGCCAGCCGGCCTCGCTGGAGGGCGAGTGGGGCACCGCGCCGCTGCCGGGTCCGCACAGCCCGGGCGGCGGCATCGCCGGTGGCACCAGCCTGGTGGTGATGCAGTCGTCGCCGCACAAGCAGGCCGCATGGAAACTGATCGAGTTCCTGTCGCGACCGGCGGTGCAGCAGCGGTTCCACGCCCTCATCGGCGACCTGCCGCCGCGGCGCAGCGTGTGGCGGCAGGCATCGCTGCACGAGGACCCGCTGGCGGCCGCGTTCGGCCAGCAGCTGGAGCGGGTCAGGCCCACGCCCAAGGTGCTGGAGTGGGAGCGCATCGCCCAGGAAATGCGCATCGTCAGCGAGCAGGTGGTACGCGGCGGGTTGGACCAGGACGCCGCGGTCAGGCGGCTGGATGCGCGGGTGGACGAGATCCTCGCCAAGCGCCGCTGGATCATCCAGCAGCAGGCGACGCAGGAGGCCGCGCGATGAAGCGGGGCACGCTCGCCGGCTGGGTGTTCGCCGCGCCGGCGCTGATCGTGATCGGCGTGTTCTTCGGGCTGCCGGTGCTGTCGGCGCTGGCGCTGAGCCTGACCGATTTCGACCTGTACGCGCTGGCCGACCCGCACAACCTGCGCTTCGTCGGCCTGCACAACTACCTGGACCTGCTGCGCACGCCGATGTTCTGGAAGTCGCTGGGCAACACCGCGTATTTCGTGGTGCTCGGCGTGCCGTTGTCGATCGCCCTGTCGCTGGGCGTGGCGATGCTGCTCAATGCGCCGGTGGCGCGCTTCAAGGCGCTGTTCCGCACCGCGCTGTTCGCGCCGGTGGTGACCACCCTGGTGGCGGTGGCGGTGATCTGGCGCTACCTGTTCCACACCCGCTACGGGTTGGTGAACTGGGCGCTGGGGCAGGTCGGCGTCAACCCGGTGGACTGGCTCGGCGATCCGCACTGGGCGATGCCGACCATCATCCTGTTCGCGGTGTGGAAGAACTTCGGCTACAACATGGTGATCTTCCTGGCCGGCCTGCAGGCCATCCCGCGCGACCTGTACGAGGCCGCGCGGATCGACGGCGCCTCGCGCTGGAAGCAGTTCCTGCACATCACCCTGCCCATGCTCGGGCCGGTGCTGCTGGTGGTCGGGGTGATCACCGTCTCGGGCTATTTCCAGCTGTTCGCCGAGCCCTACGTGATGACCCGCGGCGATCCGCTGCAGAGCACGGTGAGCGTGCTGTATTACATGTTCGAGGAAGGCTTCAAGTGGTGGAACCTGGGGCGTGCTTCGGCGGTGGCGTTCCTGCTGTTCCTGATCATCCTGGGCGTGACCACGCTGATGTTGCGCTACGGCAGGCGCAGGGAGCTGGTATGAGTCGCGAAATCGGCCAATCGCGTGCCTGGGGCGCGTGGGTCAATGCGGCCCTGCTGCTGCTGGCCTTCGTCAGCCTGGCGCCGCTGGCGTGGATGGTGTCGGTGTCGTTCATGCCCAGCGGGCAGGCCTCGCAGTTCCCGCCGCCGCTGCTGCCGGCGCAGGCCACCATCGACAACTACCGGCAGCTGTTCGCGCGCACCGGCATGGCCGGCAACTTTCTCAACAGCCTGGGCATGTCGGCGGGCATCACCGTGGGCTCGCTGCTGTTCAACACCCTGGCGGGTTATGCCTTCGCCAAGCTGCGCTTTGCCGGCCGCGAGCGGGTGTTCCAGGCGCTGCTGGCGGCGCTGGTGATCCCGGCGCAGGTGGCGATGCTGCCGCTGTTCCTGCTGATGAAGCAGCTGGGGCTGGTCAATACCTGGGGCGGGGTGGTGGTGCCGGCGCTGGCCAGCGTGTTCGGCATCTTCCTGGTGCGGCAGTACGCACGCTCGATCCCCGACGAGCTGCTGGAGGCGGCGCGCATCGACGGCGCCAGCGAGGCCCGCATCTTCTTCCAGATCGTGCTGCCCATGCTCAAGCCGGTGCTGGTGACGCTGGCGATCTTCACGTTCATGGGTGCATGGAACGACTTCATGTGGCCGTTGATCGTGCTCACCGACCAGGAGCACTACACCCTGCCGGTGGCGTTGGCCTCGCTTTCGCGCGAGCACATCATGGACGTGGAAATGATGATGGCCGGCGCGGTGGTCACCGTGGTGCCGGTGCTGGCGCTGTTCCTGCTGCTGCAGCGCTACTACATCCAGGGGCTGCTGCTGGGCAGCGTGAAGGGGTGAGCGGGCGCGCCTGCCACGGCGTGTCCGGCGCGTCGGCGGATGCCGGGCCGTGCCCCGGCCGCGCGGGGCGTTCCGGCACCGGCGGCGTCCCGCCGGGACGGACGGCCCGACGCCGCAGCAGGGTCTGCACCCGCTTCCAGTTCTGGGAAAATCACACCATGGCCGCCGCCCCCGTACCGAGATCCACCGTGATGAGGATGAGAAGGTTCCTTGCCCTCCTGCTGTTCTGCACCGTGACCCTGGCCGGCAACGGCGGCGCGGCCGAGGGCGGCAGCCGGGTGCTGGCGAAGTTCGACGATATCGGTGCCTGGCAGCTGATCACCTCGCCGCAGGTCAGCGGTTCGCTGCGGCCGGTGAACGGCAATGGCGGCCGCGCGCTGTGCCTGGACTACGATTTCCACGAGGTCTCCGGCTACGCCGGCATCCGTCGCCGGCTGGATGTCACCTGGCCGGACAACTACCAGGTGAGCTTCGGCCTGCGTGGCGACTCGCCGGCCAACGACCTGCAGTTCAAGCTGATCGACGCCAGCGGCGACAACGTGTGGTGGGTCAACCGCAGCGGCTACCGCTTCCCCAAGGACTGGACCCGGGTGAGCTACCGCAAGCGCCACATCGACAAGGCCTGGGGGCCGGGCCAGGACCCGGTCCTGCGGCGCAGCGCCGCGGTGGAGTTCACTATTTACAGCAAGGTGGGCGGCAAGGGCACGGTGTGCTTCGACCAGCTCACGCTGCAGCCGCTGCCCAAGGAGGACGGCTCGGCGCTGACCGCCAGCGTCATCGCCGATACCGCGACCGCGCTGCAGCAGCGCATCGCCGACGGCCGGCCGGACACGGTATGGATCAGCGGCGGGGTCAAGCAGCAGACCGTCAGCCTGGACCTGGGCAAGGTGCGCGAGTTCGGCGGCGCGGTGATCCAATGGGTGCCGGGGCTGGAGGCGTCGCGCTACGTGGTGCAGGCCTCGGTCGACGGGCGCGACTGGCGCAGGCTGCGCGAGGTGAGCGCCGGCGGTGGCGACCGCGACTGGCTGGCGTTGCCCGAGACCGAGGCACGCTACCTGCGTTTCGACCTCATCGACGGCCCCAGCTGGCGCTACGGCATCCGCGACATCAGCCTGAAGCCGCTGGCGTTCGCCGCCACGCCCAATGACTTCGTCCGCTCGGTCGCGCGCGACCTGCCGCGCGGGTCGCTGCCGCGCGGCTTTTCCGGCGAACAGCCGTACTGGACCCTGCTGGGCCTGGACGGCGGCAGCGAGCAGGCGTTGATGGGCGAGGACGGCACCCTGGAGGCGGTGCGCGCCGGTTTCAGCATCGAGCCGTTCGTGGTGCTCGACGGCAAGGTGCTGGGCTGGGCCGACGTCAGCGCCAGCCAGCGCCTGCAGGATGGCTACCTGCCGATTCCCTCGGTGGAATGGAAGCACGACCGGTTCGGCCTGCAGGTGACCGGCTTCGTCCAGGGCCGGCCCGGGCAGGCGCAGCTGGTGGCGCGCTACCGCCTGCACAACCCGGACAAGGTGGCGCACGAGTACCGGCTGGCGCTCGCGGTACGGCCGTTCCAGGTCAACCCGCCCAGCCAGTTCCTCAATACCGTCGGTGGCGTGAGCCGGATCGAGCGCCTGGCGATCCAGGGCGCGCAGGTGGCGGTCAACGGCCAGCCGCGGGTGTTCGCGATGACACCGCCCGATGCCGGTTTCGCCAGTGCGTTCGACAGCAAGCTCGACGTCACCCACCTGGCCGACCGCACCCTGCCGGGCACGCGCGAAGTCAGCGACCCGACCGGGCTGGCGTCCGGCGCGATGCTCTACACCTGGAAGCTGGAACCGGGGCAGAGCCGCGAGGTCGCGCTGGTGCTGCCGCAGACCGGCGCCTGGTCGATGCCCGGCCGTTTCGATGCGGACAAGGCGCAGCAGCAGGTTGCGGGAATGTGGAGGCAGACGCTGGACCAGGTGCGGCTGCAGTTGCCCGAGGCCGGCCAGCCGCTGGCCGACACCCTGCGCACCGCGCTGGCGCACATGCTGATCTCGCGGGTCGGGCCGAGCCTGCAGCCGGGCACGCGTTCGTATGCGCGCAGCTGGATCCGCGACGGCGCGATGATTTCCGAAGGGCTGCTGCGGCTGGGTCGCGAGGACGCGGTGCGGCAATACCTGGAATGGTATGCGCCGTACCAGTTCGACAGCGGCATGGTGCCGTGCTGCGTGGACGCCCGCGGCAGCGACCCGGTGCCGGAGAACGACAGCCACGGCGAGCTGATCCATGCCATCGCCGGGTACTGGCGCCACACCGGCGACATGCAGTTCCTGCAGCGCATGTGGCCGCACGTGCTGGCCGCGTGGGGCTACATGGAAGACCTGCGGCTGAGCGAGCGCAGCGAGGACAACCGCGCGCGCCACCCGGGGTTCTACGGGATGATGCCGGCCTCGATCAGCCACGAGGGCTATTCGGCCAAGCCGGTGCATTCGTACTGGGACGATTTCTGGGCGCTGCGCGGGTACAAGGATGCGGCCGACATGGCCATGGCGCTTGGCCTGGCCACCGAGGCCGAGGCGATGGCCGCTTCGCGCGACCAGTTCCGCCAGGACCTGGACGCCTCGCTGCGCGCGAGCATGGCCGCGCACCGCATCGACTACCTGCCGGGCTCGGTGGAGCTGGGCGATTTCGACGCCACCTCGACCACCATCGCGCTGGCCCCGGGCGGCGAGCAGGGCCGGCTGCCGCAACCGGCGCTGGACAACACGTTCGAGCGCTACTGGCAGCAGTTCGTCGAGCGCCGCGACGGCAAGCGCCCGTGGAAGGACTACACCCCGTACGAATGGCGCAACGTCGGCGCGTTCGTGCGCCTGGGCTGGCGCGAGCGGGCCTGGGAGGCCAGCGAGTTCTTCTTCCGCGACCGCGCGCCGCCGGCCTGGAACCAGTGGGCCGAGGTGGTGTCCTCGACGCCGCGCACGCCGTTCTTCGTCGGCGACTTGCCGCATGCCTGGGTCGCATCGGATTTCGTGCGTTCGGCGCTGGACATGTTCGCGTACGAACGCGAGATCGACGACGCCATCGTGCTGGCCGTCGGCGTGCCGGCGCCCTGGCTGGCGGGCAAGGGCGTCGCCATCGAGGGCCTGCGCACCGCGCATGGCCCGCTGCGTTATTCGCTGGTGCGCGACGAGCGGCAGCTGACCCTGAAGGTCGCCGACGGCCTGCGCCTGCCCGGCGGCGGGCTGGTGCTGCCGTGGCCCTACGCGGGCGAGCCGGGCGCGGCCCGGATCAACGGCGAACCGGCGGCGTGGTCGGGGAGCGAACTGCGGATCACCACGTTGCCGGCGAAAGTCGAGATCGAGATCCCCGCCGACCTGCGGCGCAGCGAGCGTGGCCGGCGCTGAGGCCGCCGCGCCGTCGCTCAGCCGGGGTTGCGGGCGCGGCTCGCGTCCTCGTGCAGCGCCTCGTTCAATTGGTCGACGACGATCGCCCAGGCATCGTCGCTGGCAAGCTTCTCGCGCAGGAACTGGCGCTGCCCCGCGTTCCAGAAGGGCGCCTCGCCGATGCCGGTTTCCAGCGGCAGTTGGTGGTTGCGGATGAACCCGGCGATGGCCTGTTCGTCGGCGTCCAGGCCGAGCTGGAGGAAGAGGTTGCGCATGCGCGGGGTGGTTTCGTCCATCGATCACTCGGCTCCGGGGAAAGGTCGTGCGCCATCATGACCGCAACCCTGTGTTGCCCGCGCCAAGGCCGGACGGATGTGCGCGGCGTCTTGCAGGCAGGCCCCATCGCAACGAAGCGCGCGGGTGCCATGCGTCGGCCGGCGCCGCGGCGTGCGCTCAGCCGGCGCGGACCGCGCGCACGATGGCGGCGGCGGCCGCGGCCGATTTCCTCACCGCGTCCCACTGCCCGCTGCGGATCCAGGCGTCCTGCACCATCCACGAGCCGCCGATGCAGACCACGTTCTTCTGGCCGAGGTAGTCGGCCGCGGTGGCCTCGGTGATGCCGCCGGTGGGGCACAGCTTCAGCTCGGGCATCGGCCCGGCCACGCCCTTGATCATCGCCAGCCCGCCCACGGCGGTGGCCGGGAACAGCTTGCAGACGCGGAAGCCGCGCGCCAGCAGGGCCAGCAGTTCGGTGGGCGAGGCCGCGCCCGGGACCACCGGCAGCGGCGCCCTGGCCAGCGCGTCGGCCATGTGCGCCGGCGTGCCCGGGGTCACCAGGAAGTCGGCGCCGACGTCGATGGCCTGGCGCATCTGCTCGACGGTCAGCACGGTGCCGGCGCCGACCACCACGTCGGGCAACTCGCGCTTGAGCATGGACAGCGCGTCCATCGCCACCGGCGTGCGCAGGGTCAGCTCGATGGCGGGCAGGCCGCCTTCGAGCAGTGCGGCGCTGACCGCGCGCGCCTGGTCGAGGGTGTGGACGGTGACGACGGGCAGGATGCCGGCGGCGGTGAGCAGGTGTTCGGCGCGGTCCTGGTGCTGGGCGATGGTCATGGCGGGTTCCGGTGGGGCGGGACGCGGCGCGTCCCGTGGGGGTCAGGCGTCCTTGGCTTCGTGCGGGGCGGCAGCCGCGGCGGCATCGTGGCCCAGTTCGTACTCGGCGTCGTACTCCCACACGCTGCCGTCGGCGCGTGCCGGGCCGCAGGAAATGGAAACGGCGCCCTGGTCGGCCGGGCCGACCACGCTGCGGTTCATCGCGAACAGGTTGCGGCCAAGGTCGTGGCCGGCCGGTGCGGTGTTGGCGGCAAGCGGGCGCGCCGCCCATTCGGCAGGGTCCACCCGTACTTCCAGGATGCCGGCCTCGCCATCCAGGCGGATGATGTCGCCTTCGCGGATGCGCGCGATCGGGCCGCCGCGGGCGGCTTCGGGGTGACGTGGATGGCGGCGGGAATCTTGCCCGAGGCGCCGGACAGGCGCCCGTCGGTGACCAGCGCCACGCGCCGGCCCTGGTTCTGCAGCAGCCCCAGCAGCGGCGCCAGCGAATGCAGCTCCGGCATGCCGTTGGCGCGCGGTCCCTGGTAGCGCACCACGGCCACGAAATCCTGCGGCAGGGCGCCGGCGGCATGCAGCTTGTTCAGTGCCTGCGGCGCGTCCACCACCACCGCCGGCGCCTCGATCGTGCGGTACTGCGGCTTCACCGCCGACAGCTTGATCAGCGAACGGCCGATGTTGCCGCGCAGCAGGCGCAGCCCGCCCTGGGCCTCGAACGGCGCGGCGGCCGCGCGTACCACCTCGGTATCGGCGCTGTGCGCGACGGCCGGCGCGTAGACGACCTTGCCGTCGATCAGCCGCGGTTCCTGCGCATAGGCGCGCATGCCGCCTTCGGCGATGGTCGGCAGGTCGTCATGCATCAGCCCGGCGTCCATCAGTTCGCGGAACACGAAGGCCGGCCCGCCGGCCGCGGCGAAGCGGTTCACGTCGGCCTCGCCATTGGGGTAGACGCGCGCCAGCAGCGGCACGATCTGCGACAGCTGGTCCATGTCGTCCCAGGTCAGCACGATGCCGGCCGCGCGCGCCACCGCGATCCAGTGGATGGTGTGGTTGGTGGAGCCGCCGGTGGCCATCAGCGCGACGATGGCGTTGACGATGGCGCGCTCGTCGATCAGCCGCCCCAGCGGCCGGAAATCGCTGCCGAGCGCGCAGATCTCCAGCGCGCGGGCGGTGGCGGCACGGGTCAGCGCATCGCGCAGCGGCAGTTCCGGGTTGACGAACGAGGCGCCCGGCAACTGCACGCCCATCGCCTCGAGCAGCACCTGGTTGGAATTGGCGGTGCCGTAGAACGTGCAGGTGCCCGGCGCGTGATAGGAGTCGGCCTCGGCCTGCAGCAGTTCCTCGCGGGTCGCTTCGCCGGCGGCATAGCGCTCGCGCACTTCGGCCTTCTTCTTGTTGGGGATGCCCGGCGTCATCGGCCCGGCCGGCACGAACACCGCCGGCAGGTGGCCGAACGCCAGCGCGCCGATCAGCAGGCCCGGGACGATCTTGTCGCACACGCCCAGGTGCACGGTGGTGTCGAACATGTCGTGGCTCAGGCCGACGGCGGTGGCCTGGGCGATGACGTCGCGCGAGAACAGCGACAGTTCCATGCCGCCGCGGCCCTGGGTGACGCCGTCGCACATCGCCGGTACGCCGCCGGCGACCTGCGCGGTGGCGCCGAGTTCGCGCGCGGCGTCGCGGATCAGCTGCGGGTAGTGCTCGAACGGCTGGTGCGCCGACAGCATGTCGTTGTAGGCGGTGATGATGCCCAGGTTGGGGGTCACGTCGCCGCGCAGCCGGCCCTTGTCGGTCGGGCCGCAGGCGGCGAAGGCATGGGCGAGGTTGCCGCAGCTCAGGCGCGAGCGGAACGGGCCCGAGCGCAGCGCGGCCTCGATGCCCGCCAGGTACGCCGCGCGCGACGGCGCGCTGCGCTGGCGGATGCGTTCGGTGATGGCGTGGATTTTCGGATGCAGGCTCATGGCTTTTACACGCAGGGAAAGGGGGAGGGGGAGGCGGGAGGAAGGAGGCTGCGGAAGGCGGAAAGTGGTGGGCGCGGCCCATGCCGGATCATCGCCCCGGCACGCGGCAGGGCGCGTGATCCCGCACGCCCGCCGGTTCTTTCCCGGTTCGCCTTCACCCGCACCAGTGCACGCGCAGCTTCGGGCCGGGCGCGTCGATGGCGGCCAGCACCGGATAGCGATGCACGTCTCCCGAGGCGAGCGCCGCCTCCAGTACCTCGAGCTTCTGCTTGCCGCGCAGCAACAGCAGGCGGTTGCCGACGGACGCCAGCCCGCGCGGGGTCAGGGTGATGCGCAGGTGCCAGTCGCGGGCGACCGGGCAACCGCTGGCGTCCAGCGCCGCATACGGCTTGCTGCCCTGCAGGGCGCGTTCGAGGTCGCGCGAGCCCGGGAACAGCGAGGCGGTGTGGCCATCGTTGCCCATGCCCAGCACGACCAGGCAGGCCGGCTGCGAGTACTCGGCCTGCAGGTTGGCGTCATGGACGCATTCGGCCAGCGATTTGCCCACCCGCACCAGGGGGTCGAAATGCGCGCCCTCGGCGAAGTTGAGGAAGCTGTGGCGCACCAGCCAGGCGTTGCTGTCGCGGTCCTGCGGCGACAGCCAGCGCTCGTCCGCCAGGCCCACTTCCACCCGTGCCCATTCCAGCGGCTGCTCGGCCAGCAGTTCGTAGACCGGGGCCGGCGTGGTGCCGCCGGACAGCAGCATGCGCGCGCGGCCGCGCTGGCCGATCTCATGGCCGAGGATCGTCGCCATCTCGCGGGCGACGTTTTCGGTCCAGGCCTCCTCGTCGGAGTGGCGGACCAGGGTCAGGCGTTCGGCGAGTGCGCTCATGCGGGTGCTCCGGATGGGGCCTGCTCCAGGTCCAGCGCGTACGCGGCCGCGCCGAGCAGGCCCGGGCAGGGGTGGACGATGGCCAGCGACGGTACCTGCGACAGGGTCGCGCTGAAACGCCCCTTGTTCTCGAAATGGCTGCGGAAGCCGGAATGGCGCAGGGACTCGAGCAGCCGCGGCACCAGGCCGCCGGTGAGGAACACGCCGTCCCAGGCGCCCTGGACCAGTACCGCGTCGCCGGCGACCGCGCCGAAGATGTCCATGAACACCTCGATCGCGCGCATGGCGACCGGGTCGCCGGCGGCGGCGCGCTCGCTGACCTGCGCCGGCTGCGGCTGGCCCGGGTCCTGGCCGGCGATCTCGCTCAGCGCGCGGTGCAGGTTGACCAGGCCCGGGCCGCAGATCAACCGCTCGTTGGAGACGCGCCCGAACTGCTGGCCCAGGATCTGCAGGATGCGGATCTGCTCGGGGTGGTCGGCGCGAAACTGGCATGGCCGCCCTCGGTCGCCAGCGGGTAATAGCGGCCATCACGGACCACCAGCCCGCCCACCCCCAGGCCGGTGCCGGGGCCGATCACGCAGTAGTTGCGTGGCTGCGACGGCGCGGCCGGCTGCCAGGGGGCACCGCCGGTCTGGACCACGTCGGCCGGTTGCAGCAGCGCCACCGACATCGCCTGGGCGACGAAGTCGTTGATCAGGTGCAGCCGCGACAGGCCCAGTTGCGTGGCGGTGCGCGAGCGCGAGATCACCCATGGATGGTTGGTGATGCGCGCCTCGTCGCCGTCCACCCGCCCGGCCACGGCGAACACCCCGCTGTGGGCCCGGGCACCGCGCTCGCGCAGGTAGCAGGCAGCGGCATCGGCCAGCGACGCGAAACGCGCCACCGGGTATTCGCCGATGCTGCCCGGGTCCAGCGGGGCGGCGGTGGAGGTGTCGGCCAGCGCGAAGCGCGCGTTGGTGCCGCCGATGTCGGCGACCAGCACGTGTCCGGCCGGGCCGCTCACAGCGCGTCGTCCGCGCGGTTGTCGGCGACGATCGCCGCGGGCAGGAACAGGTGCGCCTGCGCCGGGCCCCAGCTGCCGGCCGGATACGGTTCCATCGGCAGGTCGGCGGCCTTCCAGGCGTCGGCGACGCTGTCGATCCAGGCCCACGCCGCGCGCACTTCGTCATCGCGCACGAACAGCGCGTGGTTGCCGTTGAAGGCATCCAGGAACAGGCGCTCGTAGGCGATGCGGCGATGCAGGCCGGTGGGTACCGACAGTTCCAGCTCCAGCGGCTGCAGTTCCAGCGCGCCCCATTCCGGGCCCGCCAGCGAACTCATCAGCCCCAGCTGGATGTTCTCCTGCGGCTGCAGCTGGAAGGTCAGCCGGTTGGGCTGGGCATGGCGGCGGTCGGGGCGTTCGAACAGCCAGTGGGTGACCGGCTTGAGGTTGACCTCGATGCGGGTGGTGCGCTCGGGCAGTCGCTTGCCGGTGACCAGGTGGAACGGCACCCCGGCCCAGCGCCAGTTGTCGATATGCGCGGTGACGCCGACGAAGGTCTCGGCCTCGCTGCCTTCCGGCGGCTGATAGGCCTGTGCCGGCTGACCATTGATGGTGCCGGCGGTGTAGCGGCCGCGCACGCTGTCCTTGGCCGCATGGCGCGCGTCGAGCGGGCGCAGTGCGCGCAGCACCTTGACCTTCTCGTCGCGGATCCGGTCCGCTTCCAGCGAGGCCGGCGGCTCCATCGCCACCAGGCACAGCAGCTGCAGGATGTGGCTCTGCACCATGTCGCGCATCGCGCCGGAGCGCGAGTAGTACGAGTCGCGGCCGTCGACGCCGTCGCTCTCGGCCACCATGATGTGCACCGATTCGATGTAATTGCGGTTCCACACCGCTTCCAGCAGGGTGTTGCCGAAGCGCAGCGCCATCAGGTTCTGCACCGCGGCCTTGCCCAGGTAATGGTCGATGCGGAACACCCGGTCCTCGTCGATCAGCGCGCCGATCGACCGCAGGATCTGCTCGGCGCTGTCGCTGTCCGAGCCGATCGGCTTCTCCAGCATCAGCCGGTGCGGCGCGGACAGCGCGCCGCCCAGGGCCAGGCCCTCGCAGGTGGAGATGTACAGCCCGGGCGGGATCGACAGGTAGCTGACGCAGTGGCGGTCGTTGAACTCGCGCACCGCGTCGGCGATCGAGCCGGGGTCGCGCAGGTCGACCGAGCGGTAGTCGATGCGCCGCAGCAGGTTGTTGATGTCGTCCTGGCTGGCCTGCGGCAGGGCCTGTTCCAGGCGTGGCCGTAGGATGTCGCGGAACTTGTCGGTGTCGTGCGGCGAGAGCGCCATCGCGCGCACCCGGAAATCCTCGGGGAGCAGGCCATCGCCGAGCAGCCGCAGCAGGGAAGGGAACAGATAGCGCTGGGCCAGGTCGCCTGTGGCACCGAACAGGAGGAGGGTGTCGTGCATGGCTCGAGTTTCGTGTTCTGGTGACATCGTTGTCAATCGCCCTTCGCTATGTTCTGGTTGCTGTTCCAGTGGGGGTCCCGCAGCCGTCGGCCGCCCCTGCGCCGTGTCCGGGTGGGTGCGGCGAGCGCGCTGGGAGGGGGAGCGGTCCGCGGGTGTCGAAACCGGCCGGTGCGGGCGTCCGCCAGCGCCGCCGCGAACCATGGATGGTGCCATGGGAGAACGCTTGCGTGGCAGAATGTTTCCCCTGTATTCGTATTCGAACGCGGTCGTCCCGACCGCATTGGCGACGCGCGTCGCCATCCACTTCGCCGGTCGCCGTGGGCGCGGCCGGACTGAATGAGGCAGGCGATGGCGGACGTGCGGTTCGACGGAGTGCGCAAGGTCTACGACAACGGCCAGGTCGCCGTGCATGGGGCCAGTTTCGACATCGCCGACGGCGAGCTGATGGTGCTGGTGGGGCCGTCGGGCTGCGGCAAGTCGACCTTGTTGCGGATGGTCGCGGGGCTGGAAGAGATCAGCGCCGGCACGCTGTCCATCGGCGGGCGCGTGGTCAACGACGTCGCGCCCAAGGACCGCGACATCGCCATGGTGTTCCAGAACTACGCGTTGTACCCGCACATGACCGTGGCCGAGAACCTCGCCTTCGCGCTGAAGCTGCGCGGGCACGACAAGGCCGAGATCGCGCGCCGGGTGCAGGGTGCGGCCGACATGCTGGGCCTGGGCGGAATGCTGGACAAGCTGCCGCGGGCGATGTCCGGCGGGCAGCGCCAGCGCGTGGCGTTGGGGCGGGCGCTGGTGCGCGAGCCGGCGGTGTTCCTGCTGGACGAGCCGTTGTCCAATCTCGATGCCAAGCTGCGCCACTCGGTGCGCACCGAGATCGCGCAGCTGCACCGCAAGCTCGGCACCACGATGATCTACGTCACCCACGACCAGGTCGAGGCGATGACCCTGGGCCAGCGCATCGTGGTGCTCAACGACGGCATGGTCCAGCAGATCGACACGCCGATGGCGCTGTACCAGCGCCCGGCCAACCTGTTCGTCGCCGGCTTCCTCGGCAGCCCGGCCATGAACACGCTCAAGGGGCGGTTGCAGGCGCTGGCGGGCGGGGACGTGGCGCTGGACATGGGCCAGGACGGTCGCATTCCACTCGGTCACGCACCGGTGCCGGCTGCCTGGTCCGGACGCGAAGTGGTGGTCGGCGTGCGCCCGGAGCACCTGCAGCCGGGCGGCGGCGACGCGGCTTTCCCGGCGCTGATCGACGGCATCGAGCCGGTCGGCAACGAAATGTTCGTCAACCTGCGCCATGCCGGCCGGCCGCTGGTGATGCGGGTACCGCCGCAGGTGCTGCCCGCCGCGGGCGCGCGGATCGACGTGGCCGTCGTTCCGGCGGCGCTGCATTTCTTCGACGTGGACAGCGGCCTGCGCCTGGACGCGGCGCAGGCGGCCTGATCAGCGCGCCAGGCCGTCGAGCAGCTCCAGGCGCTCGACCGCCGCGCCCGCCACTTCTAGGCCGCCCGCCGGCAGGTCCAGCGGCAGCACCGCCAGTGCCAGCGTGCCGGCGCTGCTGGCGACGGTGCCGATGGCCGCGCCCGCCTGGGTCACCGCGTCGCCGGGCGTGCTGGCGAGGTCGCCATGCAGCAGGGCCAGCGAGCGCTTGGCCTTGCCCAGGAAATGGGTGCGCGCCACGATTTCCTGACCCGGGTAGCAGCCCTTCTTCACGCTGTAGGCCGCAAGCCGGTCCAGCCCCAGCTGCTGCGGCGTCCACTGTTCCTGCTGCGAGGCCTCCAGCCGCGGCAGCCCGAAGCGCAGGTCCCACTGGCGCCAGGCCAGCTCGGCGGCATCGGCGTACGCTGCGGTGCCCGCCGGCACCAGGCGCAGGGTGCGCGGGTGGGCCGCGGTCCCCAGGTCCAGTTCGATGGCGCCACCGTCGAGGTGGGCGAATGCGGCGCCATGGGCGCGGGCAGGCGCCTGGAACGCGGCTTCGACGGCGAAGGCATCGGCGTGGGCAAGGGTGACCTTGCGCCTGAATACGAAGCGCCGCAGCTGTTCGGCCATGGCCTCGACACCGCCGTCGTGGCAGAGCAGCAGCAGTTGTCCGGCATCGAGCCGCAGCAGCTGGAACACGGCCAGGACGCGGCCCTTGGCGGTCAGCCACGCATTCCAGTGCCAATGGCCGTCGGCCAGCGACGGTACGTCGTTGGCGAACTGGGCCTGGGCGAAGGCGACCGCGTCCGGGCCGGAAAGGGCCAGCACCTGGGGCCGGCGCAGTGCGCGCGTACCGCTGAAGAGGGGGGCGAGGTTGTCAGACACGTGAACGGGGACTAAAATTTGTGCGTTGCGAGACCGACCATGATAGGCCAAACAACCCCCACTCCCGAGGACGGAACCCCAGCCCCGCCGGAACCGGAGAAGCAGCCGCTTGCCGATGCCGGAACGGTACCGCAGGAAATCGGCGGACGCGGCGGACTTGATCCGGTGCGTTACGGCGATTGGGAGAAAAACGGTCGCTGCATCGATTTCTGAGCAGCGTCAGCCAACGCGGCATCCGCCGCCCAGCCGAGATAACGAGTCAGCGAATGGCGAACAGACCCCGCCCCCTTTCTCCGCACCTGCAGGTGTATCGCTGGCAGATCCAGATGGCCACCTCGATCCTGCATCGAGCCACCGGCATCGTTCTGTCCGTCGGAGCCCTGATCATTGCCGGCGGCCTGCTCGCCCTGATGATGGGCCCCGAGTCCTGGAACTGCTTCACCACCCATGCCAGCGCCTGGTACGGCAAGGTGATCCTGTTCGGCTGGACCTGGTGCTTCGCCTATCACCTGTGCAATGGCATCCGCCACATCGTCCAGGACTTCGCCATCGGCTACAGCAAGCCGACCTTCATCCGCAGCAGCTGGCTGTCGGTGATCGGCTCGCTGGTCATCACCGCGCTGGTCTGGGCCTACGTCTGCTTCGGAGGCGCCGCATGAACAATTTCCGCACCCCGCTGAAGAACGCGCGCGGCCTCGGCAGCGCCAAGTCCGGCACCATGCACTTCATCCACCAGCGCCTGACCGCCACCGCGCTGGTGGCGCTGACCCTGTGGTTCCTGTGCTTCGTGCTGAGCCTGATCGGCGCCGACTACGTCACCGCCGTCACCGCCGTGGCCAAGCCGTGGAACGCGATCGCCCTGGTCGGCTTCCTGGTGGCCATGTTCTGGCACGCCCAGCTCGGCCTGCAGGTCGTGCTCGAAGACTACATCCACAATTCGCTGCTGGCCCTGGCCCTGCAGACCTCGGTCAAGTTCGTCGCCGTGCTCGGCGCGATCGTCAGCATCTTCGCGGTCGCCCGCGTCGCGCTTGGGAACTGATACATGTCCGCTTACAACATCACTGAACACAAGGTCGACATGGTGGTCGTCGGCGCCGGCGGCGCCGGCCTGCGCGCGACCTTCGGCCTGGCCCAGAAGGGCCTGCAGACCGTGTGCATCACCAAGGTCTTCCCGACCCGCTCGCACACCGTGGCGGCGCAGGGTGGCATTTCCGCCGCGCTGGGCAACATGGGCGAGGACGACTGGCGCTACCACTTCTACGACACCATCAAGGGCTCGGACTGGCTGGGCGACCAGGATGCGATCGAGTACATGGTGCGCGAGGCGATCCCGGCGATCATCGAGCTGGAACACTACGGCGTTCCGTTCAGCCGCACCGAGGACGGCAAGATCTACCAGCGCCCGTTCGGCGGCATGACCACCAAGTACGGCGAAGGCCCGTCCGCGCAGCGCACCTGCGCCGCCGCCGACCGTACCGGCCACGCCATGCTGCACACCCTGTACCAGCAGTCGCTGGCGCACAACGCGCGCTTCATGATCGAGTACTTCGCGCTCGACCTGATTTTCGACGAAGAGGGTGTGTGCCGCGGCGTGCTGGCGCTGGACATGGCCGAGGGCACCCTGCACCTGTTCCGCGCCCATGGCGTGGTGCTGGCCACCGGCGGCTACGGCCGCGCCTATTTCAGCGCCACCTCGGCGCACACCTGTACCGGTGACGGCGGCGGCCTGGTGGCCCGTGCCGGGCTGCCGCTGCAGGACATGGAGTTCGTGCAGTTCCACCCGACCGGCATCTACGGCGCCGGCTGCCTGATCACCGAAGGCGTGCGCGGCGAAGGCGGCATCCTGCGCAACAGCAGCGGCGAGCGCTTCATGGAACGCTACGCACCGCATTACAAGGACCTGGCCTCGCGCGACGTGGTCAGCCGTTCGATGACCATCGAGATCCGCGAAGGCCGCGGCGTCGGCGAGCACAAGGACCACATCCTGCTCGACCTGACCCACCTGGGCCCGGGCGTGATCGACGAGAAGCTGCCGGGCATCGCCGAGAGCGCGCGGATCTTCGCCGGCGTCGACGTGCACAAGCAGCCGATCCCGGTGATCCCGACCGTGCACTACAACATGGGTGGCATCCCGACCAACTACCACGGCGAAGTGGTGCGCAAGGTCGGCGACAACCCGGATGCGGTGGTGCCGGGCCTGTACGCCATCGGCGAGGCGGCCTGCGTGTCGGTGCACGGCGCCAACCGCCTGGGCTCCAACTCGCTGCTGGACCTGGTGGTGTTCGGCCGCGCGGTGGCCAACCGCTGCGCCGAGACGATCAAGCCGGGCGCGCCGCACAAGACCCTGGGTTCGGATGCCTGCGACAAGGCGCTGGGCCTGCTGGACAAGCTGCGCCACGCCAATGGCGACACCCCGACCGCCGTGATCCGCGACCGCATGCAGCGCACGATGCAGGCCGACGCCGCGGTGTTCCGCACCAGCAAGACGCTGGCCGAAGGCTGCGCGAAGATGGCCGAGGTGTTCGATTCGTTCCAGGACGTCAAGGTTTCCGACCGCTCGCTGGTCTGGAACTCGGACCTGATCGAGACCTACGAGCTCAACAACCTGCTGCTCAACGCCGTGGCCACCATCAATTCGGCCGAGCAGCGCAAGGAAAGCCGAGGCGCGCACGCGCACGAGGACTATCCGGAGCGCGACGACGCCAACTGGATGAAGCACACGCTGGTCACCGTCGACGAGAAGGGCAAGTGCAGCTTCGACTACCGTCCGGTGCACATGTACACGCTCACCGACGACGTCGCCGTCGTGCCGCCGAAGCCGCGCGTCTACTGATCCGGGGAACCTACGAACATGGCTGAATTTGCACTCCCGAAGAACTCCCGGATCACCCAGGGCAAGCACTTCCCCGCCAAGAGCGGCGGCAAGAACGTGCGCACCTTCAAGATCTACCGCTGGAGTCCGGACGACGACCAGAACCCGCGTACCGACACCTACGAGGTCGACCTCGACGCGTGCGGCCCGATGGTCCTGGACGCGCTGATCAAGATCAAGAACGAGATCGACCCGACCCTGACCTTCCGCCGGTCCTGCCGCGAGGGCATCTGCGGTTCGTGCGCGATGAACATCGACGGCACCAACACGCTGGCCTGCACCCGCGCCATCGCCGACTGCACCAAGGCCGAGGTGCCGATCTACCCGCTGCCGCATATGGACGTGGTCAAGGACCTGGTGCCGGACCTGACCCACTTCTACGCGCAGTACGCGTCGATCAAGCCGTGGATCCGCACCCAGACCCCGGCGCCGTCGGACCGCGAGCGGCTGCAGTCGCCGGAAGACCGCAAGAAGCTCGACGGCCTGTACGAGTGCATCCTGTGCGCCTGCTGCTCGACCAGCTGCCCGAGCTACTGGTGGAACGGCGAGCGCTACCTGGGCCCGGCGATCCTGCTGCAGGCCTACCGCTGGATCATCGATTCGCGCGACGAGGACACCGGTGCGCGGCTGGACGATCTGGAGGATCCGTTCAAGCTGTACCGTTGCCACACCATCATGAACTGCGCCCGGACCTGCCCGAAGGGGCTGAACCCGGCGCTGGCGATCGCCGAGATCAAGAAGTTGATGATGGCGCGCCGCGCCTGATGCGCCGGCCCGCGCGATGCCCCGCGCATCGCGGCCATGGCGGCACCGGTCCCTCGGGCCGGTGCCGTCTTCGTTTACGCCACGGTCCGGCCGTGGCATCGGCAGGTGAGCGATGAGCCCTGAAGACGAGATCGAACTGAAGAAGCTGCGCTGGCGCTGCCGGCGCGGCATGCGCGAGCTGGACCAGCTGTTCGGGCGCTATCTTGACCAGCGCTGGGGGCAGGCGCCGACAGCCGAGCGCGCTGTTTTCCTGCAGTTGCTGGAAACCGAAGACGACAAACTGTGGCGCTGGTCCATGGGCTACGAGGCCTGTCCCGATGCGCAGCAGGCGGCCCTGCTGGACTATATCCGCACCCTTCCGCTGTGAGTGGCGGCCCTCGCGCTGGCAGGCCGGCGCGATGTGCCTGCTGGGCCTGCTGGGCGCCATCGCGCTGTTGAACTGCGGGCTCGCGCGGGCCGTTGCATGGCCGGCGGCGCTGCTGGCCGTAGGCCACGGGCTGGGCATGGCGCGGCGCGGGCTGCGCCAGCCGGTGCGGCGGCTGCGGGTGCCGCCCGCGCCGGCTGCGGCCGAGGTCGACGGCGGCGCGGTCCAGGCGCTTGAGCTGCTCGAGCGCGGCCCGCTGCTGGTGCTGCGCTGGCGCAGTGGCGGGCGACGCGGGCAACTGCTGTTCTGGCCGGACACGCTGCCCCGCGCCGGTCGACGTGAACTGCGACTGGCCGTGCGCGCCCATGCCGTTTCCCGTTAGCCGGCGGGAATGGCAACATGGCGCCACTCCATCGGCACACGCGCATGTTCAGACCCTTACCCGTCGCAATCGGATTGCGCTATCTGCGGGCCAAGCGCCGCAACGGCTTCATCTCCTTCATCTCCATGGCCTCGATCCTCGGCATCGCGCTCGGGGTCACCGTGCTGATCACCACGCTGGCGGTGATGAGCGGCTTCCAGAAGGAAATCCGCGACCGCCTGCTGCAGATGTCCGCGCACGCCACGGTCAGTGCCGATGGCGCGCCGATGCGCAACTGGCAGCACGCGGTGGACGTGGCCAGCCGCGACCCGCGCGTGGCCGGTGCCGCGCCCTACATCGAGATCCAGGGCATGCTGGCCGGCCCGCGGGTGCAGGGCGCGATCGTGCAGGGCGTGGACCCGGCGCTCGAACCGAAGGTGTCGGTGCTGGGCGAAAAGATGCAGAAGGGCGCGCTGGACAGCCTGCAGCCGGGCGGGTTCAACATCCTGCTCGGCAAGGAGCTGGCGTTGTGGCTGGGCGTGGACGTGGGCGACAGCGTGGTGGCGACGCTGGCCGAGATCCAGGGCACCCCGGTCGGGGCGATGGCGCGGACCAAGCGCTTCAAGGTCAGCGGCATCTTCGAGGCCGGCTCCAACGAGATCGACCGCGGCGTGGCGTTCGTCAACATGCAGGACCTGGAACGGGTGCTGCGGGTGGACGGGGTCACCGGCGTGCGCCTGAAGCTGCACGACATGGACCAGGCCTATACCGTGGCGCGCGACCTGGCGCTGAACCTGGAGGGCATGTACCGGGTCAGCGACTGGACCCAGGAGAACGCCAACCTCTACCACTCGCTGCGCATGGAAAAGACGGTGATGGGCATCCTGCTGTCGCTGATCGTGGCGATGGGCGCGTTCAACCTGGTGTCCTCGCAGGTGATGCTGGTGACCGACAAGCAGGCCGACATCGCGATCCTGCGCACGCTGGGGCTGACCCCGCGCGGGTGATGCAGGTGTTCATGGTGCAGGGCAGCCTGATCGGGCTGATGGGCACGGTGGCCGGCGTGATCGGCGGCATCACCCTGACGCTCAACCTGGAGCGCATCCTCGGCCTGATCGAATCGACCTTCGACATCAAGCTGCTGCCCGAGGACGTGTACTACATCACCGGCCTGCCGACCGACATGCAGACCGGCGACATCGTGGTGATCACCGCGGTGGCGCTGCTGATGAGTTTCCTGGCAACGCTGTACCCGGCCTGGCGCGCGGCGCGCACCCAGCCGGCGGAGGCGCTGCGCTATGAATGAGAACGCGACCATGGAATCGGTGATACGTGCCGAGGGGCTGGCCAAGACCTACGCCGAAGGGCGCATGCGCACGCCGGTGTTCGACGGGCTCGAACTGGACGTGGCGCCGGGCGAGACGGTGGCCATCGTCGGTGCCTCCGGTGCCGGCAAGAGCACCCTGCTGCACCTGCTCGGCGGACTCGACGTGCCCACCGCCGGCGAGGTGTACGTGGCCGGCCAGCGCATGTCGGCCCTGTCCGACGCGCAGCGCGGGCGCCTGCGCAACACTTCGCTGGGCTTCGTCTACCAGTTCCACCACCTGCTGCCGGAGTTCACCGCGCTGGAGAACGTGATGATGCCGGTGGTGCTCGGCGGCACCGATATTGCCGATGCCCAGCAGCGCGCGCGTGCACTGCTGGAATCGGTCGGGCTGGGGCACCGGCTGGAGCACAAGCCCGGCGAGCTGTCCGGCGGCGAACGCCAGCGCGCGGCGGTGGCGCGGGCCCTGGTGAACCGGCCCGCCTGCGTGCTCGGCGACGAGCCCACCGGCAACCTCGACGACAAGACCGCGGCCACGGTGTTCGACCTGATGCTGGAATTGAACCGCGCCCAGCGCACCAGCCTGGTCCTGGTCACCCATGACCGCGGCCTGGCGCGGCGCCTGGACCGGGTACTCGAACTGCGCCAGGCGCGGCTCCATCCGCTGGCGCACAGCGACGTCTGAGGCCCATCCCGCCCCCCCCGGGCGGCAGGGCAGGCCGCCTGATCCGGCCGCCGGCTGAACAGGCCGCGTCGGCTCGCTTGCGCGTCACCGGCCGCGGTGCAAGATGGCCGGAGTATTCCCGAACAGGAGGTGTGTCATGAAACGTCTGGCAATGGTCTTGTTCGCCGTCGCCGCGCTGGCCGGCTGCGCCACCACCGGCAAGCTGTCCAGCAGCGAGCGGCTGCAGCTGTACCGCGCCCATGCCGGCGCGCCGGTGAAGGATTTCCAGTACTTCGGGTCGCTCAACGGCTGGACCGAGCTCGGCGACAGCGCGCTGGCGGTATGGACCAAGCCCAACGAGGCCTGGCTGTTGAACCTCAGCGGCCCGTGCATGGACCTGTCCTATGCCCCGGCGATCAGCGTCACCAACATGATGGGCCGGGTATCGGCCAAGTTCGACCGCGTGATCGTGCGTGGTGGCGGTCCGAACATGATGCGGGTGCCATGCCGGATCGACACCATCCAGCCGCTGGACGTGAAGGCGCTGCGCGCGTCCGAGAAGGAACTGCGCGAGGCTAAGTTGCAGGAGCGCGAAGCGGAGCAGCCGGCGGATACTAAGTAGCGTTCGCCAGGCCGGCACGTGCCGCGACCATGATCCACTGATGCCTTGCCTGCCGCCGGGGCGCCTCCAGGCAGGGCCGGTGCTGCATGAAGCGAGCGGATTCTTCTGCGGCATTGCCGGCCACCGGGTCGGCATTTGTAGCTGCGATTTTGTTCATTTTTGTAAAGAAAGACGCCGCCGGTCATTTGTGGCTAGGATGAGACTCCATCCGACAGGAGTAGTGCCATGAACAGGATGCTTGGTGCTTTGATGGCGGTCGCGGGTATTGCAGCTTTGGCCGGTCATGCGACGGCTGGCGAGATGAAGAGTTCGGAGCGTTTGGAGAGCTACCGTGCTCATGCAGGTGAACCGGTGGAGAGCTTCCGGTACTTCGGCTCTTTCAACGGTTGGGCCGAGCTCGGCGACAGCGCGCTCGCGGTGTGGACCAAGCCCACGGAAGCTTGGCTGCTGACCCTCGACAGCCCGTGCCGGGATCTGAGCAAGGCGCTGGCGATCAGCATTTCCAACAATACCGGCCATGTAGGCATGCGGTTTGGCCATGTCGCTGCCGGCAGCGATCAGGTGTCCGTAGAAGGTAGCGGGACGTCGATGGCCATCCCGTGCCGCATCCAGAGCATCCAGCCGCTGGACCTGAGGGCGCTGAATGCGTCCAGGCGCAAATTGCGTGAAGTCAGGACGGAGGGGCGCCAGGCAGTGCTCGCGGCGGTTGCCAACGACCCGTCAGCCGCGCTGTAGGAACAGGCGATGCGCCTGTGCGCTGCAGGTGCGATGGAGCTGGTTAGAGCGGGGCCATGCTCCGCTCATGCCTTGCAGGAAGCGCCGACGCCGGGCATGACCCGGCGTCGCGGCATTTGGGCAAGCGAATCAGTCCGGCTCCGGGGCGACGTAGCCGGCGGGCTTTTCCGCGCCGCCGCCGAACAGGAACTTGACCAGCTCTTCCTCCAGGAACGCGCGGTGCTTCGGGTCGCGTGGCGACAGCCGGTTCTCGTTGATCAGCATGGTCTGGTGCGCCAGCCACGCCGCCCAGGCCTGCTTGCCGACGTTGGCGAAGATGCGCTGGCCCAGTTCGCCGGGGTAGGGCACGAAGTCCAGGCCTTCGGTTTCGCGTTGTTCGTACTGGCAGAAGACGGAGCGTGGCATGCGGGGTTCCTGTCGGTGGAGCGGGCCGCCTCAGTGGCGGTCGAGCAGCTTGCGGATGGGCGCCGGCAGCCCCAGCGAGGGCAGCTCGGCGCGGGCGACCCAGCGCAGGTCGGCATTGTCGCCCACGCGCGGGCGCGGGGCGACCCTGCGCAGGTGCAGCGGCTGCAGGTGCAGCCGGTAGTGGCTGAAGGTATGGACGATCAGCGGCAGCTCGTCGGCGGCGTCGTAGTCGCCGTCGATGTGGCTGGCGAACCAGGCGCGCAGCGCGGCATCGGTGTCGGCCTGCGGCAGCGTCCACAACGAGGCCCAGATGCCGGTGGGCGGCCGCTTGCACAACAGGATGCGGCCCTGGCTGTCCTCCAGCAGCAGCGCGCTGGCCTCGCGCTCGGGCAACACCTTGCCGGGCTTTGGCGTCGGCAGTGAATCCACCTGTCCCTGCGCATGTGCCGCGCAGCCATCCCGCACCGGGCACAGGCTGCAGGCGGGGTTGGCGCGGCTGCACAGGGTGGCGCCGAAGTCCATCTGCGCCTGGGTCCAGTCGGCCATGCGTCCCGGCGGCACCTGCGCCACGTGCTGCGCGGCCAGTACCCACAACTGCTTTTCGACGGCGGGCAGGCCGGGGTGGCCGGCGATGCCGTGGTAACGGGTGAGCGCGCGTTTGACGTTGCCGTCGAGGATGGGAAACGGGTCGTTCCAGGCCTGGCTGAGGATGGCGCCGGCGGTGCTGCGGCCGATGCCGGGCAGCGCCAGCAGCGCTTGCGGATCGCGCGGCAGGTCGCCGCCATGCAGCTCCACGCAGCGCCGGGCCGCGGCGTGCAGGTTGCGGGCGCGGGCGTAGTAGCCCAGCCCGGCCCAGTGCGCCATCACCGCATCGTCGTCCGCCGCCGCGAGCTCGGGCAGGGACGGGAACGACTGCACGAAGCGCTGGAAATACGGAATGACCGTGGCCACCTGGGTCTGCTGCAGCATGATTTCCGACAGCCACACCCGGTAGGGCGTGCGCGGATGCTGCCAGGGCAGGTCATGGCGGCCGTGGCGGTCGAACCAGTCGAGCAGGCGCGGGGAAAAGGCATCGGTGGACGGGTGCATGCGCGCACCCGCACCCGTGCCGGGAGTTGCATCGGTGGCGCCGGCCGCGATGCCGGACGCCGCTCCTGCGCGGGCCATCAGTTGCCCAGCGCCTCCGGCAGCAGTGCATCGACGAAGGCTTCCGGGTCGAATACGCGCAGGTCTTCCGGGCGCTCGCCGATGCCGGCGAAGCGGATCGGAATGCCGAACTCGCGCGCCAGCGCGAACACCACGCCACCCTTGGCGGTGCCGTCGAGCTTGGTCACCACCAGCCCGGTGACGCCGGCGGCGGCGTGGAACTGGCGCAACTGGTTCAGCGCGTTCTGGCCGGTGGTGCCGTCGATCACCATCAGCACCTCATGCGGCGCGCTGGGGTCGATCTTGCCCAGTACGCGGCGGATCTTGCTCAGCTCGTTCATCAGCCCGGCCTGGGTGTGCAGGCGGCCGGCGGTGTCGGCGATCAGCACGCTGGTGCCGCGCGCCTTGCCGGCCTGCAGTGCGTCGAACGCCACCGATGCCGCGTCGGCGTTCTGGCCCTGGGCGATCACCGCCACGCCGTTGCGCTCGCCCCACACCTGCAACTGCGCTACCGCGGCGGCGCGGAAGGTATCGCCGGCGGCCAGCATCAGGCTGTGGCCCTCGTCTTTGAAGCGCTTGGCCAGCTTGCCGATGGTGGTGGTCTTGCCAACGCCGTTGACGCCCACGGTGAGGATCACGAACGGCCTGGCGTCGCGGTCGATGACCAGTGGCCGGGCCACGGGCTGCAGCAGCGCGATCAGGTCGGCGCGCAGCGCGGCGAGCAGCGCGTTGGCGTCGGCGAACTCGCGCGATTTCATGCGCCGGCGCAGGTCTTCGACCAGCGCGGTGGTGGCCGGCACGCCGACGTCGGCGGTCAGCAGCGCGGTCTCGATCTCGTCGAGCAGGTCGTCGTCCAGCCGCGGGTTGCGCGAGAACAGGCCGCCAAAGCTGCGGGCGAAGGCGCTGTTGCGCAGGCGGTCACGCCAGCCGGGCTTGCCCGCCGGGGCGGCCGGGGCGGCGTTGGCCGGGATCAGGCCCGCGTCGGTGGCATCCACGGCCGTCGTCGCTGCAGCGGTCCCGGCCGCCGCGGAGGGTGCGGTGCTGTCTGCGACAGGCGCGGGCGCGGTGATGGCGGGCGCGGGCGCAACGGGGTCCAGGGCCGGCGCCGGGTCAGCGGCGGGCGCCGCGTCGGCGGGGTCGGCCGCCGGCGCGGGCTGTTCGGCCGGCGCGGGCAGGGCGGAGGCCAGCTCCTCGGCGCTGAATTGCGGGGGCTTGCCGACCGCGGGGGCGTCCTGCGGCTTCTTGCGACGGAAAAAACTGAGCATGGATGAGAAAAACCGGGGTAGGGCCACATGCTACCACCGGCGCTGGCGGCGGCCGGTCCGCAGCGGCGGAAAACGGGCTAAAGTCGGCGCCTGGCAGGCCGATGACAAGGCATGAACGCGATTCCCTCGATTGCCGCCTCCGGCATGCGCGTGGCCGTGATGGGCGTGCGCGTGGCGGCGCAGAACATCGCCGTGCAACCGGTGCAGCCGGTGGGGCCGCGGCAGGTGCTGGCGGTGCAGACCCTTGCCGGTGGCGGCGCCAGCGCGCGGGTGTCCGCGGGCGAGGGGGCGCCGGACCTGGCCGCCGACCTGCTGGCGGCCAGGACCTATGAAGTCGCCTTTGCCGCCAACGCGGTGGTGATCCGGCGCAACAGCGAAATGCTGGGGACGCTGTTCGACGCGTTCGCCTGACCACCCGGCTTGCGCCGCGTGCGGGTGGCGCGGCCGGCGTCACGCCCGCGGGCAGGGCGCGGATGGACGCCCTGCCGCGACCGGCCCCCTCCGTCGCGGAGGGGGCGACCGGCCTCAGGCCGACAGTTCCAGCAGCAGCTTGTTGAGCCGGCGCACGTAAGCGGCCGGGTCCTTCAGGCCGTCGCCGGCGGCCAGCGCGGCCTGGTCGAACAGCACCCGCGCCAGGTCGCTGAAGCGGTCCATGTCCGGCTCGGCGTCCAGCTTCTCGATCAGCGGGTGCGCCGGGTTGAACTCGAACACCGGCCTGCTCTCGGGCACCTTCTGCCCGCTGGCTTCCAGGATCTGCCGCATCTGCAGGCCCAGGTCCTGCTCGCCGATGGCCAGGATCGCCGGCGAATCGGTCAGGCGGTGGGAGACGCGCACCTCGGCCACGTCCTCGCCCAGCGCGGTCTTGATGCGCGTGGCCAGCCCTTCCTTGGCCTTGGCGGCTTCCTCCTGCGCCTTCTTCTCTTCCTCCGAGTCCAGCGTGCCCAGGTCCAGGTCGCCACGGGCCACGTCCACGAACGACTTGCCGTCGAATTCGTGCAGGTAGTTCATCAGCCACTCGTCGATGCGGTCGGTCATCAACAGCACCTCGATGCCCTTCTTGCGGAACACCTCCAGGTGCGGGCTGTCCTTGACCTGCAGGTAGCTCTCGCCGGTGAGGTAGTAGATCTTGTCCTGGCCCTGGACCATGCGGCCAACGTAGTCGGCCAGCGCCACGTCCTGCGCGCCGTCGCTGCCATGGGTGGAGGCGAAGCGCAGCAGCCCGGCGATCTTCTCGCGGTTGTTGAAGTCCTCGGCGGGGCCTTCCTTCAGCACCTGGCCGAATTCCTTCCAGAAGCGCTGGTAATCGGCGGGGGCGTCCTTGGCCAGCTTCTCCAGCATGTCCAGTGCGCGCCTGGTCAGCGCCGACTTCATCGAGTCGATCACCGGCCCGGACTGCAGGATCTCGCGCGAAACGTTCAGCGGCAGGTCGCTGGAGTCGACCACGCCCTTGATGAAGCGCAGGTACAGCGGCAGGAACTGCTCGGCCTGGTCCATGATGAAGACGCGCTGCACGTACAGCTTCAGGCCCTTGGCGGCGTCGCGGTGGTACAGGTCGAACGGCGCGCGGCCGGGGGTGTACAGCAGCGAGGTGTATTCCAGCTTGCCCTCGACCCGGTTGTGGCTCCACGCCAGCGGGTCGGTGAAGTCATGGGCGATGTGCTTGTAGAACTCCTGGTACTCGGCGTCGCTGACCTCGGACTTGGGCCGGGTCCACAGCGCGTTGGCCTTGTTGACCGCTTCCCACTCCGCCGCCGCCGGCGCCTCGTCGCCAGTGGCCTGCTTGTGCATTTCGATCGGCAGGCCGATGTGGTCGGAGTACTTCTTGACCAGGCTGCGCAGCTTCCAGCCATCGGCGAAGCCTTCCTCGCCGTCCTTGAGGTGCAGCACGATGCGGGTACCGCGTTCGGGCTTGTCGATGGTGGCGACCTCGAACTCGCCTTCGCCGCGCGAGGACCAGTGCACGCCCTCGCTGGCCGGCAGCCCGGCGCGGCGGCTGTAGACGTCGACCTGGTCGGCGACGATGAAAGCCGAATAGAAGCCCACGCCGAACTGGCCGATCAGGTTGGCGTCCTTCTTCTGGTCGCCGGACAGGTTCTTCAGGAAGTCGGCGGTGCCCGACTTGGCGATGGTGCCCAGGTGCGCCACGGCTTCGTCGCGGCTCAGGCCGATGCCGTTGTCGTCGATGGTCAGGGTGCGCGCGGCCGGGTCGGCCTCGATGCGGATGCGCAGCGCGCCGTCGCCTTCCAGCAGCTCCGGCCGGGTCAACGCCTCGAAACGCAGCTTGTCGGCGGCATCGGCGGCGTTGGAGACCAGCTCGCGCAGGAAGATTTCCTTGTTCGAGTACAGCGAGTGGATCATCAGGTGCAGCAGCTGCTTCACCTCGGTCTGGAAACCGCGGGTTTCCTTGTGGGCTTCGGCGGTCATCGTCGGGTTCGCTCCATGGTTGCCAGGCCGCGCGCGGGCGGCCGATGGCCTCACGGATGTGGGCCCGTCGGCGGATTTCAAGATCGTCGGCCACTGCGGACGCACGCGCGGCCGGGCCCGGCGGTCGATTCGGCTTATCATGCGGCCCCGTTTCCGCCGCCATTCGCATGCCCCGTTCCCCGCGATCTCCCGCTCCGGCCTCCCGCCGTCCCGCGCATGGCGGGGACGGGCAGGTGCGCATCATCGGCGGCCGCTGGCGCAATACGCGGCTGCAGGTGCCGTCGCTGGACGGCCTGCGCCCGACCAGCGACCGCGTGCGCGAGACCCTGTTCAACTGGCTGATGCCCAAACTGCCCGGTGCGCGCGTACTGGACCTGTTCGCCGGCAGCGGCGCGCTGGGGCTCGAGGCGGTGTCGCGCGGCGCCGCTTCGGCGCAGCTGGTGGAACGCGACCCGGCGCTGGCCGCGGCGCTGCGCGGCGTGGTCGAGCGGCTGGGCGCCGCTGCGCAGGTGCAGGTTGCCGCCGGCGATGCGCTGCGCTGGCTGGAAACCGCCGCGCCGCTGCAGGCCGACATCGTGTTCATGGATCCGCCGTTCGCCGCCGGCCTGTGGGCGCAGGTGTTCGAGCGGCTGCCGCGGCACCTGGCCGCGGATGCGTGGCTGTACGTGGAGGCGCCCGCGGCCGCGGCGCCGCTTCCGCCCGCGGACTGGCGCCTGCACCGCGAGGGCGCCACCCGCGATGTCGGCTATGCCCTGTACGTTCGCGCCGCTGCTACACTCCGCGGTGACCTGAACGCGACTCCGTCCGCATGACCCCGTCCAACCCGCGCATTGCCGTCTATCCGGGCACGTTCGACCCGATCACCAATGGTCACATCGACCTGGTGCACCGGGCCGCGCCGCTGTTCGAGAAGATCGTGGTCGGCGTGGCGCAGAGCCCGTCCAAGGGGCCGACGCTGCCGCTCGCGCTGCGCGTGGAGCTGGCGCGCGAGGCGCTGGCCCGCCATGACAACGTCGAGGTGGTCGGTTTCGATACCCTGCTGGCGCATTTCGTGCGCTCGGTGCATGCCGGGGTGCTGCTGCGCGGCCTGCGCGCGGTGTCCGATTTCGAATATGAATTCCAGATGGCGAGCATGAACCGCCACCTGATCCCGGAGGTCGAGACCCTGTTCCTGACCCCGTCCGAACAGCACAGCTTCATTTCTTCCTCGCTGGTGCGCGAAATCGCCCGGCTGGGAGGCGACGTGTCCGGTTTCGTGCCGGCCACGGTGCTCGAAGCGCTGCGCAGGGCCCGCGAATCCCGCGCTGGCGCCTGACCCATCCCAACAGCCGTAACGAATCCAATAGAGGGAGACGATCCATGAAGAACACGATGCGCGTGATGCTGGCCGCTTCGCTGGTGCTGGGCTTCACCGCCTGCAAGAAGGAAGAGGCCGCACCGGCCGCCGAGGCGCAGCAGGCGCTGGTGGCCCCGGCCAAGGACGACGATGCCGGCTGGCGCAAGTACCTGCAGGCCGTGGCCGTGCAGAACATGGGCAACATCACCAACAACCCGTACCTGTACTACCTGGTGCCGGAGTCCGACCCGGAGTTCGCCGCCAAGTACGAGCGCCAGGTCGAAAGCGCCACCGCCGCCATCGGCCGCGGCGTGTCCCCGGGCAACATGCTGGCCTTCGGTTCGTCGGCCTCGTCGAAGATGGCCGACCTGATCGAGACCGCGTTCAAGGGCGTGCAGGCCGATTCCATGAAGGGCGTGCGCGTGGTGTACATCGGCGATGCCGCCGACAACGCCCGCGTGCAGACCATCGTGCAGCCGACCGGCGCCGATTACATCTTCGTTGAAGCCAAGTGACCCGTGCCCGGCCGGGCATGCCTTGCGCATGTCCGGCCGCTGCCGGCCCGGAAGCGGGCCGCATCGAGCCGGTGGCGCCGCGCGCCGCCGGCCTGCCGCCGGCAGGCGCGGGCATGGAGCCGTTCCATGTCTCTGAAAATCAATGAGCTCTGCGTCAACTGCGACGTCTGCGAGCCAGCCTGCCCGAACAAGGCCATTTCGATGGGCGAGACGATCTACGTGATCGATCCGGCCCGTTGCACCGAATGCGTCGGCCATTTCGATGAGCCGCAATGCGTGGTGGTGTGCCCGGTCGAATGCATCGACCCGGATCCGGACATTCCCGAAACCCACGACCAGCTGCTGGCCAAGCTGCATGCGCTGCAGCGCGACCACCCCGAACTGTACGAACCGGAGACCCCCTCGGCATGAAACGTTTCGCGCGTTCCTTCCTGTTGTTTGCGCTGGTGCTGGCACCGGCGGCGTGGGCGGCACCGACGCCGCCGCAGGCGCTGGCCGCGCACCCCGACGGCGCGGCGATCGCCAGCGGCCACGAACTGGCGACCAAGGCCGGCATGGAGATCCTGGCCAAGGGCGGCAATGCGTTCGACGCCGCGGTGGCGGTGTCATCCACGCTGGCGGTGGTCGAGCCGATCAGTTCCGGCCTGGGCGGCGGTGGCTTGTTCATGCTGCACGACGCGCGCACCGGCAAGGACGTGATGCTCGACGCGCGCGAGACCTCACCGGCGTCGGCCACGCCGGAGCGCTTCCTGGACGCCAACGGCGAGCTGGACCGCGACCGCTCGGTCAACGGCCCGTGGTCGGCCGGCATCCCCGGGTTGCCGGCGCTGCTGGTGCAGGTCGCGCGCGAACACGGCCGGCTGCCGCTGTCCGAATCGCTGGCACCGGCGATCCGCGTGGCCAGCGAAGGCTTCCCGGTGTACGCGCGCATGGCGCGTGGCTATGCCGCGCGGCGCGAGGTGATGGAGCGCTATCCCGGCACCCGTGAGGTGTACCTGCGCAACGGTCGTCCCATCGCCGAGGGCGACATCTTCAAGCAGCCGGAACTGGCGCATACCCTGCGGCTGCTGGCCGCCAGGGGCTTCGACGGCTTCTACCGCGGCGAGACCGCGAACAAGCTGCTGGCCGGGGTGAAGAAGGCCGGCGGCCAATGGACCGCCGCCGAGCTGGCCGGCTACACGGTCAAGGCGCGCGAACCGATCGTGTTCGACTACCGCGGCTGGAAGATCACCACCGCACCGCCGCCGTCCTCCGGCGGCATCGCGCTGGCGTCGATGCTGCAGATCCTGGAAGGCTGGGACCTGGCCGCCCTGGACGAGGCGCACCGCACCCACCTGGTGGTCGAGGCCATGCGCCGTGCCTACCGCGACCGCACCTTCTTCCTCGGCGACCCGGATTTCGTGCAGATCCCGCAGAAGGTGCTCACCAGCCGCGACTACGCCCAGGGCCTGCGCGCCACCATCCACCCGGACAAGGCCACCCCGAGCGACCTGCTGTCGGGCAACCCGACCCCGCTGGAGGATGACGAGACCACCCATTTCTCGATCATCGACAGCGAAGGCAACCGCGTCGGCGGCACCCAGACGGTCAACCTGCTGTACGGCTCGGGCTTCATCCCGGCCGGCACCGGCGTGCTGCTGAACAACGAGATGGACGATTTCGCGCTCAAGCCGGGTACGCCCAACGCGTTCGGCGTGATGGGCTACGAGGCCAACGCACCGAAGCCGGGCAAGCGCATGCTCAGCTCGATGACGCCGACCTTCATGGAGAACGACGAGAAGGTGGTCGTGATCGGCACCCCGGGCGGCAGCCGCATCATCACCATGGTGCTGCTGGGCATCCTCGGCTACGACGCCGGGCTGGACGCGCAGCAGGTCGCCGCGCTGCCGCGTTACCACCACCAGTGGCTGCCGGACGAGATCTCGGCCGAGAGCGGCGCGTTCACCCCGGACGTGGCGCGGCAGCTGCAGGCCATGGGCCACAAGGTCGACCTGCCCGGCGACAGCGCCGACGGCGGGCGTGGTTCCAGCCACGTGTGGGGCAACCTGCAGACGGTGGAATGGAACCGCCGCAGCAACACCCTCAGCGGTGGCAGCGACCCGCGCAACCCGGTCGGCAGCGCCGAGGTGCGCAGGATGGGCAAGGGCGACTGAGCCGCCCGCGCATCCGGATGCCACACCGAACCCCGCCGCATGGCGGGGTTCCGCGTTTTCGGGGCCACCGCGGGCTCAGCACTCGAGGTTGCGCAGCACGCTGGCCAGTCCGCGTACCGCCGCTTCCAGTTCGTCCGGCGCATGCGCGGCGAAACCCATCAGGAAGCCGGCCTGGTCCGCTTCCCCTGCGTAAAGCCCGCCCAGCCCCAGCAGGTCGATACCCGCACGCCGGGCCGCGTCCACGGCGCGGGCCTCGGCGATGTCGCGGGTGAGCAGGCACGGCATCTGCATGCCGCCGGCCGGCACCCGTGGCTGCAGGTAACCGCCCAGATGGCGCCGTACCAGCCGCGCCAGCAGGTCGCGCCGCTCGCCATAGAGCTGACGCATGGCGCGCACGTGGGCGCCGAAATGGCCGCCTTCGATGAAGCGCGCCAGGGTCAGCTGCGGAACCGGTGCGCTGTGCCCGTCAAGCAGCGTGCGCGCCACGGTCATCGGTTCCACCAGCGCCGGCGGCAGCAGCATGTAGCCGATGCGCAGGCCCGGGAACAGCGACTTGGTGAAGGTGCCGATGTAGATCGTGCGCTCGTGCGGGTCCAGTCCCTGCACGCAGGCGGTGGGTTTGCCGGCATAGTGGAACTCGCTGTCGTAGTCGTCCTCGATGATCCAGGCGCCGTGCCGCTGCGCCCACTCGATCACGGCCAGGCGCCGGTCCAGCGCCAGCGTGGCGCCGGTCGGGAACTGGTGCGAGGGGGTCAGGAACACCGCCCGCGCCGGCGCCGCGTCGTGCAGCCGTTCCACGCGCATGCCGTCGGCGTCCACCGGCACCGGCACGCAGTCCAGGCCGGCGGCCTCGAATGCGCGCCGCGCGCCATGGTAGGCCGGGTCCTCGATGAAGATGCGGTCGCCGGCGTCGAGCAGCACGCTGGCGCACAGCGCCAGCGCCTGTTGCGAGCTGGTCAGCACCAGCACGCGCCCGGGCGTGGCGCGGGCGCCGCGTTCGAGGTTGACGTAGTCGGCGATGGCCTGGCGCAACGCTTCCATGCCCTGTGGCGGACTGTGCAGCAGGGCGGCGCTGCCGTGTTGCCTGAGCACCTGCCGTTGCAGCCGCTCCCAGGTCTGCAGCGGGAAATGGCGGGTCTCGGGCAGGCCCGGCGCGAACGCGCGCGGGGCAAGGAAATCGCGCACCCCGCCGTCGCGGAACAACGCCGCGCCACGCCGGCTCAGCGCGGCGGCCAGCGGTGCCGGGCCGGCCCGGCGCGCCGCGCTGCGCCGCCGCCGCACGCGCTCTGACACGAAGCTGCCGCTGCCCACGCGGCGTTCGATGAAACCCTCGGCATGCAACTGGCCATAGGCGGCCTCCACCGTGTCGCGGGAAACCCCGAGCGAGTGGGCCAGCGCGCGCGACGCCGGCAATGGCCGGCCCACGTCGATCGCGCCCTCGAGGATCAGCTGGCGCAGGGCACGCTGGATGCGTGCGTGCAGGGGCAGGCCGGCGTGCGCCGGGTCGACCAGCCAAGCTTTTACCGATTCGAGCTGAGCATGGCGGAACAATTGGCCGGTATCCTATGTGGAAAGTGGATGGGTAAATCAGTCCATTGCGCGGCTATAAAACAGCCCCGGGGTCGCCCCCGTCAACTGCCTGGAGCCCGCATCCGCCCATGCCATCGGTCCCTGTTCCCGCGCTGCGCCTGCGCGACCTGCCGCATCCGGTGATGGCCGGGCTGGTATCGGTCATCGTCAATTACGGCGGCACCTTCATTCTGGTGTTCCAGGCGGCCAAGGTGGCCGGCCTCGGGCCGCAGCTGACCGCCTCATGGGTCTGGTCGGTGTCCATCGGCGTGGGCCTGACCGGGCTGCTGCTGAGCTGGCGCTACCGTGCGCCGGTCATCACCGCGTGGTCGACGCCGGCCGCCGCGTTCCTGGTCACCGCGCTGGCGACCACGCCGTGGGCCGAAGCGGTCGGGGCGTTCGTGCTGTCGGCGGCGGGTTTCGTCGTGCTCGGCCTGTCCGGGCGGTTCGAACGGGTGATCCGGCGGGTGCCGCCGGGCGTGGCGGCTGGCCTGCTGGCGGGCATCATGCTGCAGTTCGGGATCAAGGCGTTCGCGGGGCTGGACGTCGACCCGCTGTTGGCCGGGGCGCTGATCCTGGCCTACGTGGTGCTCCGGCGGGTGAGCGCGCGCTATGCGGTGGTCGGTATCCTGCTGGCGGGGCTGGGCCTGCTGCTGGTGCAGGGGCGCATCGACCTGCATGGTCTGGAGCTGCGTCTGGCCGCGCCGGTGTTCACGATGCCGGTGTTCACCGTCAATGCGCTGCTGGGCGTGGCGCTGCCGCTGTTCCTGATCACCCTGACCGGGCAGTACATGCCGGGCATGCTGGTGCTGCGCAACGACGGCTTCCGCACGCCCGCCGATCCCATCGTCACCGCGACCGGGCTCGGCTCGCTGCTGATGGCGCCGTTCGGTTCCCATGCCTTCAACATCGCCGCGATCACGGCGGCGATCTGCACCGGACCCGAGGCGCACGAGGATCCGTCCCGGCGCTGGATCGCCGGCATCGCGGCCGGTGTGTTCTACATCCTTGTCGGTGTGTTCGGGTAACCTTGGCGGCGGTGTTCCTGGCGCTGCCGGCGACCTTCATCACCACGCTGGCGGGGCTGGCCCTGCTGGGCACCCTGGGCGGCAGCCTGGCCACGGCGGTAGCCGATGCGCGCACCCGCGAGGCGGCGCTGATCACCTTCCTGGCGGCGGCCGCCAACATCACCGTGTTCGGTATCGGCGGCGCATTCTGGGGGCTGGTGATCGGCTTGCTGGCGCACCTGCTGCTCAACGGCCGGCTGCCGGACGGGCGCCCGGCATCGGTCGCCGACGCCGGAGCAACCCGTCCATGATCCCGGCCACTCCGACTTCGCACGACCGCCATGGCCGCTACCCGCAGGCGCTCACGGTCGATGATGTCCGCCGCAACCTGGCCGCGGTGCAGGCGCGCATCGCCGCCGCCTGCCAGCGTGCCGGCCGCGACCCGGCCAGCGTGCGGCTGCTGCCGGTGAGCAAGACCAAGCCAGAGGCGAGCCTGCGCCTGGCCTACGCCGCGGGCTCCCGCCTGCTGGGCGAGAACAAGGTGCAGGAGGCGCACCACAAGTGGGAGGCGATGCAGGACCTGGCCGGCCTGCGCTGGTCGGTGATCGGCCACCTGCAGACCAACAAGGCCAAGCTGGTGGCGCGCTTCGCCAGCGAGTTCCAGGCGCTGGACAGCCTGCGCCTGGCCGAGACCCTGGACCGTCGCCTGCAGCTGGAAGGCCGCCCGCTGGACGTGTTCGTGCAGGTCAACACCTCCGGCGAGGACAGCAAGTACGGGCTGGCGCCGGCCGACGTGGCTGGTTTCATCGCCGCATTGCCGCGGTTCACGCATCTGCGCGTACGCGGGCTGATGACCCTGGCGCTGTTCTCCGAGGACGCGGCGCGGGTGCGCGCCTGCTTCGTGCGCCTGCGCGAACTGCGCGACCGCCTGCGCCCGCAGGCACCGGACGGCATCGGCCTGGACGAGCTGTCGATGGGCATGTCCGGCGACTTCGAGATCGCCATCGAGGAAGGCGCCACCGTGGTGCGCGTCGGCCAGGCCATCTTCGGCGCGCGCGATACGCCCGACAACCATTACTGGCCGGCCGCCGGCCCGTGAGCCACACGTTTGCCAATCCCCGCCGGGCCCACCGGCCCGGCCCCGATCCACGCCCAGGAGTTGCCCCCATGCATGACCCATCGTCGCGCCTTGCCGATTTCGATCCCGAACTGGCCGCGGCCATCCACGCCGAGGAATGCCGGCAGGAGGACCATGTCGAACTGATCGCCTCGGAGAACTACGCCAGCCCGCGGGTGCGCGCGGTGCAGGATTCGGTGTTCACCAACAAGTATGCCGAGGGCTATCCCGGGCGCCGCTACTACAGCGGCTGCGACAACGTGGACGTGGCCGAGCGCCTGGCGATCGAACGCGCGCGGCAGCTGTTCGGCTGCGACTACGCCAACGTACAGCCACACGCCGGGGCGCAGGCCAACGCCGCGGTGTTCCTGGCCCTGGCCAGCCCGGGCGATACGGTGATGGGCATGAACCTGGCGCAGGGCGGGCACCTGACCCATGGCAATCCGTCCAACTTCTCCGGCCGGCATTACCGCATCGTGGCGTACGGGGTGGATCCGCAGACCGGGCTGGTCGACTACGACGCGATGGAGCGCATCGCGCTGGAGACGCGGCCGCGGCTGCTGATCGGTGGCTTCTCGGCCTACTCGCGGCACAAGGACTGGGGGCGCATGCGGGCCATCGCCGACCGCGTCGGCGCGCTGTTCTGGGTGGACATGGCGCACGTGGCCGGGCTGGTCGCGGCGGGCGAGTATCCGGACCCGCTGCCGCATGCGCACGTGGTCACCAGCACCACGCACAAGACCCTGCGCGGCCCGCGTGGCGGCCTGATCCTGGCCCATGGGCAGGGTGCCGATTTCTATCGCAAGCTCGACTCGGCGGTGTTTCCCGGCGTGCAGGGCGGCCCGCTGATGCACGTGATCGCGGCCAAGGCAGTGGCCTTCAAGGAGGCCCTGCGGCCGGAGTTCAGGGCCTACCAGCGGCAGGTACTGGCCAACGCGCGGGCGATGGCGGCGGCGATCCAGCAGCGCGGTTACCGGATCGTGTCCGGTGGTACCGACAACCACCTGATGCTGATCGACCTGCGCGACCGCCGCTATACCGGCAAGGACGCCGACGCGGCACTGGACGCGGCCGGCATCACCACCAACAAGAACACGGTGCCGGGCGATCCGCGCCCGCCGTCGGTCACGTCGGGCCTGCGCATCGGCACCCCGGCGCTGACCACGCGCGGCTTCGGCGTGGCCGAATGCACGCAGCTGGCCGGCTGGCTGTGCGACGTGCTCGACGCGCTGGGCGAGGGCACGCAGGCCCAGGTCGGCGCACGCGTCCGCGAGCAGGTGGTGGCCTTGTGCCGGGCGCACCCGGTGTATCGCTGAGCCGCCCCCGGGGCCCCGGGAAGCGGCCCCCGGGGGCGGCGCGAGGGCGCGCGTCGCCTTGCGAATATTTAACGCGGCGGCGGTAGAATTTTTCATATGAAACTATGGTCGATCCGTGGCAACAGCCAGAAACTGGACGGTGGCGCGATGTTCGGCAACGCGCCCAAGGCCGTGTGGGAAAAATGGTCGCCGGCCGATGACCTGAACCGCATCGAGCTGGCCTGCCGCGCGTTGCTGGCCAGCCCGCTGGGTGGCAAGACGGTGCTGTTCGAAACCGGCATCGGCGCGTTCTTCGAGCCGAAGCTGCGTGAACGCTATGGCGTGCAGGAACCACGGCATGTCCTGATCGATTCGCTGCGCGAGGCCGGTTTCGAGCACGAGGACATCGACGTGGTGGTGCTCAGCCACCTGCATTTCGACCATGCCGGTGGCCTGTTGGCGCCGTGGTCGGAAGGCCGCGGGCCGGAGCTGCTGTTCCCCAACGCGACCTTCGTGGTCGGTGCTTCGCACTGGGAGCGCGCCCGCCACCCGCATCCGCGCGACCGCGCCAGCTTCATCCCGGAACTGCCCGGCCTGCTCGAAGCCAGCGGCCGCCTGGAAATCGTGTCGGGCGAACACTCGCGGGCGCTGGGCGAATCGGTGCGTTTCAGCTTCAGCGACGGGCATACGCCGGGGCTGATGCTGGCCGAAATCGTCGGCCCCGAGCGCATCGACGGCCAGCCGCATGGCGGCCTGGTGTTCTGTGCCGACCTGATCCCGGGCCGCTCCTGGGTGCACGTGCCGATCACCATGGGCTACGACCGCAACGCGGAACTGCTGATCGACGAGAAGCGCGCCTTCCTCGAGGACAAGCTCGCCCGCAACGTGCACCTGTTCTTCACCCACGACCCGCAGTGCGCGATGGCGCAGGTGACGCGCGACGAGAAGGGCCGGTTCGGCGTCGCCCACGAAGTCGCCGAACTGCGCGCGCGTTCGCTGGCCGCATGAAGAAGTGACTTCCGGCACCCCGCACGGGTGACTGCCGGCTCCTGCCGGCCGCGGGCGCATCGCGGACACTGGTCCCGTCTTCCAACGCGGGATCTGGCATGAAGAACAACGAGACGACGGTTTTCCAGAGCGGAACTTCCCGAAAGGGCTCGCCGTGCGCCATGCACAGGCGCTCTTTCCTGCGGAGGGTGTTCGCCCTGGCGCTGGCGTCGCTGGCCCTTGCCCAGCACGCCTTCGCCGCGCCCAGCGCCAAGGTGCCGCTGCAGGTATCGCCCGGACGGGCCACCACGCTGGCCATCTGGGAACCGGCGCAGGCGCGCGGCGTGGTGTTGTTCTCCAGCGGGCATGGCGCCTGGCCGGAGCGCTACGAGCGCCTGCTGCAGACCTGGGCCGATGCCGGCTTCGTGGTGCTGGCGCCGCTGCACGTGGATTCGGTCCGGTATCCGGAACGGGAGAAGTTCTCGCTGCAGCAGGGCTTCGGCGAGCGCCTGGCCGACATGCGCGCGACCAGCGCCTATGCGCGTGCGCGTTGGCCGGGCCTGCCGGTGGCGGCGGCCGGGCACAGTCTTGGCACGCTGATCTCGGCGGTGCAGGGCGGGGCCCTGGCCGGGCTCGGGCCGCTGCGCGATCCCGGAGTGGTGGCGGTGCTGGGCTACTCCTCGCCGGGCCGGATCCCGGGGCTGATCGGGCCCGATGCCTATGCGACGCTGGCGGTTCCGCTGCTGCTGGTAACCGGTGACGAGGACCTCGTGCCGGGTTTCGTCACCGACCCGGCCGACCACCTGTACCCGGTGCAGACCGCGCCGGCCGGCGACAGGCAGGCGGTGGTGCTGGCCGGCGGCGGGCACAACCTCATCGGCGGCGAGCCGGAAGCGCTGTTCGAACGCGCCCGGCAGCTGGGCACCGCCTTCCTGCAGGCCGAGCTGCTGGACGACCCGCGGGCGCGGCAACTGCTCGAGGCGCCGGCCGCGGCGGGCGAACAGCGGGTACGTCGCTGACGCGCGCCGCTGCCGGGGCGTCGACGACGGGCGACGATCCGCCGACCCCCATCCGTCGTCAGTGGCTGCGCAGGCAGTCGCTCATGAAGGTCTTGCGGGCATCCCCGCTCAGGTGTTTGGCCGAGGCATCGGCATTGCACCGGGTCATGCGCTGCTGCGGGGTCACCGCCGCCGTGGCGGCGGCGGGATGGCCGCTGAGGCAAGTGCGCTGGGCATCCTTGTAGGCATCGCCCTTGAGGCCCTTGTTCTTGGCCGCGCATTCGGCCATGCGCTGTTGTTGCGGGGTAGGCGTGCCGGCGCCGGCCACGAACGGCACGGCGGTGGCCAACAGCAGGCAGGCAAGCAGGGCGGGACGGTACATGGCGCGGCTCCGGGGTGGGTGACGGGCGCAAGCATCCGCCCGCCGGGGAGCAAGCCACCGTGAAGCCGCGATGTAGTTTTTTTAATGCACGCGGGTGCCGAAAATGCGGTCGCCGGCATCGCCCAGGCCGGGCAGGATGTAGCCCTTGTCGTTGAGCCGCTCGTCGATGGCCGCGGTGTAGATCTCCACGTCCGGGTGGGCCGCTTCGACCGCGCGCAGGCCTTCGGGCGCGGCCACCAGGAAAATGCCCTTGATGCGGCGGGCGCCGGCGCGCTTGAGCATGTCGATGGTGGCGATGAGAGTGCCGCCGGTGGCCAGCATCGGGTCCAGGATCAGCGCGTCGCGTTCCTCCAGGCGCCCGGTGAGGCGCTCGAAGTAGGGCACCGGCTGCAGGGTTTCCTCGTCGCGCTGCAGGCCGACCACGCTGACGCGCGCGGCCGGGATCAGCGACAGCACGCCGTTGAGCATGCCCAGCCCGGCGCGCAGGATCGGCACCAGGGTGATCTTGGCGCCGGCGATGCGCTGCACCGTGACCGGGCCGGCCCAGCCGTCCATCGTGCAGGGCTCGGTTTCCAGGTCGGCGGTGGCCTCGTAGGCGAGCAGGCTGCCCAGCTCGTCGGTCAACTCGCGGAACTCCTTGGTGCTGAGCGAGGCCTGGCGCATCAGGCCGATCTTGTGCTGCACCAGCGGGTGGCGTACTTCGACGATCTTCATGGTCGGGCGTGCAAAGAGGGAGGCCATCATTCTGCCGGATCGCCGGGCCGAACCCCAAGCCGGGCCGGCGAAACCGCACGCGTGTCACGGCCATGCAACCTTACGGACATACCGTGCAGACCCATTCTTAACAGGAATGGGGCTTACCAGTGCATATCAAGACTCCGTTGGCCGTTGCCATCACCCTGACCCTGGCGATGGGCGCGACGGCACCCCGGCAGGCGGCCGCACAGCCGGCGCTCACCGCTGCCGGCACCGCGACGGCCGACGCGATCGACCTGGACCGCGTCGAAGTGCGCGCCCAGCTCGAATCGCAGGTCCGCGCGGTCGATCTCAAGCGCAGCAGCGATGCCATCGAGGATGCGGTGTCCTCCGATGCCCTGGGCCAGTACCCGGACAAGAACGTGGCCGAATCGCTGCAGCGCCTGCCCGGCGTCAGCGTGACCCGCGACCAGGGCGAGGGCCGGTTCGTGGTCATCCGTGGCCTGGATGCCAACCTCAACAGCGTCAGCGTGGATGGCATCGCCGTGGGTACCCCGGAAGATTCCAGCCGCGCGGCGCCGCTGGACGTGATTCCCTCCGACTCCACCGAGCGCCTGCGCGTGGTCAAGTCGCCGACCCCGGACATGCCCGGTGATGCCATCGGTGGCGCCGTGCTGGTGGAATCGGCGTCGGCCTTCGACCGTGACGGTCGCAGCCTGCGCGGCAAGATCGAGGGCAGCCACCAGCAGCTGTCCGGCCAGACCAGTCCCAAGGCCGCCTTCAACTACAGCGAGGTGTTCAACGATACCTTCGGCGTGGCACTGGGCGTGAACTACCAGAAGCGGAAGTTCGAGTCGGACAACACCGAAGTGGAGTACGACGGCGAGGACGATGCCGCCCCCGGTGACGTGACTGCGATCAACCTGCAGCACCGCAAGTACGAGATCGAGCGCAAGCGCATCGGTGCCAACCTCAACCTCGACTGGCGCCCGGACGAGGACAACAGGTACTACCTGCGCACGCTGTACAGCCAGTTCGACGATGCCGAGACCCGGCAGCGCGTGATCTTCAACTTCGACGACGCGGACATGGTCAGCACCGGTGCCGACCAGTACCGCCTGGACGACATGCCGGGCGATGCCATCGACAAGCGCATGCGCTACCGCACCAAGAAGGAGAACACCTTCGCAGCCAGCCTGGGTGGCGAGAACCGGTTGACCAACGCGGTGGTCGATTACAAGGTCGGCTATACCCGTACCGAAGAGCGGGTGAACGATGAAATGGAGGCGCGTTTCAAGCTGGATGGCGAGGATTTCAACGGCACGCTGGACCAGCGCGGCCGCCTGCCGTCCTACAGCTTCGACAACCCGCAGTGGCTGGACAACGGCAACTACGCCTTCGATCGTTTCGTGATCTCGCCCAAGCAGGTCAACGACAAGGAACACAGCGCGCAGGTGAATGTGCGCTTCGACGGCGACGGCAGCAGCATCAAGTTCGGCCTGCTGGGCCGCTGGCGCGACCGCGATGTGAATGTCGATGAGCGCGAGCTGCGCGTCGGCCCAAAGGTGGCGCTGTCGGACTGGACCACCGGCTCGCCCGACCACCGCCACGGCAACATGGGCGATGGCATGGATTCGGATGCGATGCGCGACTACTGGGCGGCCAACGGCGGCCAGTACGGCGCCCGCCCGCAGGATGTGGGCGACAACGCGATGACCTCGCTGGAAGAGGACTACGTGGCCAGCGAGGACATCTTCGCCAGCTACGCCATGGGTACCTGGGACATGGGCGCGCTGCGCATCATCGGCGGCGTGCGCGTGGAGAACACCCGCTTCAGGGCGGTCGGCAACCAGGTCGACGTGGCGGCCAACGGCCGCAGCTTCACCGTCACCCCGCGCGTGGCCAGCAGCAGCTACACCAACGTGCTGCCGGGCCTGCACCTGCGCTACGACGCGGCCGATGACTGGGTGCTGCGCGCCTCGGCCAACAAGACCGTCTCGCGCCCGTCCTTCGGCGACATTTCCCCGCGCGTGGGTTACAGCCGCGGCGACGAGGAAGTGCGCCTGGGCAACCCGGAACTGGATCCGTACGAGTCGAACAACATCGACCTGTCGGTGGAGAAATACATCGGCAGCACCGGCATCGTTTCGCTCGGCCTGTTCCACAAGTCGATCGATGGCTACATCGTGGAAACCGTGCGCAGCAACGATCCGGCCCATGGCGGCTTCGACGTGACCCAGCCGATCAACGGCGACAAAGCCACCTTGCGGGGCGCTGAGTTCAACTGGCAGCAGCAACTGGCGTTCCTGCCGGCAGGCCTGGATGGCCTGCTGGTCGGTGCCAGTGGCACCTGGCTGGACACCAAATTCGATGCCGGCATCAAGGATCGGGAGGGCGAGGACTTCACCCTGCCGCGCGCCTCCAAGCATGTCTACAGCGCGCACATCGGCTATGAAAAATACGGTGTAAGCACGCGCCTGGCGGCGGTGTACCGCAGCCAATACCTGGACAGCATCGGCAAGGGCGGTGCCTTCGATATCTACGTGGCGCCGCATACCCAGCTCGACTTCTCGCTGGACTACCGGTTCAGCCCGCGGGTGAGCATGTATTTCGAAGCGCAGAACCTGCTGGACAAGCCGCTTGAGCTGTACCAAGGCACCCGTTCGCGCACCCTGCAGATGGAAGAGTACGGCCGCACCTATGCGCTGGGCCTGAAGGTGGCACTGTGATGGCGCGATTCAGGATGCCGCTGGCCGCGGCGCTGGCCGCGCTCGTGGCGGCGGGCTGCACCTCCGCTCCCGGCGCCGCCACGGCCCCGGCCTCGACTGCCGTGGAAGGCGACATCCCGCGCGCGGTCGCGACCATCGTCGAGGCCTTCGTCACGCCGTTGACGCCGGCCGACAACATCGATTCGCCCGCGGCCTGGCGCGCGCCGGATGGCCGGCTGTGGCTGATCGCTACCGCCAAGGCCACCGACAAGCTGGTGGTCTACGACGGCAGCACCGGGCAGCACCTGCGTGACGTCGGCAGCAGCGGCACCGCACCGGGGCAGTTCGACCGCCCAAACGGCATCGCGGTGACCGACGACCTGCTGTGGATCGTGGAGCGCGACAATCACCGCGTGCAGGTGCTGGGCCTGCCGGACTTCACGCCGCTGGCGACGTTCGCTGCGGACGACCTGCGCAAGCCGTACGGGCTGTGGGTGGACCGCCGCGCCGATGGCTACAGCGTCTACGTCACCGACTCCTGGGACAACGGCGAGGATGCGCAGGGGCGTGACATCCTGCCGCCGCTGGCTGAGCTGGACAAGCGCGTGCGCCAGTATCAGGTGACCCGCAATGGTGAGAAGGTCGACGCGAAGCTGGTGGCCAGTATCGGCGATACCACCGAGGCGGGAGCGCTGCGCGTGGTCGAGTCGATCTGGGGCGATCCCGGGAACGACCGCCTGCTGATTGCCGAAGAGGACGAGAGCTACGCCAGCGAGTTCAAGGTCTACACCCTGGCCGGACGCTTCACCGGCACCACCTTCGGCCGCGACGTGTTCAAGGCCCAGGCCGAAGGCGTGACCCTACGCACCTGCGGCAAGGACGGCTGGTGGATCACCACCGAGCAGGGCAGGCAACGCAGCGTGTTCCACCTGTTCGACCGGCACACGCTGAAGCCGGTCGGCGCGTTCCAGGGCAACACCGTGGCCAACACCGATGGCATCTGGATGATGCAGCAGCCCAGCGCGCGCTTCCCGCACGGTGCGTTGTATGCGGTGCATGACGACCAGGGCGTGGTGGCCTTCGACTGGGAGAGCATCGCCAGGCAGCTCGCGCTGCCGCTGGAATGTGGCGCATGAGCGGGCAGTGTGTGATGCGTACGTTGGCGCTGGGCCTTCTGCTGGCGCTGCCGTCGCTGTCGTTCGCGGCGGCCGAACCGAATACCCAGGTGCCGGAGGGTAGCCGCCACTATGCAGCGACATCGGTGCCGGACCGTATCGTCGCCTCGCCCTCGGCGGATCCCAGTCACGGTTTTGCCGTGGCCTGGCGTACCGATGGCAGCGTGCAGGCACCACTGCTGGAGATCGCGCTGGCCGCAGATTCGCCGGCCATCGAGGGCATCCGCCAGGTGCGTGCGACGACGCGCGCACTGCAGACCGAGAGCGGGCTGTCGCACCACCATCGTGCCGACATCGGTGGCCTGCAGCCGGACACCCTGTACGTCTACCGCGTGCAGGGCAATGGCAGCTGGAGCGCCTGGAACCAGCTGCGCACGCTGGCCGGCGCCGACCAGCCGCTGACCCTGCTGTACTTCGGTGATACCCAGAACAAGAACGTCAGCCATGTCAGCCGCGTGGTGCGTGCCGCGCAGAAGGCTGCGCCGCAGGCGCGCATGAGCCTGTTCGCCGGTGATCTGGTCAGCGGCGGCGACAACATGGACGACAGCGAATGGGGCGAGTGGTTTGCCGCCACCGGCTGGTTGGCGCAGGAAACGCTGGTGGCCCCGGCGATCGGCAACCATGAGTACTTCGAGGAATTCGAGGACACCCCGCAGGAGCGGCGCGTGCTGGGCCGGCACTGGCCAGTGACCTTCGCGCTGCCGGGCAATGGCGCCACCGCCGCACGGCAGACCAGCTACTGGTTCGATGCACAGGGCGTGCGCGTGGCGGTGCTCGACGGCACCTCGGCGCTGGACATGGGCACGGCCACGGCGCAGGCGCAGTGGCTGGACCAGGTGCTGGCCGACAACCCGCAGCCGTGGACCATCGTGCTGCTGCACCAGCCGTTCTACTCGCCGCGCGAGGGGCGCGAGAACACCGCGCTTCGCGAGGTGCTGTTGCCGGTGGTGCATCGCCACAAGGTGGACCTGGTGCTGCAGGGCCATGACCACACCTATGGCCGCCGTGGCGAAGGGCAGGCGGCAACGCCGCAGTACGTGGTGTCCGTGACCGGGCCGAAGCAGTACCGGCTCTCCGACGAAGCGCGCAGGACCATGGCCCCGGTGGCCGAGGACACCCAGCTGTTCCAGGTGCTGGACATCGACCCCCGGCGCCTCCGCTACGAAGCGCGCACCGTGACCGGGCGCCTGTACGACGCTTTCGAGCTGCGCCGCGATGCCGAGGGGCGCAAGGAACTCCGGGAGCTTGTCGAAGGGCGCATCGCCCCCGCGACTGCCCGCGCGCGCAGACCGCCAAGGGCCGCGCCGACCGCTGCTGGGAATGAGGACGCACCGATGACCAGACACCGCCGCATCGTTCCGCTGGCCGCCATCGGCGCGTCCCTGCTGCTGGCCAGCGCAGCGGCCGCCACCGATGCCGTGCTGCATCCGTTCCTGGCCGCACAGCCGGCGCAGGCCCCGCAGGAGGCCAACCTGGCGGTGGAGATCCCGGCCGGCAGCTTCACCAAGTACGAGATCAAGGAGGACGGCCTGGTGCACGTGGACCGCTTCCAGTCGATGCCGGTGGCCTATCCGGCCAACTACGGCTCGATGCCGCGCACGCTGGCCGGCGACAACGATCCGCTGGATGCGCTGGTGCTGACCCGCGAGCCGCTGCACCCCGGGGTGATCGTGCGCTTCCGCCCGATCGGCTACCTGAAGATGATCGACGACGGCGAGCACGACGAGAAGGTGATCGGGGTGCCGACCGACAAGGTCGACCCGACCTATGCGCGCATCCGCGACCTGGCCGACCTGCCGGAAATCGAGCGGCAGCGGATCGAGGCCTTCTTCCGCGTCTACAAGGACCTGCCGCAGGGCCGCAACCCGGTGCAGCTCAACGGCTGGGGCAACGCGGCCGAAGCCCGGGCGCTGATCAGCGAGGCGATGCAGCGTTACGGCAGATAGACGCCGCATGCGCGGCTGGCCGGCCCGTCCGCCGTCGCCGCCCATGCTGGCTGGCGTGGCCGCTGTGCCGGACAAGGCGGGCCGCAGGCCGCGGATCGTTGCCGGCAGTGATGGGCCAGGGGGGACGCACGCACCACGGGCATGGCCGCCGCACCCGTGGCCGCGCGGGCAGTACGCAACCGCGCTGGACGGCAGGCTCCACCCTGGATGCTGTTACGCTTGGCGCGATGGCGGCAAGACGCGACTGGCGCATGGAATCCAGGGAAGACATCGAATACGAGGAGGAGGTCGGCCAGCGGCTGCAAAGCCTGATCGGGGACCGGGTCGTGGACCTGTCGCGGCTGATGACCGACATGCAGGGGGAGCTGCGCCAGATCGCGCGCCACCGGCGCCGGCGTGGCTCGGTGGGCGAGACCCTGTCCACCACCGCCCTGGTCAACGAGGCCTACCTTCGGTTCGCCTCCTCGCCGGAACTGTTCGACCGCATCGACCGCAGCCATTTCCTCGCCATCGCCTCGCGGGCGATGCGCAACATCGTCATCAACCATGCGCGCGACCGGCTGGCGCAGAAGCGCGGCGGCGGCGCGGCGCATGAAACGCTGGGCGAGGACCTGCTGGAAGCGGACTTCGCCGAGGCCTCGCGGCTGCTGGAACTCGGCGACGCGCTGGAACGGCTGGAGAAGGTGCGGCCGAGGCTGGCCCAGGTCGTCCACCTGCGCTATTTCGCCGGCCTGAGCGAAGAAGAAACCGGCGAGGTGCTCGACATAGACCGCAGCACGGTGCGGCGCGACTGGCTGAAGGCGCGCGGCTGGCTGTACGAACGGCTGCACCCGGACGCATGAGCGAATCCACGCCCGACGACTGGCGGCGCCGTGAGGCCCTGCTCGATCGCCTGCTGGACCTGCCGGAAGGCGCACGCGCCGCCTTCATTGCCGAAGTGGCGTGCGGCGATGCCGCGGATGCGGCGGCGCTGCGTCGCTGGCTGGCCGGCATCGAACGGTCGGCCGATTATCTGGTGCCGAAATCCGCGTCCGACCCGATCGGCCACGAAGGCGAGGTCGCGGGCAACTGGCGGGCTCTGCGCCTGATCGGGCGCGGTGGCATGGGCGAGGTCTGGCTGGGTGAGCGCGCCGACGGGCTGTTCGACAGGAAGGTCGCCATCAAGTTCATCCGCGGCGACCGCCCGGCGCTGGCGCGCAACATCGAGTCCGAGCGGCGCGTGCTCGCCGGGCTGCAGCACCCGGGCATCGTGCGCCTGCTCGATGCCGGCACGCTCGCCGACGGCCATCCCTACCTGGTCACCGAGCATATCGACGGCTGCACGCTCGATGCCTGGCTCGCCCATGCCCGGCCCGGTCTCGACGCACGCCTGGCGCTTTTCCGGCAGGTCGCCACGGCCGTGGCCTATGCGCATGAGCGCCTGGTCGTCCACCGTGACATCAAGCCGGGCAATATCCTCGTCGACGCCGGGGCGAACGCGCACCTGCTCGATTTCGGCATCGCCCGGGTGCTGGCGGGCGACGCCGATCCGGACGCCGCGGCGACCCAGATAGCGCTGACGCCGGAATTCGCCGCGCCGGAGCTGATCGTCGACAACAGCGCCAGCGTGCGTTCGGACGTCTACGCGCTTGGCGCGGTGCTGTACTTCCTGCTGTGCGGGCGCCCGCCACTGGCGCTGCAGGGGCTGGCGCTGGGCGCGATGGTCGCCCGGGTGCGCGACGAACCGCCCGGGCCCGCCACGGCGCGCGCGCCCGGGGAAGTGGTGCGCGGCGCATCGCAGCCGCTGCTGTCCGACCTGGACGCCATCGTGGACAAGGCGCTGTCCAAGTCCCCGTCCGCGCGCTACGGCACGGTGGACGCACTGCTGGCCGACATCGCCGCGGCGTGCGAACGGCGCCCGGTCGCCGCGCGCGCGCCATCCGCGTTCGATCGCATGCGCCGCTACCTGCAGCGCCATCGCATCGGTGTCAGCGTGGCGGCGGCGCTGCTGCTCAGCCTGCTGGGCGGGATGGCCGGAACGCTGTGGCAGGCGCATGAGGCGCGACAGCAGCAGCAACGGGCCGAAGCGGAGGCGGCGCGCGCCACCGCGCAGGCGCTTACCGCCAATGCGGTGCGCGACTTCCTGATCAGCGTGTTCGAGTCGGCCAACCCCGAAGTCACGCTGGGCCGCACGCCGACCGCGCTGGACCTGGTCGACGCCGGCGTGCGCCAGGCCGGAAGCGGGCTTGCCGGGCAGCCGGCGATGCAGGCGCGGCTGTTCGAAGCACTGGGACGGACCTACATCGGCCTGGGCGAGTACGACAAGGCGAGAGCACTGCTGGAGAAGGCGCATGCCGGAGCGGCGGGACAACTGGGCACCCGCTCGGAGCCCGCCGTCGCGCTGGCGAGCGCGCTGGCCGTGGCGGCGGGCCATGGCGACGGTCCGTATGACGGCGTGATCGCCCTGCTGGAGGACATCGTCGCCGTCGACCCGGGCGCATCGCCGGGGGCGATGCGGCAGTCCGCCATCGCCACCTACCAGTTGGCGGCGCTGCAGAAGCGGGTGGGGCGCCTGGACGCGTCCGAGGCCCATTTCCGCCGCGCGGTGGAGGTCCTGCGCGGGCTGGGCGCACCCGCCCAGGCCGATCTCGCCGAGGCGCTGCACCAGTACGCGGGCCTGGACGAAGCACGCGGCAGGCGCAACGAGGCGATCGCGCGCCTGCGCGAGGCGATCGCGCTGCGCGAGCGCGCCGGGACCGGGTCGGTGGCCGAGATCGATCTGCTGCGCGAGGAACTGGCCAACCTGCTGGGCAGCGCCGGCCACAACGACGAGGCGGTGGCGCTGCTGCGCGGGGTGGTGGCCTCCAGCCATGGCATCTACGGCCAGACGCACCCGCGTACGTTGCTGAGCTCCAGCTGGCTGGCGCGCGCCCTGGTGCGCGAATCGGCCTACGCCGAGGCGGATGCGATCCTCGTGCGGGTCCTGGCGCTTTCGCGCGCGCAGTTCGGCGAGGATGCCGAGACCACGGCGGGCGCGCGGATCGCCCTGGCCGCGTCGAAATTCGCGCAGGGCGACATCGATGCGGCCATCGCCCACGGCGAACAGGTGCGCCGCTATGCCGCCGCGCACGATGGCGAGGACGGCTACCGCACCATCGTGACGACGCAGAACCTGGCGCGCCTGCGCCTGGCCAATGGGGAGTACGCCGCCGCCGGGCGGATCGCGGCCGACGTGCTGGCCGCCCTCGGGCGGATCGGCTCCGGGCAGACCGCCGACGCGCTGGAGCTGATGGGCAACGCGCACCTGTACCAAGGCGACGCGGCGCGCGCGCGTGCGCGGCACCGCCAGGCGCTGCATGTACTGCAGGACAACGGCGACGGCGCCGGCATCGATGCGCAGCTGCTTCGGATCGGGCTGGCCGAGGACGAACGCGACCTCGGCGATCTGGCTGCCGCGCGCGGCCACGCGCATGCGGCACTGGAAGGACTGGGGCGGCTGGACCCGGCAGCCACGGCCGACAGCGTGATCTTCGCGCGCTATCTGTTGGCGCAGTTCGACACCGCCGATGGCCGCTGCGATGTAGCCGGCGCCACGGCCATCCGCGCGCAGATCGCCGCGGCCGGCCGGCAGCCGCGGCTGCCGCCGCACGCGCGTTGGCGCGATGCGCACAGCAAGCTGGTGCTCGGCCTGTGCCTGCGCCAGCAGGGCAAGGCCACGGCCGACAGCGAGGCGCTGCTGGCCGGCAGCGCCCGGTGGCTGCGCCACTCGGCCATCGCCTCGCCGCACGCCCGGCGGCAGGCTGTGGCTGTCCTGCGCGCGCCAGCGCAGGGCGGCGCGTAGCAACACCACACGGCGCACCCGCGCGAGGCGGGCATCAGGCCTGCGCTGGACGCCCCGGGATCGTGCCGGACGCGTAGGCGGCCCACAGCCCGGCCAGGAACGGGGTGTCTATCCCGAGCAGCGCGGCCTTGCCCAGCAGTTCGAAATCGTCGCTGACGCAACCGGCTACCTCGTGCTGGCAGGTGGCGCGGGAGGTCGCCAGGAAGGCCACTCTGCGCAGCACCCTTACCGCGCGCCTTCCCTCCGGTGCCATGCTGCGCGCCGACCAGGCGTGTTCGATCGTATGCCAGCTGGTGACCCACGCATCGTCGAAGGACGCCGACTCGCGGCTGTCCAGGATCGCGTCCAGATCGAGTCCCGCCAAACGGTCCGCGGCAAGCAGTTCCTGATCAAGGATCGAGCGCGTGCATGCCGCGATCCACCGCATCGCGGCGGGTTGCCGCGACCCGGGCCCTGGGTGCGGCGGCCAGTGACGCCCGTCCTCAGCCACGCGCGGGTGCAGGACCGATCAGGACGTACTGCCGGCGTGATTCGAACCCCGCGCCGGGCCAATCGCGTACGTGGGCGCGCAATGCCTCCACGCCCGCCGGCCAGTCCTCGCCGTTGACCCGGCGGTCGGCCATGGGGCCGCCGTCCACGTCGCGGGCGGCATGGAGCCGCACGCCGAACGTGCCGGTGCCATGTAGCTGCGGCGCGAATGTGTTCATGGCCGCGGTGAACAGGCAGCCGTCGCATGCCGGATGCGCCTGCGGACCATTCCCGCAGGTTCCGCTGGCCATGACGCGGGTGACGGCGCCGAGCCGCACGCGGCGTACGGCCACGCCGGGGTTCTGCGCCGTGCCGGGAAAGGTGATGTCCATCCAGGGGCAATGGCCCGGGCCGGGACCGGCCAGGTCGACGAACACGTTCCAGTCGGTGCGCGCCCATTGCGCGAAGCCGTCGCGCAGCGCATCGCCGGCCGAATCCTCGCTGCGGGCATGCTGATACTCGAAGCAGGGCCGGGACAGCAAGGCCGGATGGGCGATGTCCACCGTGGTGGTGAGCAGGGCATCCTCGCCATGCACGTGCTCCACGAACCCGGGCCGCAGCCACAGTGCGTTGTCCGCCACGAGCCAGTCGCCCTGGCGCCGGGCGACGCAACCGGTGGCGGCGAGCGCATCGTGCAGCAGCTCGACCAGATCGATGTCCTCCGACCACCGCTCGATCCCGGCCCGGCTTGCTGAGGGCGTTCGAAGTCGAAGCGTACCCGGGAGGCCAGGCCCGGATTGGCCGGATGGCCGCGGGGCATGGCGCCAGCCGTGTCGGCGGCGCAGGGCGGGACAGGCCGCGTCATGGCGTCGTTGGAGCGGTTGGAGGGACGTTGCCGGGATCGCCGCGTATCCAACGGAAGCAGCCGTCCATGTCGAACGAGGGCCGCATCGGGATCATCGCCTCCAGGTCGACGCCGAAGTATCGGTCCAGGCGATCGATATCGTCGATGACCCGGTCGCGGAAGTGCTGCCGGATCTGCTCGCGGGTATGGTTCGACCAGTCGTGGTTGCGGCCCGCTGACGGAAAGGCGAAGGCGTGGGCGATCTCCCGCTGCGGTGCGGTCAGCCGTGCGTGGCCCATCAGCATGGCCGTGTGCGCGATGGCCCGCCTGCCCGCGACCAGCGCCGTGCCATTGACGCAGCAGAGCTCGCCGACATCGAGCGTTCCCGCGCAGCCGACGGCGACGGGCAACCGGGCGAACCGTTCGCAGTAGAGGTTCCTTGCGCTCACGTCGCCCTCGACGCATCCATGGAAATAGAGCTCGTCGGCCACGATGTTCCCCAGTATCACCGGGTAGGCCCACATCGACCGGTCCCAGCCGACGCGCGGGAAGAAGTCGAGATCGAGCAGCAGCTTCCTTGCCTTCCTGTCGCCCCGGTAGACGAAGAATTTCCTGTCGCGCAGCGTCCTGCTGCGGCCTGCGGCGAGCCTGAGCGGTGATCCCTCGCTCAGTTCATCCTCGAACTCGGCGAACCGGAGCAGGCGCGGTGCCGGCGCGCTCATGGTTCACCCCGGCACAGGGCAAGGGAAAGCCGACCGGCGTCCTGGCGGCAGATCCAGAAGCGGGATTGACGGTGCTGCAGCAGCCGATAGGCGGACCTGCCACGCGGCATGGCCACCTCCTCCAGCGTCCCGTCGGAAATCGAGAACAGCCGCTGGCGGCCCCTCCACTCGTCGCCGGCGAACATCGGGCTCAGCAGCAGGTACCCGGCGCACGCCATGAAGGCCGCGCGGACGCCGCGTTTTCTGCCGTCGCCCGTGTCGCCGCCGCGCATCAGGACGCGCTCGACCCGGCCGGCGCGGTCGATCCGCGCCAGCGCCCAGTAGTCCATGCCCCACTTCTCGGCGGCCACGCTCTGGCTGCCGGGGACGAAGGCGTACAGGCCGCCATCGGCCGCCGACGCCAGGTGCCCCACCCGTGGAGACAGGCCCTGCGCCGAGGCCGGGCAATCGGCGCTGGGCTGGAGGGAGGCCAGGCCGCGCCACTGCGCGCTTCGTTCGTCCACGCGCCATCGCAGTTCGGCGAAATGCCGCGCCTGTCCCAGGTAGGCCGGCGCCCGTTCCACGCAGACGAACGCAGGGGACCCGGCAGTGGCGGCAACCGAGGCCGCGTGCTTGCGCGCATGCGGCGGGTAGACCTGATGCGGGTCGGCGATGCGCACGTGCAGGGCTTCGGCTTCCGGGTCGGCATGCAGGTGCAGGTCGTCGCGGCCGTCCAGCAGCGCCCAGGCCATGCCGCGGGTGAGCAGCACCGGCCTGTCTTCGCGGTCGTCGGGACGCACATGCGGCAATGGGCGCAGGTGTATCCGTGGCGAATCGGGATGCAGCTGCAGCAGGTTGTAGCCGCAGGTACGGCTTTCGACCAGGGCGATCAGCGTGCCATCGTCCAGCACCGCGGTATGCAGCACGGCGAAAGGAGCGGCGATGGCGGGCCACTCCCTGGCGAGGTGGAGCTTCATGCGCGGCGGGGACGGGCAGGGCGGCGGCATCGGCCGCAGGCGGGAGGAGCCGGAACCGGCGCCATGGGCATCACCGCCGGCGTCACAGGGTGCGCAGCCGCTTGAAGCCCAGCCAGGCGATGCGGCCGAACAGCAGCGCGCCCGCCAGGCCGATGGGGTAGGTGAAAAGTCCGCTGCGGAACAAGGCGAAACTACTGCGGGGGTTCGGGCCGCTGAACAGGATGTACAGCGAGCCGGCGCACAGCAGTACGAGGAACAGGCTCGAAAGGAGGACGACAGGCTTCGACTGGCTGCCCTGCGAGGTATCGGTCATGGTGACTCCAGTGGGTTCGGGATGGGGTGGGGCGCGCAGCGCGGTATGCTGCCGCGGGCGCGGGCAGGGGTGTCCAGTGGCGGATGCAGCTCGGCTGTCGGCAGCTTGCGTTCGCCGCCGGCGGTCGCGGTGGGGGCCTGCGCCGACGCAGGAGCCGCCGGGCGTTCCGGACCGCTGGCGACAGGTGTCGTGCCGGACCGGGGCGCGTCATGGCGTTGCCGGCCGGACGGCCGCGGAGAGCGAACGCCAGGCACGGCGCAGCACGTACGCGTAGACCAGGTGTATGGCGCCACGGCAGCACAGGATCAGGACCACGCCGACGGCGAACGCCGCTGCTTCGTCCGGATCCATGGCCGCCATGCGCAGCTGCATCGCATGGAGCACCAGCGCCATGCTGGCGCCGACGAACGCCAGCGCCACGCAGGCCAGCCAGCAGCCGGCGCGACGGCGCCGCAGCAGCAGGACGTCGCCGAGGATGCCGAAGGTCGCGGTACCGTACTGGATCAGGGTTTCGGCGATTGCGTGGGTGCGGTCGTAGTCGCCGATCTCGCCCCGCAGCAGGTTGGCGGTGCCGATGAGGGCGGCCAGGCCGACGACGACGCACAGCGCCAGGTCGATGCCCAGCCACCACCTGACGAAGCCGGGGTACGGCGCGACAGCAGGCAGGGAGCTGGCTGCGTGGTCCGGAGGCATGGGGAAGGATGCTGTCATGGTGAGCGCCCGGACGGTCAGAACGGACGCGACGGCAGCCAGCCCCTGTCGCCGTCGACCATGAAGGCGTAGTAGTCGCGCGGCGCCATGTAGCAGAAGACCGCGCTGCCGAGGAAGTTGACCATGCTGGCGATGGCCTCGCCGCCGATCATGTACAGCACGATGCTGAGCACGAGGATCGACGGGATGAGGATGGCCAGCAGCACCAGCCCTTTCTTCCACATGCCCTTGGCCAGGTAGTAGAAGAAGCCGAACACGAAGGCCAGCACCATGCTGGCCGCCGGCGGCTGGATGTCCTTCATCGCGGCCCGGCGTTTTTCCACGCTCCGCGGCAGCGCCTTGAAGGCGGGAAGCTGCAGCCCTCCCCACCTCTGGATGCCTGCGAAATAGCGCTTCCAGCGCTCGGATACTTGCAGTGTGTCGATGTCGACGGCGCTGGTGCTGGCGACGGCGACGGCGATGGGGGCGGCGGGGGCGGCATAGGGATCGTGGTTCACGCTGGACTCCGGTTCGGGGGAAAGGGGCGGATGCATCGCCCATACGGGAGCAATCACGGAACCGGCGCCGTTTGCGTCATTTATTTCGCGCTGGCCGCCGGGGGGCTTCGCCGGGTTGGCTGGGGCCTGCGCGGGTCGGGAACGGGCGCACGGCCGCGCGGCGAACGGCGTCGGCTTTCCGTGTTCGGGCGGGTGTGGCTGCCGCCCGCGCTGCCTATACTTGGCCCGGCCCGCCCACACCGCAGTGGCGCGGCGCAACCACCAGGGAGGAACGACATGCGCGCAGGCAGGATCAGGATCGTGACAGGGACAGCGCTGCTGCTGGCGGCCATGGCGGGGAGCGCGCTGGCGCAGCAGCCACCGCTGGAGGAGGAGCAGGTCAATCCTTCCGAGGTCGTGTTCGAGAACGGCCGCCCGTACGTGTACGCCGACGGCGCGATGCAGGCGCTGCGCACGCGCCGGCAGGACGGGGAGACCATTTACTACCGCATGGTCCGCTACGACCCGCAGGAAGGCTATGTGACCGGTGGCGACGGCGCGGCCGTGGCGAGCGCCGCCGCGCAGCCGTTCGCGGCGCCGCAGACGCCGATGCGCTACCACGGCGCCGGCCATCTGTACCGCCCGGATTTCTACAACAGCCCGTACAACCGCGATGCGCGCCAGCGCTACTCCGGCCCCGGTTACTTCGGCAGCTGCAGCCGCTACGACGGCTGCAAGGAAGTGCAGGTGGTGCCGCTGTGGCCCTACGGCCGTGGCAACTGACGCCAATTGGCGCAGGCAACAACGGCGGCCATCGGCCGCCGTTTCCGTTTCCGTCCCGCGACGCGTGCGCGGCTCAGGCGCTGAGCGCCTCCAGCACACGCAGCTCCGGTAGCTCCAGTCCGCGCTGGCAGTACGCCGGCTCGCGGTCGACCAGGTGCTTGGCGTTGGGGCACTGCAGCAACATGTAGTTGGCGTCCAGGTTGAGCTTCTCCACCAGGAAATCGACGAAGGCGCGCACCTTGGGCGAAACCATGCCGCCGCCGGCGAACACCGCGCTGAAGTCGTAGTCCGGGCCGGTCCAGCCGGCCAGCACGCGGCGCAGCATGCCCGATTCGATGAAGGGCTTGGCCATCACGTCGCTGCTGAGCATCAGCCCTTCGCCGGCCACCAGCATCGAGTTCAGCGCCGAGGCGTCGTTGGCGACCATCAGCGGATTGACCGCGAACTCCTGCATCTGCCCGCCGTCCTCGGCCAGCGACCAGACGAAGCGGTTGTTCTGGCTCTGGTGCTGTTTGCGCACCGCCAGCGTGCGGTGGTACTGCAGCTCGTCCGGGTGGCGCGGCTCGCCATGGCGCTGGATGTAGGCGGGGCTGGCGAACACCTGGGTGCGCAGGCTGCCGAGCTTGCGCGCGATCAGGTTGGAATCGGGCAGGGTGCCGATGCGCAGCGCCAGGTCGGTTTCGCCCGAGATCAGGTCCAGCATCTCGTTGCCCAGGTGCATGTCCACGCGGATTTCCGGGTACTGCGCCTGGAACTGGCCCAGCAGCGGCGCGATCCAGGTGATGCCCACCGAATACGGCACGGTGAAGCGCAGCCAGCCGCGAGGCCCGGACTGCAGCTGGCTGACCGCGCTCTCGGCCTGTTCGAGCTCGCGGGCGATGCGTTGGCAGTGCTCGTAGTAGACCGAGCCGGCCTCGGTCAGCCCCAGCCGGCGCGTGGTCCGGTGCAGCAGGCGCGCGCCGAGCCGTTCCTCGAGTTCCTGCACCTTGCGGCTGACCGTGGTCTTGGGCTGCCCGAGCAGGCGTGCGGCGGCGGTGAAACTGCCCTGTTCGACCACCTTGACGAAGATCAGCGTGTCGTTGAGATCGTTGGCCATGGGAGAGGTTCCTTCGGCAGCGGGATTGTGCCGGCGACGGGACGATTATTCCCTTCAATCCGTACTAATCAAGTATGGATTAGGGGCGTAACTTGGCGGCCTCCGCCCAGATCGGACCTGCAGCCATGCGTCTGCGCCACCTTCCTGCCTTCCAGCCGACGCGCCGCCTGCCGGCGTTTTCCACGGTCGACCGCCGCGCCTGGCGGGACAACGGCTTGAATCCACAGCACTTCGCCGCGCTGCGCGGGATGCGCGCGCCGGCGTCCCTGGCGCCGTCGCGGACGCTGGGTCGGCGCCTGGCCGAATGCTTCGCGGCGGCGTTTGTCCCGCCAGTGGGAGAAAAATTTCCGTGAGCGGGACAGTGGAAATGCCGGTGACGAGCGCCGGCATGCGCGGCAACCGGCTGCGTGCGCGCAGGCCACGCGCCACCCTGGGTTTCCCGCGCCGCCATCGGCGGCTGCTGACAGCGGCTGTCAGCAGCGCCTGCGCACACTGTCCCGCGCACCCGGCAACGGCCCCCGTTCCCTGCCACCCAGCGGCCCCTCTTCCCCCTCCAGGATGCATGACATGAAAGGTATCTCCAGCCCCTCCCGGACCCCGCGACGCATTGCCCTGGCGGGCATGACGGCGCTGGCCATCGCCGTTCTCGCCGCGTGCAGCGGCAGCCACGCCCAGCAAGCCGGTGCGCCGCCGGCGCCGGAAGTCAGCGCGGCGCCGGTGCTGGTCAGGCAGGTCAGCCAGTGGGACGAATTCAGCGGCCGCGTGGAAGCGGTGCAGAGCGTGGAACTGCGCCCGCGCGTGTCCGGCTACATCGACAGGGTCAACTACACCGAAGGCCAGGAAGTGAAGAAGGGCGATGTGCTGTTCACCATCGACGCACGCAGCTACCAGGCCGAGTACGACCGCGCCCGCGCCGAGCTCGCCCGCGCCCGCACCCAGGCCGCATTGGCGCGCAGCGAGTCCGAGCGCGCGCGCCGCCTGGCCGAGCAGCAGGCCATCGCCGCGGAGACCGCCGAGCAGCGCCGTGCCGCCGCCGAGCAGGCCGGCGCCGCGGTGCAGGCGGCGCAGGCCGCGGTGGACGCGGCGCGCCTCAACCTGGAGTTCACCAAGGTGCGCGCGCCGATCGATGGCCGCGCCGGCCGCGCCATGGTCACCGCAGGCAACCTGGTCACCGCCGGCGACAGCGCCAGCGTGCTGACCACCCTGGTGTCGCTGGACACCGTGCACGTGTACTTCGACGCCGACGAGGGTACGTTCCTGCGCTATGCGCGGATGGCGCGCAGTGGCGAGCGTCCGAGCGAGCGCGACCAGGCGCTGCCGGTGAAGGTGGCGCTGAGCGGCGAGGCGGGCTTCCCGCATGCGGGCAAGGTGGATTTCCTCGACAACCAGGTCACCCGCAGTACCGGCACCATCCGCGTGCGCGCGCTGCTGGACAACCGCGACCGCCAGTTCACCCGGGCCTGTTCGCGCGCGTGCGGCTGCTCGGCAGCGGTGCGTTCGAGGCCATGCTGATCGACGACCGGGCGGTGCTGACCGACCAGGACCGCAAGTACGTGTACGTGGTCGACAAGGAGGGCAAGGCGCAGCGCCGCGATGTCCAGCTGGGGCGCAGCGCGGAGGGCCTGCGCATCGTCGAGGCCGGGCTGGCGCCGGGCGACAAGGTGATCGTCGATGGCGTGCAGAAGGTGTTCATGCCAGGCATGCCGGTGCAGGCCAGGGCAGTGGCGATGCAGCCCACGCCGGCGTCCGGCGTGGGCCATGACGCCACCGCGCTGAACTGACCCCCGTTTCAACCTGACGCCGGCCCGGCGGCCGGCCGCCTGGCCTTCGCCCGCATGGGCGGGGGCAGGCGGGCTGCATGCCCCCGCCCGGCCATTGCAAGGATTCCGCAGATGGATTTTTCCCGTTTCTTCATCGACAGGCCGATCTTCGCGGCGGTGCTGTCGATCGTGATCTTCGCCGCCGGCCTGATCGCGATCCCGATCCTGCCGGTCGGCGAATACCCGGAAGTGGTGCCGCCGTCGGTGGTGGTGCGCACGGTCTACCCGGGCGCCAACCCCAAGGTCATCGCCGAGACCGTCGCTACCCCGCTGGAGGAGGCGATCAACGGCGTCGAGGGCATGATGTACCTGAAGTCGGTGGCCGGCTCGGATGGCGTGCTGCAGATGACCGTCACCTTCCGCCCGGGCACCGACCCGGATGCGGCCGCGGTGAAGGTGCAGAACCGCGTGGCGCAGGCGCAGGCGCGCCTGCCCGAGGACGTGCGCCGGCAGGGCGTGACCACGCAGAAGCAGTCGCCGACCTTCCTGATGGTGGTGCACCTGACCTCGCCGGGCGGCAAGTACGACACCCTGTACCTGCGCAACTACGCGCGCCTGCACGTCAAGGACGCGCTGGCGCGCATCCCCGGCGTGGGCGACGCGCAGGTCTTCGGCGGCGGCGACTACGCCATGCGCGCGTGGCTGGACCCGGGCAAGGTGGCCTCGCGCGGCCTGACCGCCAGTGACGTGGTGCGCGCGATGCGCGAACAGAACGTGCAGGTTTCGGCCGGCCAGCTCGGCGCCGAACCGCTGCCGGACAGCCGCTTCCTGACCCTGATCAACGCCCAGGGCCGGCTGAAGAGCGAGCAGGAGTTCGGCGACATCGTGCTCAAGAGCGGCGGCGACGGCGAGATCGTGCGCCTGTCCGACGTCGCCCGGCTGGAGCTGGGCGCCGGCGACTACACCCTGCGTTCGCAGCTGGACGGCAAGAACGCGGTGGGCATCGGCATCTTCCAGGCGCCCGGCGCCAACGCACTGGAGATCCGCGACCAGGTCATCGCCAGCATGGACGCCATGCAGAAGACCTTTCCGGCCGACGTGAAGTACGAGGCGGTGTACGACACCACCATTTTCGTGCGCGATTCGATCAAGGCGGTGGTGTCCACGCTGCTGGAGGCGATCGCGCTGGTGGTGCTGGTGGTGATCCTGTTCCTGCAGACCTGGCGCGCTTCGATCATCCCGCTGATCGCGGTGCCGGTGTCGGTAGTGGGCACGTTCGCTGCGCTGTACCTGCTGGGCTTCTCGATCAACACGCTGAGCCTGTTCGGCCTGGTGCTGGCGATCGGCATCGTGGTCGACGACGCGATCGTGGTGGTGGAGAACGTCGAGCGCAACATCGAGGAGGGCCTGTCGCCCACCGCCGCCGCGCACCAGGCGATGAAGGAAGTGTCCGGGCCGATCATCGCCATCGCCCTGGTGCTGTGCGCGGTATTCGTGCCGATGGCGTTCCTGTCCGGCGTCACCGGCCAGTTCTACAAGCAGTTCGCGGTGACCATCGCCATTTCCACGGTGATCTCGGCGATCAATTCGCTGACCCTGTCGCCGGCCCTGGCCGCGCGGCTGCTCAAGCCCCACGGCGCGCCGAAGGACGGCCCGAGCCGGTTGATCGAACGCCTGTTCGGCTGGGTGTTCCGCCCGTTCAACCGCTTCTTCAGGTCCAGCTCGGAGAAATACGAGCGTGGCGTGGCGAAGATCCTCGGCCGCCGCGGCGCGGTGTTCGTGGTTTACGCCGTGCTGCTGTTCGGTACCGGCGTGATCTTCAAGCTGGTGCCGCCGGGCTTCATCCCGACCCAGGACAAGCTGTACCTGATCGCCGGGGTGAAGCTGCCGGAAGGCGCGTCGATCGCGCGTACCGATGCCATGCTGCGCAAGGTGGCGAAGATCGCCCAGGAAACCGACGGCGTGGCCCACACCATCTCGTTCCCGGGCCTGAACGCGCTGCAGTTCACCAATACCCCCAATACCGGCGTGGCGTTCATCCCGCTCAAGCCGTTCAACGAACGCAACGGCCGCAGCGCCGCGCAGATCAATGCCGAGATCAACCAGAAGATCGCCGGCCTGCAGGAAGGCTTCGCGTTTTCGATGATGCCGCCGCCGATCCTGGGCCTGGGCAATGGCAACGGCTACCAGATGTTCATCGAGGACCGCGGCAACCTCGGCTACGGCGCGCTGCAGAACGCGGTGCAGGCGATGCAGGGCGCGGTGGCGCAGACCCCGGGCATGGCCTTCCCGATCACCAGCTACCAGGCCAACGTGCCGCAGCTGGACGCGGAGGTGGACCGGGTCAAGGCCAAGGCGCAGGGCGTGCAGCTGACCGAACTGTTCGACACCCTGCAGACCTACCTGGGGTCGGCCTACGTCAACGACTTCAACCAGTTCGGCCGCACCTGGCAGGTGATCGCCCAGGCCGACGGCCCGTTCCGCGAGAGCGTGGAGGACATCGCCCGGCTGCGTACCCGCAACGACCGTGGCGAGATGGTGCCGATCGGGTCGATGGTCACGATCAAGGAAACCTACGGCCCCGACCCGGTGCTGCGCTTCAACGGCTACCCGGCCGCCGACCTGGCCGGCGAGGCCGACCCGCGCGTGCTGTCCTCGGCCGAGGCGATGAACCGACTGACCGAGATCGCCGGCAAGGTGCTGCCGGTGGGCATGACCACCGAATGGACCGACCTGAGCTACCAGCAGGCCACCCAGGGCAAGGCCGCCTTCATCGTATTCCCGGTGGCGATCCTACTGGCCTTCCTGGTGCTGGCGGCGCTGTACGAGAGCTGGTCGCTGCCGCTGGCGGTGATCCTGATCGTGCCGATGACGCTGCTGTCGGCACTGTTCGGGGTATGGCTGAGTGGTGGCGACAACAACGTGTTCGTGCAGGTCGGGCTGGTGGTGCTGATGGGCCTGGCGTGCAAGAACGCGATCCTGATCGTCGAATTCGCCCGCGAACTGGAGATGGGCGGCAAGGGCATCGTCGACGCCGCGCTGGAGGCGTGCCGCCTGCGCCTGCGCCCGATCGTGATGACGTCCATCGCCTTCATCGCCGGCACCGTGCCGCTGGTGCTGTCGCATGGCGCGGGCGCCGAGGTGCGCTCGGTCACCGGCATCACCGTGTTCGCCGGCATGCTGGGCGTGACCCTGTTCGGCCTGTTCCTGACCCCGGTGTTCTACGTCGCGCTGCGCACCTTCGTCACCCGCAACGGCGGCGGCCAGCTGGTGCGGCATGGCGAACCGACCCTGCACCACTGACCCGACCTTCGGCCGTCGCCTGACACCCTCCGGCGACGGCCCATCCAACCGAGACATGCATCCATGACTACCCAACACAACAAGATCGCGCTGGTCACCGGCGCCACCCGTGGCATCGGCCTGGAAACGGTGCGCCAGCTGGCCCGCGCCGGCGTGCATACGCTGCTCGCCGGCCGCCAGCGCGACACCGCGCTGGCACTGGCACTGCAACTGCAGGCCGAAGGGCTGCCGGTGGAGGCGCTGCAACTGGACGTCACCGATGCCGCCAGCATCGATGCGGCGGTGCGCGATGTCGAGCAGCGCCACGGCCGGCTCGACATCCTGGTCAACAACGCCGGCGTGCTGCTGGAAGACCCGTCGCTGCCACCGTCGGCGCAGCCGCTCGATACCTGGCGCCGGACCTTCGACACCAACGTGCATGCGCTGGTGGCCGTCACCCAGGCGTTCCTGCCGCTGCTGCGGCGCTCGGCGGCCGGGCGCATCGTCAACGTGTCGAGCATCCTCGGCTCGCAGGCGTTGCATGCCGATCCCGGCTCGCCCATCTACGACTTCAAGGTGCCGGCCTACAACGCGTCCAAGGCGGCGGTGAACAACTGGACCCTGTCGCTGGCGTACGAACTGCGCGGCACGCCGATCAAGGTCAACACCGTGCACCCGGGCTACGTGCGGACCGACATGAACGCGGGCGCGGGCGAGATCGACGTCGCCGACGGCGCGCGCTCCAGCGTGCAGATGGCGCTGCTCGGCGCGGACGGGCCGAGCGGCAGCTTCACCCATCTCGGGCAGGTGCTGCCATGGTGAGGGCGGCACTGGCCGCGGCGTTGTCCGGCCTGCTGCTGGCCGGCTGCGTCAGTGTCGGCCCGGATTACCACGCCCCGGCGCAGCCGCCGGTGGTGCTGCGCGGCGCCGCCGCACCGGTGTACAGCGCGCAGTCGCCGGTGGCGGGCTGGTGGGCGCAGTTCGATGATCCGGTGCTCGCGCAGCTGATGCATGCGGCGTTGTCCGACAACCTCGACCTCACGCTGGCACTGGCGCGCGTGCAGCAGGCGCGGGCGGTGTTCGTCGAGCGCCGGCTCGACCAGGCGCCGCACGTCACCGCGGCCGCCAGCCAGGAACGCCATCGGCAACCGGATCCGGCGCAGGGCGGTGCACGCGTGTCCGGCGAGCAGTACCAGCTTGGTTTCGATGCCGGCTGGGAGCTGGACCTGTTCGGACGCCAGCGCCGCGCCGCCGAAGCGGCGCGGGCCGACCTGGACGCCGAATGGGCCAACCTGGTCGATGCACAGGTGCTGGTGGCCGCCGAGGTCGCGCGCAATTACTTCGAGCTGCGCGGTACGCAGAAGCGCATCGCGGTGGCCGAACAGACCCTGGTCAACCTGCGCGACACCCAGGCGCTGACCGAGACCCGCTGGACCCTGGGCGCGGGCAGCGAACTCGACGTGCAGAGCAGCCGTGCGCGGCTGAAGGCGATCGAGGCCGACATCCCGCTGCTGGAACTGGCGCAGACCCAGTCACGGCACCGGCTGGCGGTGCTGCTGGGGCAGCGCCCCGGCACCCTGGATACGCTGTTGCAGCCGCGCCCGGTCCAGGCGTTCGCCAGGCCGCTGCCGCTGGGCGATACCACCGTGCTGCTGCAGCGGCGCGCCGACGTGCGCGCCGCCGAGCGCCGCCTGGCCGCGGCCACCGCGCGGGTCGGCGTGGCCACCGCCGACCTGTTTCCGCGGCTGTCGCTGACCGGCTTCGTCGGTTTCCTCGGCGGCGATGCCGGCGGCCTGGTCAATGGCGCCAACAAGGCCTGGTCGCTGGTGCCATCGCTGCGCTGGAGCGCGTTCGACGTGGGCAGCGTGCGCGCGCGGCTGCGCGCCAGCCGCGCCCAGGCCGACGGCGCGGCGGCCGAGTACGAGAAGACCGTGCTGCTGGCGCTGGAGGATGCCGAGAACGCGCTGGCACGCTACGCCAGGCAGCAGGCGCGACTGCTGATCGTGGCCGAACAGGCCCAAGCCGCGCGTCGTGCGCAGGCGCTGGCGCAGGTCCGTTACCGCGAGGGCTCGGCCGATTTCCTGGCGCTGCTCGACGCGCAGCGCAGCCAGTTGGCGGCCGACGATGCGCTGGCCGACGCCGAGGCCGGGGTCAATGTCAGCGTGGTGGCGGTGTACAAGGCGCTCGGCGGCTGGGGCCAGGTCTCGGCCACCGCACCGTCGGTCGCGGTGGTCGAAACGCACTGACTCGCCCGGCAGATGCGCGGCTTGCCTGCATGCAGCCTTGCCGGCCGAGCGCCGTGCCGGGCAAGCCCGGCACCTACGGGTGGGTTCCTGCAGTGCCGGGCAAGCCCGGCACCTACGGTGGGTTCCTGCAGCCTTCGCATTTCCGTGGATGCGGGTCTCGCCCCGCATGCGGCTTGCCCCGGATGGAAAAAGGCGGCCAGGTGGCCGCCTTTTTCCGCTTTCCGTCTGTCATCTGCCCGGGGCGTGCAGGCCTTGCCGGCCGAGCGCCGTGCCGGGCAAGCCCGGCACCTACGGGTGGGTTCCTGCAGCCTTCGCGTTTCCGTGGATGCGGGGCTTGCCCCGCATGGGCTTTCCCCATGGAAAGAGGCGGCCAGGTGGCCGCCTCTTTCAGCTTTCCGTCTGTCATCTGCCCGGGGCGTGCAGGCCTTGCCGGCCGAGCGCCGTGCCGGGCAGGCCCGGCACCTACAGGTGGGCTCTTGCAGCCTTCGCGCTTCCGTAGATGCGGGGCTCGCCCCGCATGGGCCTTCCCCATATGGAAAAAGGCGGCCAGGTGGCCGCCTCTTTCCGTTCTCCATCCCTTGCGGCAATCAGGCCGCGTCGGCCTGCTCGCGGCGCGGGCCTTCGGCCAGCGCGCGGCCGACCATGTCCACCAGCAGGTCCAGCTCGGCTTCGTCCATGCCGAAATGCGGGGTGAAGCGCAGCGAGTTCTCGCCGCCATGGATCACGTTGACGCCGTGCATGCGCAGCCATTCCTCGGTGGAGTTGGCGCCATAACACTTGAACTGCGGGGCCAGTTCGCAGGAGAACAGCAGCCCGGTGCCCTGGACCTTGGTGATCAGCCCGCCCAGCCTGGCCTTGAGCGCCTCGAGCTTGCGCACCGCCTGTTCGCCGCGTTCGCGGATGTTGCGGCGTACCTCCGGGGTCAGCCGGGCCAGGGTGGCGCAGGCCACGTCCAGCGCGCGCGGGTTGGTGGTCATGGTGTTGCCGTACACGCCCTTGCGGTACAGGTGCGCGGCGTGTTCGGTGACGGCCAGCACCGACAGCGGGAACTGCGCGCCGTTCAGGGCCTTGGAGTAGGTCTCCATGTCCGGCGGGTCCAGGGTCTCGTAACCCGGGTAGTCGACGAAGGACAGGGTGCCATGGGCGCGCAGCGCGGCCTGGATCGAGTCGATCAGCAACAGGCTGCCGTGGGCGCGGGTCAGTTCGCGGGCCAGCTTGTAGAAGCTCACCGGCACCGCGCGGCCCGGGTCGCCTTCACCCATCACCGGCTCTAGGAACACCGCTTCGATGAACCAGTTGTGGGCCTTGGCGTCGTCGAACACCTTGCGCAGCGCCGCCTCGTCGTACGGGGCGATCGCGATCACGCTGTCCTCGCCGCGGTAGCTGGCCAGGAAGCGGTCGTAGGTCTTGCGGGTCGAGTCCGAATACAGCGCCGGGCGGTCGGTGCGGCCGTGGAAGCTGCCCTTGATGACCACGCGCTTGATCGTGGCGCCGGCGTGCGGCGCGCCCGGGTCGGTCTGCAGCTTGGCATTGATGTCGGCGATGCGCGCGGCCAGGCCGACCGCCTCGGAGCCGGAGTTCAGGCACATGAAGTGCGAGAACGGGCAGCCGCCGCGGGTATGGCCGATCTCCTTGCGCAGCGCCTGCACGAAGCGGCGCTGGGACAGGCTCGGGGTCATGATGTTGGCCATCACCTGCGGCTTGGCCGCGGCGGCCAGCACCTCGGGCGGGGTGTGGCCGAAGCCGAGCATGCCGTAGCCGCCGGCGTCGTACAGCACCGCGCCCTTGAGCGAGACCACCCACGGGCCGCAGGCGGCCAGTGCGATGTACGGCACCACCGCGTCATCGGCGTAGAAATTGACGAACCCGGACTGCATCGCGGCGATCTGGTCCTTCTCGTCCAGGTCCAGCAGGTCGGCCGCCTCGTCCTTGATGCGGGCGTATTCGCTGGCGGCCGCGGCGATCGCCGCGACCAGGTCGGGATGGGCGGCGGCCAGGCGTTCGACGGCGGCATCGTCCAGCCCGTGGTCAGGCGGGCGCCGGCGTGCGCGCGGAGCGCGGCGAGGGGGCCGAGTACGGTCATGCTCATCTCCAGAAAGGTCTTGTATAGCCATTATCTGGAGATTCTGGTCATATGGCAGCTGTCATTCCGTCGAAAATCGGGTTAATTTCGTCGAATCGACGAAACCGGGCCAAGATGTGAAGATTTCCCCCGCCGACGAACGCCTGTTGTCCGTGCTGCGCGAGGACGCGCGCGCGTCCACCGCGCAGATTGCGCGCCGGCTCGGGCTGTCGCGCACCACCGTGCAGAGCCGCATCGACCGGCTCGAGCAGCAGGGGGTGATCGCCGGCTACACGGTGCGTACCCACGAGGATTACGAGCAGGGCCAGGTACGCGCGCACGTGCTGATCACCGTGTCGCCGCGCAAGATGCCGGCGGTGGTCAAGGCGCTGCGCGAGATCGCCGAGGTGCGCAGCCTGCATTCGGTCAGCGGCGCCCATGACCTGGTGGCGATGGTGGTGGTGGGCGGGGTCGGCGAGATGGACGTGGTCACCGACGCCATCGGCGTGATCGACGGGGTCGAGCGCACCACCAGCGCCATCATCCTGTCGACCAAGTTCGAGCGCTGACGCATCCGGGCGTCCACGCAGGTGCGGGGCAAGCCCCGCACCTGCGGGTATGCGGCGCGCGCCCGGTACAATGGCCGGCTCCCCCGTTCGATGTTCCGGCCTTGAAGAAGTCCGATTTCCACTACGACCTGCCCGAGGAACTGATCGCCCAGGCGCCGCTGGCCGAGCGCTCCGCCAGCCGCCTGCTGGTGGTGCCGCCGGCGCCGGCCGCCTACGACGACCGCCACGTGCGCGACCTGCCCGAGCTGCTGCAGCCCGGCGACCTGCTGGTGTTCAACGATACCCGGGTGATCCCGGCGCGGCTGTTCGGACACAAGGCCAGCGGTGGCCGGGTGGAGATACTGATCGAGCGCCTGCTCGGTGGCCAGCAGGCCCGTGCCCAGGTCGGCGCCAGCAAGTCGCCCAAGCCCGGCAGCCGCATCCAGCTCGACGCCGGTGGCGAGGCCGAGGTGCTCGGCCGCGACGGCGAGTTCTACCTGCTGCGCTTCGACCTGCCCGAGCCGCTCGAAGCCTGGCTGGCGCACGCCGGCCGGCTGCCGCTGCCGCCGTACATCCAGCGCGAGCCGGGCGCCGACGACCGCGAGCGCTACCAGACCGTGTTCGCGCGCGAGGTTGGCGCGGTGGCGGCGCCCACCGCCGGCCTGCATTTCGACGACGCCCTGCTGCAGCGGCTGCGTGCGCGCGGCGTGGCGTTCGGCCATATCACCCTGCACGTGGGCGCCGGCACCTTCCAGCCGGTGCGGGTGGACGACCTGTCGCAACACGTGATGCATCGCGAATGGCTCAATGTCGGTGCCGGGCTGGTGCAGCAGGTGCGGCGGACCCGCGCCGCCGGCGGTCGCGTGATCGGGGTCGGCACCACCGTGGTGCGGGCGCTGGAGAGTGCGATGCGCGAGGGCGAGCTGCAGCCGTTCGCCGGCGAAACCCAGATCTTCATCACCCCGGGCTACCGCATCCGCAGCGTGGACGCGATGGTCACCAACTTCCACCTGCCCGAAAGCACCCTGTTGATGATGATCTCGGCGTTCGCCGGCAGGCAGCGGGTGTTCGACGCCTACGCCCACGCCATCGCCAGCCGTTACCGGTTCTTCAGCTACGGCGACGCGATGCTGCTGTTCCCGCAGCCCGATGCCTGATCCCGCCTTTCCTGCGCCAGCGTCGCCGATCCGCGACAATGGACGGCAGACCGACCGAAGCACACCCATGTCCAGACTGCAGTTCACCCTCCAGGCCACCGACGGCAACGCGCGCCGCGGCCAGCTTTGCTTCCCGCGCGGCACCGTGCAGACCCCGGCGTTCATGCCGGTGGGCACCTACGGCTCGGTGAAGGGCGTGCTGCCCGAGCAGATCCGCGCGCTCGGCGCCGAGATCATCCTCGGCAACACCTTCCACCTGTACCTGCGCCCGGGCCTGGAGGTGATCGGCGACCATGGCGGCCTGCACGGCTTCTGCCGCTGGAACGGACCGATCCTGACCGACTCGGGCGGCTTCCAGGTGTTCTCGCTGGCGCACCGCCGCAAGATCACCGAGCAGGGCGTCACTTTCGCCTCGCCGACCGATGGCGCCCGCGTGTTCCTGGGGCCGGAGGAGAGCATGAAGATCCAGAAGGTGCTCGATTCGGACGTGGTGATGATCTTCGACGAATGCACCCCGTACCCGGCCACCGAGGACGTGGCGCGGCGCTCGATGGAACTGAGCCTGCGCTGGGCGCGGCGCTCGCGCGATGCGCATGATGCGCTGGGCAACGACGCGGCGCTGTTCGGCATCGTCCAGGGCGGCGTGCACCCCGACCTGCGCAGCCGCTCGGCCGAGGGCCTGCAGCAGATCGGCTTCGACGGCTATGCCATCGGCGGGCTGGCGGTGGGCGAGCCCGAGCACGAGCGCAACGCCATGCTCGAGCACATGCACCCGATCCTGCCGGCCGACCGCCCGCGCTACCTGATGGGCGTGGGCCGCCCCGAAGACCTGGTCGAGGGCGTGGCCCGCGGCGTGGACATGTTCGACTGCGTGATGCCGACCCGCAACGCGCGCAACGGCCATTACTTCACCTCGACCGGCACGGTGCGCATCCGCAACGCCCGCTACGAGCGCGACATGGACACCATCGAGCCGGGCTGCGGCTGCCATGCCTGCAGCAGCGGCTACACCCGCGCCTACCTGCGCCACCTGGACCGCTGCAACGAGATGCTGGCGCCGATGCTCGGTACCCTGCACAACCTCTATTACTACGAGAAGCTGATGGCCGACATGCGCGCGGCCATCGAGGCGGGAACCTTCCTGGCCTTCCGCGAGTCCTTCTATGCGGCGCGCGGGGCGCTCGCGCCGGCGCTGTAGCGTTTTTCCTGCCCCCACAGCAGGGTGGCCGCCGGGCCGGGCCGCGCCGGCAGGCGGTAGGCAGGGGCAGGGCGGGCGGACAGGCACGACACGGGCGCCCGGGAGTAGGGCCGTGCGGCAGTCAGCGGCAGGCCCCGCCTTGCAATTGGACCGGCCCGCCTCTATGGCATACTTCCACGCTTGAATCCGTTCCGCGGCGCCGGCCCCGGCAGGCACCGCCCGACAGTTAAGGACACACGATGAACCCGATGGCTATCCTGCTTCCCGTCGCCCAGGCCGCCCCGGCCGCCCCGGGCATGGGCACTTTCCTGCTGCCGATCGCCCTGATCGCGGTCATGTACTTCCTGATGATCCGCCCGCAGATGAAGCGCCAGAAGGAACACAAGGCGATGCTGGAGAAGATCGCCAGGGGCGACGAGGTGCTGACCAACGGCGGCATCGCCGGCGTGGTGACCGACATCGGCGACAACTTCATCACCGTCGAAGTGGCCGACAACGTCCGCATCCGCGTGCAGAAGGGCGCCATCGGCAACGTGCTGCCCAAGGGCACGCTGAAGTCCGCGGCCTGAGCCCGAGTTTCCCTTCCGTCATGACGCGGCGCCGGGACCGGCGTCGCGCAGGAACCCGCAATGCTTGAATTCCCACGCTGGAAGTACTTCCTGATCCTGGTCGTCCTGGCGGTCAGCGCGCTGTATGCGCTGCCCAACGTGTACCAGAAGGACCCGTCCGTGCAGATCACCGCCAACCGCGGCGGGCAGATCGACGATGCCCTCAAGCAGCGCGTCAGCGCGGCGCTGGGCGAGGCCGGGGTCACGCCCAAGTCGGTGGAGAAGGAAGGCGAGAGCCTGATCGTCCGCCTCGGTTCGCTCGATGCCCAGACCCGCGCCAACGACGTGCTGCGCGAGACGGCCGGCGAGAACTACACCGTCGCCCTGAACCTGGCCTCGACCGTGCCGGACTGGCTGGCCGGGCTCGGCGGCAAGCCGATGGTGCTGGGCCTGGACCTGGTCGGTGGCGTGCACTTCGCCCTGCAGGTGGACAAGAAGGCCGCGGTGGACAAGCGCTTCGACGCGTTCGCCGAGGACATCCGCACCACGCTGCGCGACAGCCGCGTGGGCTACCGCGCGGTCGAGCGCCGCGGCGAGAGCGACATCCAGGTGACACTGGCCAATGCCGCCGACGCCGACAAGGCCCGTGCCGCGCTGGTCAAGGCGCAGCCGACCCTGACCTACTCCGGCAGCGGCGAGCGCATCACCGTGACCGTGCCGCAGGCCGAGATGCTGCAGATCGCCTCCGGCGCCATCGAGCAGAACCTGACCACCCTGCGCAACCGCGTCAACGAGCTGGGCGTGGCCGAGCCGATCATCCAGCGCCAGGGCGACGACCGCATCGTGGTCGAGCTGCCGGGCGTGCAGGACACCGCAGAAGCCAAGCGCATGATCGGCGCCACCGCCACCCTGGAGTATCGCCTGGTGGTGGACGGCAACGCGCAGGACGCCATGACCAGCGGCCGCATCCCGCCGGAAGCGCGCCTGTACCGCGACCGCCGTGGCATGCCGGTGCTGCTGAACAAGCGCACCATCGTCACCGGTGACCAGATGGTCAAGGCCGAGGTCTCCACCGACCAGAACGGCCTGCCGGCGGTCGCGGTCACGCTCAACAGCGTCGGCGGCCAGCGCATGTTCGACGTCACCAGCGTCAACGTGAACAAGCCGATGGCCGTGGTCTACACCGAGCGCATTCCGCAGGTGACCATGGTCGATGGCAAGGAAGTGCGCAGCTTCCGGGTCAAGGAAGAAGTCATTTCCGTGGCCAACATCAACAGCCCGCTGGGCAAGAACTTCATCACCACCGGCCTGGAGAAGACCGAGGCCGACAGCCTGGCCAAGCTGCTGCGCGCCGGTTCGCTGGCCGCGCCGATGGACTTCGTCGAGGAATACGTGATCGGCCCCAGCCTGGGCGCGGAGAACGTGGCCCGCGGCGTCAAGGCGGTGGTGTTCTCGTTCGTGTTCACCCTGGTGTTCTTCACCATCTACTACCGCATGTTCGGCGCGATCACCTCGGTGGCGCTGCTGTTCAACCTGCTGATCGTGGTGGCGGTGATGTCGCTGTTCGGCGCGACCATGACCCTGCCGGGCTTCGCCGGCCTGGCGCTGTCGGTCGGCCTGTCGGTGGACGCCAACGTGCTGATCAACGAGCGCATCCGCGAGGAACTGCGGCTGGGCATGCCGGGCAAGGCCGCCATCGCCGCCGGTTACGAGAAGGCCTCGGGCACCATCCTCGACGCCAACCTCACCGGCCTGATCGTGGGCGTGGCGCTGTATGCGTTCGGCACCGGTCCGCTGAAGGGCTTCGCGCTGACCATGATCATCGGCATCTTCGCCTCGATGTTCACCGCGATCACCGTGTCGCGTGCGCTGGCGGTGCTGATCTACGGCCGTCGCAACAAGCTCCAGTCCGTGGCGATCTGACGCGAATCCCTTCGCGAAAGCCCGCACATGCGTGTGCGGGTTTTTTAAGGAAAATCCCTGCATGAAACTATTCCCGCTCCACATCGTCCCGAACGACACCAACATCGACTTCATGCGCCACCGCAGGCCGGTGCTCGCGTTGATGGTGGTGCTGCTGCTGGTGTCGCTGGCGATCATCGGCTTCAAGGGCTTCAACTACGCGCTGGAGTTCACCGGCGGCACGGTGGTGCGTACCCACTTCGAGAAGAGCGTCGACGCCGAAGCGGTGCGCGAGCGCCTGGCCGCGGCCGGCTTCGAGAACGCCCAGGTGCAGAGCGTGGGCGGCGGCAACGACCTGATGATCCGCCTGCCGCCCGATGGCGAGCACAACAACGCCGCCGACGCCGCGCAGAAGGTCGCCGAGAAGGTCCGCGCCGCGATCAGCCTGCCCGGCAACGCCGCTACCGCGCAGCCGGGCGAGTTCGTCGGCCCGCAGGTCGGCAAGGACCTGGTGATGAACGGCATCTACGCGACGCTGTTCATGGTGATCGGCTTCCTGATCTACATCGCCGCGCGCTTCGAGTGGAAGTTCGCGATGGTGGCCAGCATCACCGCGTTCTTCGACCTGATCCTGACCGTGGCCTACATGTCGCTGCTCGGCCGCGAGTTCGACCTGACCGTGCTGGCCGGCATGCTGTCGGTGATGGGCTTTGCCATCAACGACATCATCGTGGTGTTCGACCGCGTGCGCGAGAACTTCCGCAGCCTGCGCGTGGAGCCGCTGGAAGTGCTGAACCGCTCGATCAACCAGACGCTGTCGCGCACGGTGATCACCGCGGTGCTGTTCTTCCTGTCGGCGCTGGCGCTGTACCTGTACGGTGGCGAGTCGATGGAAGGCCTGGCCGAGACCCACATGGTCGGCGCGGTGATCGTGGTGGTGTCGTCGGTCATCGTGGCCGTCCCGCTGCTCAGCATCGGGCCGTTCAAGGTCTCCAAGCAGGACCTGCTGCCCAAGGCCAAGGACGTCGAGGAACTGGCGCGCCGCCCGTAAGGCCCGCCACCTCCCGACCGCGAAAGAGCCGCGCACCGCGCGGCTCTTTCCATTTGCGGCCTGCCCGCGATGACGCCGCCGGGGCGCCGGTTCCATGCGGTGGCGTCGGTTGTTTTCGCTGCGGGCGCACACTACGATCCTCGCGGTTCGGCGCCTGCCCGGCGTGTGCCGCGGCGCTGTTTTCCCGTATCCAACCGAGGTTTCCATGGTCATCAAACCGCGTGTGCGCGGCTTCATCTGCGTCACCACCCATCCGGCCGGCTGCGACGCGGCGGTCAAGGAACAGATCGACTACATCAAGGCGCAGCCCAGGCTCGCCCATGGCCCGAAGAAGGTGCTGGTGATCGGTGCGTCCACCGGTTACGGCCTGGCCGCGCGCATCAAGGCCGCCTTCGGCAGCGGCGCCGCCACGCTGGGCGTGTTCTTCGAGCGGCCGGGCAGCGAAAGCAAGCCGGGCACGGCGGGGTGGTACAACTCGGCTGCGTTCGAGAAGTACGCGCACCAGGCCGGCCTGTACGCGCGCAGCGTCAACGGTGATGCATTCTCCGACGAGGTCAAGGCCAAGGTCATCGAGATCATCAAGGCCGACCTGGGCCAGGTCGACCAGGTGGTCTACAGCCTGGCATCGCCGCGCCGCAAGCACCCGAAGACCGGCGAGGTGATCAGCTCCACGCTCAAGCCGATCGGCGCGCCGATCACGCTGCGCGGCCTGGATACCGACAAGGAAGTGCTGACCGAGACCACCCTGCAGCCGGCCAGCGCCGAGGAAATCGCCGGCACCGTGCAGGTGATGGGCGGCGAAGACTGGCAGATGTGGATCGACGCGCTGCTGGAAGCCGGGGTGCTGGCACCGGGCGCGACCACCACCGCGTTCACCTACGTCGGCGAGGAAATCACCCAGGCGATCTACTGGAACGGCTCCATCGGCGCCGCCAAGAAGGACCTGGACGCCAAGGTCAAGGACATCCGCGCCCGCCTGCAGGGCATCGGTGGCGACGCCCGCGTGTCGGTGCTCAAGGCGGTGGTCACCCAGGCCAGCTCGGCGATCCCGACCATGCCGCTGTACCTGTCGCTGCTGTTCAAGGTGATGAAGGACGAGGGCACCCACGAAGGCTGCATCGAGCAGCTCGACACCCTGTACGACATTCTCTACAACGGGCCGCAGGGCGGCGCCAACGCCGCCGACCACATCCGCCGCGACCTGGTCGACGGCAAGGGCCGCAGCGTCGCGCTGGTGGACGAGGAAGGCCGCCTGCGCGCCGACTACAAGGAAATGGCGCCGGAGGTGCAGGGCAGGGTGGTCGCGCTGTGGCCGCAGGTGACCAACGAGAACCTGTACGAGATCAGCGACCTGGCCGGCTACAAGGCGGACTTCCTGCGCCTGTTCGGTTTCGGCATCGACGGCGTGGACTATGACGCCGACGTCAACCCGGACGTGAAGATTGAGAACCTGGTTGACCTGACCTGATACGCAAAAGGCCGGCGTCCACGCCGGCCTTTTCGCATGCGACCCGGGCCGGCCGCTGGCCGGCGCGGTCTTACGCGTTGAACTCGAAGTTCATCTCCGGGCCGGCGGGGCCGACGAAGTCGCCCTGCACGTAATCCACGCCGGAGGTGAACAGCAGGCTCATCGTCGCCGCATCGGAGACGAACTCGGCGATGGTGCGGATGTCCTGCGACTGCGCGCGCGTGGTGATTTCCTGGATCTTGGGCAGCTGCTCGCGGGCCAGTGCCGGGTCCGCGGTGAAGCTGCTGTCCAGCTTGAGGAAACCCGGCTGGAAGTGGGCCAGCAGCTGGAACGAATCGAGCCCGGAACCGAACTGCTCCAGCCCGACCTTGCAACCCAGCGCCGAGGCCGCGGCCAGGAACTGCTGGGCATTGCGCAGGTGGGTGAACACCTTGGCCTCGGGGACCTGCAGCCACAGCTGGTCGCCGGACACCCCCTCGGCCTGCAGGCCGTCGCGGATCACCGCCAGCAGCTGCGGATCGGAGAACGATTCGGGCGTGATCCGCACCATCATGCAGGTGCGATGGCCGGCGCGGCGGCGTTCGCCCAGCGCCTGGATCGCATGCCCGACCACCCAGCGGTTGATCGGCGCCAGCAGGCCCTGGTCCTCGGCGATCGGCAGGAAGGTCGAAGGCCCGACCATCTCGTTGTTGTTGCGCAGCTGCAGCGAGGTGTCGTACAGCTGGATCGCCTCGCCCATGAGGTTGATGACCGGGCGGAAGCGCAGCTGGAAGCCCTCGCCCTCGAGCGCGCCGCGCATCAGCTCCACCCAGCGCTGGATGCGCTCTTCCTCGACGCGGTCGGCGGCCCCCGGGTCGAACACCTTGACCGTGTTGCCGCCCAGTTCGGTCGCGGTGCGGGTGCAGTCGCTGGCGCGGGCCAGCACCTGGCCGACGCTGGCGATCTTCTCGCCGACCTGCACGCCGCCGATGCTGACGGTGACCGTCGCCGAGCGTGCGCCGATGCTGAATACATGTGAGGCGAAGGCGCCGCGCACGCGTTCGGCCAGCCCCATGGTATGCGCGTAGTCGCCCTGGGCGAGGATGGCGAAGCTGTGCTCGCCGAAACGCGCCAGCGACAGGCCGTCGCCGAGCGTTGCGGCCAGATGCTGGCCGAGCGCGGCAACCAGTGCGTCGGCCGAGTCCAGCCCGATGTCGGGCAGCAGCCGCGCGTAGTGGTCCGGCTCCACCAGCAGGAAGCCGTACTGGCCGTCGCTGCGGCTGACCTGGGCCACGGCGTTTTCCAGGTGCACCATGAAGGTCGGGCGGTTGAGCAGGCCGGTGACCTGGTCGCGCTGGCGCAGCGCCTCGACCTCGCGCGCCAGTTCGGGGTCGAACTCCTCGCGGCGGCGGAACACCACCTGGAAGCAGGACTCGCCCTCGTAGGTGGCGGCGGTGAACTCCATCGTCGCCGGGAAGCTCTCGCCATCCTGGTTGCGCGCATGCACCTCGTACTGCGGCGGCGGCGGCTCGCCCTTGCCCAGCGCCTTGAGCAGCTGCTTGAAATCCTCCACATGCTGCGGCGCGACCATGTCCAGCAGCGAAATGCCTTCCACGTCCTCGAACGCGTCGTAGCCGAACATCTCCAGGTAGGCCTCGTTGGCGCGGATGTGCATGCCTTCGTGGATGTAGGCGATGGGGTCGCGCGAAGAGGCGATCAGCGCGTCGCAGCGGCGCTCGGTCTCGCGCATCTGCGCCTCGATGCGGCGCAGGCCGCGGCGGGCCTGCAGGTCGGTCCATTCGTCGCGCACCACGGCCAGCAGGTGCTCGGGCCGGTGGCGCAGGGCAATGGCGCGGATGCCATTGGCACCCGATTCCACCAGCGTCTGCTCGTCCACCTGCTCGGCCAGCGCGATCACCGGGATGTCCTTGCCGCTGGCGGCGATCTGCTGGCTGAGCAGCAGCTGCGGGATCACCTGCGACGGCGCGCACAGCACCAGGTCGATGGCCTGGCTGGACACGATGTCCGCCAGTTCCGCCGGTGCCTGCGGCCGGTATGGGCGGACGGCGATGCCGCTGTTGCGCAAGGTGCTGACGATCGCCTCTGCGTTCTCGGCGCTGTCATCGACGATCAGCAGGCGCAGGGTTGATTCTTTGCCGTTCTGCATTCAGGACTCCCCTCTGACCGGGTTTAATACAACATGGCCGCGGTGCCGTCCATGAGCCGATCGCTTGCCTGTGACGCGGTTCCTGTGCCGGGCTCAGGCCGCCTGTCCGGCCGCGTGCCCGGAGGCCCAGGCCCACTGGAAGTTGTAGCCCCCAGCCAGCCGGTCACGTCCAGCACCTCGCCGACGAAATACAGCCCCGGCACCTGCCGCGATTCGAAGGTGGAGGACGACACCTGGCGCGTGTCCACGCCGCCCAGGGTCACCTCCGCGGTGCGGTAGCCCTCGGTGCCGCTGGCCACCAGCGGGAAATCGGCCAGCAATGCCGCCGCCTGTTTCAACTGCGGCTCGTCGAGCTGGCGCACCGGCCGGTCCGGCAGCCAGTGCTCGCACAGGCGCTGCGCCATCCGCTTGGGCATGACCTCGGCCAGCAACGTGCGCAGTTCGGAGGCGCCGCGCTCGCGTTTCATGCCGCGCAGCCATTGCAGTGCGTCCTGGTCCGGCAGCAGGTCCAGGCGCAGGTCGTCACCGGGCTGCCAGTAGGAGGAAATCTGCAGGATCGCCGGGCCGCTGATCCCGCGGTGGGTGAGCAGCATGAAGTTGCGGAACGCCTGCCCGTTGCAGCGCGCCTCCACCGGCAGCGCCACGCCGCTGAGGTCGGCCAGCCGTTCCTGGTGCCTGCCGCTGAGGGTCAGCGGCACCAGCCCGGCGCGGGTGGGCAGCACCGCGTGGCCGAACTGGCGCGCGACCTCGTAGCCGAAGCCGCTGGCGCCCATGCTGGGAATGGACAGGCCGCCGCTGGCGATCACCAGCGACGCGCAGTGGAACAGGCCGTGGCCGGTGCGCACGCGGAAGCCGTCGGCGCCACGCTCGATGCCCTCCACCGCGCAGTCGGTGCGGATCCGCACCGCGGCCTGCTGGCATTCGTCCAGCAGCATGCGCACGATCAGCTTGGAGGAGATGTCGCAGAACAGCTGCCCCAGCTCCTTCTCGTGCCAGGCGATGCGGTGGCGCTCGACCATGGCGATGAAATCGGCCGGGGTGTAGCGGGCCAGCGCCGATTTGCAGAAATGCGGGTTGGCCGAAATGAAGTTGGCGGCGGTGGTGCCGGTGTTGGTGAAATTGCAGCGCCCGCCGCCGGACATCAGGATCTTCTTGCCCGGCTTGTTGGCGTGGTCGATCACCTGCACCACGCGGCCGCGCTGGCCGGCGGTAAGCGCGCACATCAGGCCGGCCGCGCCGGCGCCGATCACCAGCACGTCGCAGTGCTGGGCAGCCATGCACTGGTTCATCGCAAGCGCGCCACTCAAGCCGCCGCGCGCTTGCGCCAGGCGGGGGTGACGTCGAGCTGGACCTGGTCGTTGAGGATCTGCAGCTCGCCGTCCTGGATCAGCACGCTCCAGCGCATCGCCCGCTGGATCTGCTGGCCCCAGCGCTCGACGAAGCCGGCGTCCAGGTCCACCACCGAGAGGTTGCCGAAGCGGGCCAGGCCCTTGCCCTGCTTCTGCCACCAGATGTCCGAGGCGTTGCCGCCGTAGTTGATCACCTGCACCTGGCGGCTGCGGTTGCACGCCTTGCGCACCCGCGACTCGTCGGGGTGGCCCAGGTCGATCCACTGCAGGATGTCGCCGGTGTAGTCGTGCTGCCACAGGTCCGGTTCGTCGTCGGTGCTCAGCCCGCGGCCGAACTCCAGGCGGTCATCGGCGTTCAGCGCGAAGGCGAGCAGGCGCACCATCAGGCGCTCGTCGGTCTCGGAGGGGTGCTGGGCCAGGGTCAGGTGGTGGGTCGCGTAGTAGCCGCGGTCCATGTCGCTGATCTGCAGCTCGGCCTTGCGGATGGTGGCGGTAAGGGCCATGGGATCACGGGGCAAAGACCGCCATTCTACTGCGCGGGCGCAGCCGCGACGGGCCGCGCTTCAGCGCTGCCGCGCCAGCCACTGGTCCAGGCGCGCGGCGAAGGCCTGGCGGTCGCGCGCGTGCAGGCTGGGCGGGCCGCCGGTCTGCACGCCCGCGCCGCGCAGTTCGGCCATGAAATCGCGTATCGACAGGCGCTGGGCGATGCTGTCGGGCTGAACGGCACGCCGCGCGGGTCCACGGCGGCCGCGCCCCTGGCCAGCACCCGTGCGGCCAGCGGAATGTCCTGGGTGACGACCAGGTCGCCGGCGGCCACGCGTTCGGCGATGGCGTCGTCGGCCACGTCCGGGCCACCGGCGACCTGCATGGCGCGGATGAAACGCGAGGGGGGCGTCTGCAGCCAGCGGTTGGCGACCAGGATCACCTCGATCCGGGTGCGCTCGGCGGCGCGGTACAGGATGTCGCGGATGACCGCCGGGCAGGCGTCGGCGTCCACCCAGATGCGGGGGGAGGGGGCGGCAAGGGTGGATTCCATGGCGCGCAGTCTAGCCGCTGCGCGGGCCCGGGACGGGCCGGAGCCGCCCGATGCGGGGCGCCAAGCCAATGAATTTAGCGGGATTGTTGCCGGGAGGTGGGGTTTCGGTGCGGATGAATGCGGTATTTGTCGCTTTTTGCTGGAAAGCCGCGTATCTTTCGCCCCACTGTGCTTGCAAGGGTCACCGTGAATCGTGGCCTGATGCAGCTGATCTCACCGATCCGCTCATCGTTCCGTTTTACCAACGCCTGCAACTCAGTCTCGGCCCCGATCCCCGGCGGCTGCGATTTCCAATCAATAGTTCCAGGAGTTTGTAATGTCTGAGCGTCAGACCGGCACGGTGAAGTGGTTCAACGATGCCAAGGGTTTTGGTTTCATCACCCCGGAAAGCGGCCCCGACCTGTTCGTGCACTTCCGTGCCATCCAGGGCACCGGCTTCAAGTCGCTGCAGGAAGGCCAGAAGGTGACCTTCGTCGCCGTGCAGGGCCAGAAGGGCATGCAGGCTGACCAGGTGCAGGCGCTGTAATCCAGCCCCCGCAACCGCAAGGTCGCCACGACGCCGGAAGCGAAAGCTTCCGGCGTTTTTGTTTATGGCGCCAGCGCTCCCGCCGGTTTTTGCGCCCGCCCTGCACGGCGGCCTCTCCGGGGCCTTCGGCCGGGGTGCCGGAAACCGGGCTGCCATCGCCGCCGTGCTTGTGACCCCGGGCCCAGCCCCCATCTGCTATCGATGACTATCCCGGTGCTGCATTTCGACAACCGTTTCCTGCGCGAACTGCCCGGCGACGCCGAAACCGGACCGCGCCGGCGCGAGGTGCCGGGCGCGGCCTGGTCGCAGGTCATGCCCAGCCCAGTGGCGGCGCCGCGCCTGCTGGCGCATGCGCCGGAGGTGGCGGCGATGCTGGGTTTCGACCGCGCGGCCGTGCAGGCGCCGGATTTCGCCGCGGTGTTCGCCGGCAATGCGTTGTACCCCGGCATGCAGCCATGGGCGGCGAATTATGGCGGCCACCAGTTCGGGCACTGGGCCGGGCAACTGGGTGATGGCCGCGCCATTTCGCTCGGCGAATTGCTGGCCGATGGCCGGCGCTGGGAGCTGCAGCTCAAGGGGGCCGGGCCAACGCCCTATTCGCGCGGCGCGGACGGCCGCGCGGTGCTGCGCTCGTCGATCCGCGAATTCCTGTGTTCGGAGGCCATGCATCACCTGGGCGTGCCGACCACGCGTGCGCTGAGCCTGGTCGCCACCGGCGAGACGGTGGTCCGCGACATGTTCTACGACGGCCATCCGCGCGGTGAGCCGGGCGCGGTGGTGTGCCGGGTGGCGCCTTCGTTCCTGCGCTTCGGCAGTTTCGAGTTGCCGGCGGCACGCGGCGACCGGGCGTTGCTGCGGCAGCTGGTGGATTTCTGCATCGACCGCGACTTTCCGCAGTTGCCGCCCGGCCCCTCGCGCCATGCCGACTGGTTCGCCGGGATCTGCACGCGCACCGCGGTGCTGGTGGCGCAGTGGATGCGGGTGGGCTTCGTGCACGGGGTGATGAACACCGACAACATGTCGGTGCTGGGCCTGACCCTGGACTACGGCCCGTATGGCTGGATCGAGGATTACGACCCGGACTGGACGCCGAACACCACCGACGCGCAGGGCCGCCGCTACCGTTTCGGTGCGCAGATGCAGGTGGCGTACTGGAACCTGGTGCGGCTGGCGCAGGCGCTGTCGCCGCTGTTCGCGGAGGCGGCGCCGCTGCAGGCGGGGCTGGATGCGTTCCAGGCGCGTTACGCGGCCGAAGCCCGCGGCCACCTGGTCGCCAAGCTCGGGCTGGGCGACTACCGCGAGGGCGACGAGGCGCTGATGGCCCGGTTCCAGGCACTGCTGCATGCCGGCGAGATGGACATGACCCTGGCGTTCCGGGCGCTGCTCGACGTCGACCCGCAGCGGCCGGACGTGGCGGCGCTGGAGGGTGCGTTCTATTCGCCCGCGCGCCGCGAGCGGGTGATGCCGGATCTGCTGGACTGGCTGCAGTGCCACGCCGCGCGCGTGCGCGGGGCCGGCCTGGATGCCGCCGCCCGGCGCCGGGTCATGCAGGTGGCCAATCCAAAATACGTACTGCGCAACTGGCTGGTGCAGCAGGCCATCGACCGCGCCGAGCAGGGCGACAGCGGCGGCATCGACGAACTGCTGGAGGTGATGCGGCGTCCCGGCGACGAGCAGCCCGGCCGCGAAGCGTTCGCCCGGCGGCGTCCCGACTGGGCGCGTACGCGCGCCGGCTGCGCCATGCTGTCGTGCAGTTCCTGATTCCTTCCCTTCCGAATGACCCGATGACGAACCCCTATCCCGACTGGTCCAGCACGATCCGCGACGTGGCCGACTTCCGCGGCCCGGTATCCGCTTCAAGGACATCACCCCGCTGCTGGCCGATGCCGATGGCTTCCGCGCGGCGATCGCGGCGATGGCCGAGCCCTGGCGCGCGGCCGGCGTGCAGGCGGTGCTGGGGGTGGAGGCGCGCGGCTTCATCCTCGGCGCCGCGCTGGCGCTGGAACTGGGCGCCGGCTTCGTGCCGGTGCGCAAGCCGGGCAAGCTGCCCGGCGCCACCCTGGCCCAGGAGTACGCGCTGGAGTACGGCAGCGACCGCATCGAGGTCTGCGCCGGTGCCATCGCCCCGGCACTAGGGTGCTGCTGATCGACGACGTGCTCGCCACCGGCGGTACGCTGGCCGCGGCGCTGCTGCTGGCGCGGCGGCTGGAGGCCGAGGTACTCGGGGCGGCGGTGCTGGTGGAACTGGACGGGCTGGGCGGCCGTCCGCGCTGGCCGGCAGGGCTGCCGCTGCAGGCCACGCTGGTGTATTGAGTCCCGGCTTCGTGGTGAGGCGTCGGTAGGTGCGGGGCTTGCCCCGCACGGAACCTGCCGGTGGAGCCTCGGTGCGGGGCAAGCCCCGCACCTGCGGCCTCATGCCAGCCGGGTCCGCTGGAGGGGCAGGATCGTGTTCTGGCTTACAGCTTGCGCACGCGGAAGCGCCTGCCCTTGATCTTGCCCGCTTCCAGTCGTGCCACCGCCTTGCCGGCGTGCTCGCGGGCGATGGCCACATAGGAGCGGGTGGGGAAGATGTCGATCTTGCCGATGGTCTTGGCCGACAACCCGGCATCGCCGGTGAGCGCGCCGAGGATGTCCCCGGCGCGCAGCTTGTCGGTCTTGCCGCCATCGATCCGCAGCGTGGTCATCGCCGCCTGTGGCAGCTGTGCCGGGCGTGCGGTGGCCAGCGGGGTCTTCTGCCAGTCCAGCGCGCTGCCCTGGTCGGCTTCCAGTGCATCGGCGCGGTGGCGCTCGCGGCCGGCGACCAGGCTCAGCGCCAGGCCGCGGCGGCCGGCGCGGGCGGTGCGGCCGACGCGGTGGCGGTAGGTGTCCAGGTCGCTGGGCATTTCGTAGTTGACCACCGCGGCCAGCTCTTCCACGTCCAGGCCGCGCGCGGCCACGTCGCTGGCGACCAGCACGTTGCAGCTGCGGTTGGCGAACTGCAGCAGGACCTCGTCGCGGTCGCGCTGTTCCATGTCGCCATGCAGGGCCAGCGCCGAGAAGCCGAACTGGCGCAGTGAATTGGCCACCTCGTCCACGTCCTTGCGGGTGTTGCAGAACACCACCGCCGATTCGGGCGTGTACCTGAGCAGCAGCCCGGCCAGCGCCTTCTGCCGGTGCGCCGGCTCGACCTCGAAGAACAGGTGCTGGATCGCCGGGGCTTCCTGCTGGCCATTGATGGTGACTTCCACCGGGTCATCAAGCAGGGCGCGCGCCAGTTCGCGGATGGCGTCGGGGAACGTGGCCGAGAACAGCAGGCTCTGCCGCTCCTTGTGGGTGCGCCCGGCGATCTCGCGGATGGGCTCCTCGAAGCCCATGTCGAGCATGCGGTCGGCTTCGTCGAGCACGAACGTGCGCACCTGGCCGAGGTTGAGCGCGCGCCTGCGCGCCAGTTCCTGCACGCGGCCGGGCGTGCCCACCACCACCTGCGGGTCGTGCGCCTCCAGCGACGCCAGCTGCGGGCCCAGCGGCACGCCGCCGGTCAGTACCAGCAGCTTGAGGTTGGGGATGCCGGTGGCCAGTTTGCGCAGCTGCCGGCCGACCTGGTCGGCCAGTTCGCGGGTAGGGCACAGCACCAGCGCCTGGGTACGCAGGGTGGCCGGGTCGAGCCGGTTCAGCAGGCCCAGGCCGAAGGCGGCGGTCTTGCCGCTGCCGGTGGGAGCCTGGGCGATCACGTCGCGCCCGTCCAGGATGGGCGGCAGGCTCTGTGCCTGCACCGGGGTCATGGCGGTATAGCCCAGCGCGTCGATGCCGGGTGCGAGGGCCGGGATCAGCGGCAACGAGGAGAAATCGGTCATGCCGTATTTTCGCAGATGCCGGCGGGCCGTGCCGCCCTGGTGGCCGCCGCGGCGCGCCCGATTCAGGACAGCGCACGTACCGCGAGGTTGATCAGCAGACCGCCGCCGAGCAGCCAGGCGGCCAGCAGCGCGGCCAGCAGCATCGGCCGCGGACCGGCCTGGCGCAGGGCCGAGACATGGGTGGTCAGGCCCAGCGCGGCCATCGCCATCGCCAGCAGCGCGGTGTCCAGCTCGACCAGGGCGGCGACCAGCCCGGCGGGCAGCAACTGCAGCGAGTTGAAGCCGACCATGCCGATGAAGCCGAACGCGAACCAGGGCACGGCGATCCTGGAGCGCGTGCCCTGGCGGTCGCGGCGGCCGCGTGCCAGCAGTGCCGACAGGCACACCAGGAACGGCGCCAGCATCATCACCCGCACCATCTTGGCGATGACCGCCGCGTCGGCGGCCGGCTGGCTGACCGCGCGGCCGGCGGCGACCACCTGGGCCACCTCATGCACGGTGGAGCCGGTGAATACGCCGTAGCCGGTTTCGTCCAGCGGCATCCAGCCGGCATGCAGGCCCCACTGGTACAGCAGCGGGTACAGGAACATCGCCAGGGTGCCGAACACGACCACCGTGGCCACGGCGATGGCAACCTGCTCGGCGCGGCCCTTGACCACCGGCTCGGCGGCCATCACCGCCGCGGCGCCGCAGATGGAGCTGCCGGCGCCGATCAGCAGCGCGGTGTTGCGCTCCAGCCCAAGCACGCGGGTGCCCAGCCACCACGCCAGGGCGAAGGTGGAGCACAGCACCAGCGCGTCGATCAGCACCCCGGCGACGCCGACCTGGCCGATGTCCTGCACGGTCAGGCGCAGGCCGTAGAGGACGATGCCGGCACGCAGCAGGGTCGCCTTGGAGAAGCCCACGCCTGCCGCCGCGCGCGGCGCCAGCCTGCCGTAGGCGGTGTTGCCCAGGGCGATACCGAGCAGGATCGCCAGCGTCAGCGCACTGATGCCATGGGCCTGCAGCCACGGCAGGGTACCCAGCCACAGGGAAAGCATGGCGATGGCGGCGGTCAACAGCAGGCCGGGGAGGCGATGTGGGTGGGCCGGGGCGTGGCCCTGGAGGGCGGTGTTCATGACGGACGGTTATGAGGAGATGGCCCATCCTGCCGTCGCGCCAATAATCTGTAAAACAGATAATATTCGTATGGATAAACAATATTTCAGGTAAATAATGCATCTCTCCCTGCGCCAGCTGCAGATTTTCTCCGCCGTCGCCGAAACCGGCACCACCACCGCCGCGGGCGAGGCCATCGGCCTGTCGCAGTCGGCGGTAAGTGCGGCCCTGGGCGAGCTGGAGAGCCTGCTCGGGCTGGCCGTGTTCGACCGCGTCGGACGCCGGCTGGTGCTCAACGGCCACGGCCGTGCGCTGCTGCCCGAGGCACGGGCGCTGCTGGCGGCCGTGGACGATATCGAGCGCCGCTACGGCCGGGCCGGGGAGGCCGCCGCGCCGGTGCGCTGGCGGGTCGGCGCCAGCACTACCATCGGCAACTACCTGATGCCGTCGCGCATCGCCGACCTGCGCGAGCGCAACGACCAGGCCCGGGTCGACCTGGTGATCGGCAATACCCGCGAAGTCGCCGCTGCGGTGCAGCGGCTGGAGGTGGACATCGGCCTGATCGAGGGCCCGTGTCACGAGCCGGGGCTGGACGTGGCGCCCTGGCGCGAGGACGAACTGGTCGTCGTGTTCGGCGATCGCCACCCGCACGCGGCGGCACTGCGGGCCGGTGCGGACATGGCGCGGCTGCGCGGTGCCTGCTGGTTGCTGCGCGAGCCGGGCTCGGGCACCCGCGAGGCGGCCGAGCAGGCGCTGCTGCCGCACCTGCACCGGTTCGCCGAGGTACTGCAGCTCGGCGGTACCGAGGCGATCAAGCAGGGCGCCGTCGCCGGGCTGGGCCTGGCCTGCCTGTCGCGGCACGCGGTGGCCGATCTCATCGCACTGGGCCGGCTGCACGTGCTGGCCACGCCGTTGCCGCCGCTGCGGCGGCAGCTGTGGGTGCTGCGGCACCCGGGCAGGCCGGTGGCGGCCAGCCTGCGGCGGCTGCTGGCGCTGGATCCGGGCACGTTCGCCGACGCCTGAGCGCGGCTCCCGTACAATGCGCGCATGCCTTTGATCACCCTGCAGAACGTCGACTACAGCGTCGGCGGCCCGTTGTTGCTGGAGAAAGCCGAACTGTCGATCGAAAGTGGCGAGCGCATCGCCCTGATCGGCCGCAACGGCGCCGGCAAATCCACCCTGATGAAGCTGATGGCCGGCGAACTGAAGCCGGACGACGGCGAAGTGCGCGTCCAGCAGGGCGTGCGCGTCACCCGCCTGGAGCAGGAGGTACCGCATGGCGCCGCCGGCAGCGTGTTCGACGTGGTCGCCGATGGCCTGGGTGAACTCGGCCACTGGCTGGCCGAGTTCCACCGGCTGAGCCATGCCGACGTGTTCGATGGCGATGCCATGGGCAAGGTGCAGGCCAGGATCGACGCCGCCGATGGCTGGGCGCTGGACCAGCGCGTGTCCGAAACCCTGACCAAGCTGGAGCTGGACGGCGATGCCGAGTTCGGGCGCCTGTCCGGCGGCATGAAGCGCCGCGTGCTGCTGGCGCGCGCGCTGGTCGCCGGGCCCGACGTACTGCTGCTGGACGAGCCGACCAACCACCTGGACATCGAGGCCATCGACTGGCTGGAAGGCTTCCTCAAGGGCTGGAACGGCTGCGTGGTGTTCGTCACCCATGACCGCCGCTTCCTGCGTGCGCTGGCCACCCGCATCGTCGAGATCGACCGCGGCCAGGTGACCAGCTGGCCGGGTGACTGGGACAACTACGCGCGCCGCCGCGAGGAACGGCTCAACGCGCAGGCGCAGGAGAACGCACGCTTCGACAAGCTGCTGGCGCAGGAGGAAGTGTGGATCCGGCAGGGCATCAAGGCGCGCCGCACCCGTGACGAAGGCCGCGTGCGCCGGCTCAAGGCCATGCGCGTGGAACGCAGCCAGCGCCGCGAGCTGGGCGGCAACGTCCGCCTGGAAGCGGCCTCGGGCGAGAACTCCGGCAAGAAGGTCATCGACGTCAGGGACGTCAGCTTCGCGTTCGGCGAGCGGGTGATGATCAGGGATTTCTCGACCACGATCCTGCGCGGCGACCGCATCGGCCTGATCGGCCCCAACGGCAGCGGCAAGACCACCCTGCTCAAGCTGCTGCTGGGCGAACTGCAGCCGGATGCCGGCGAGGTGCGCCAGGGCACCAACCTGCAGATCGCCTATTTCGACCAGTACCGCGCCACCCTGCGCGAGGACTGGAGCGCGATCGAGAACGTGGCCGAGGGCGCGGACTTCATCGACCTCAACGGCAAGCGCAAGCACGTGCACGCCTACCTGCAGGACTTCCTGTTCACCCCGAGCGCGCGCGGGCGCCGATCACCCGCCTGTCCGGCGGCGAGCGCAACCGCCTGCTGCTGGCCAAGCTGTTCGCGCAGCCGTCCAACCTGCTGGTGATGGACGAACCGACCAACGACCTGGACGTGGAGACCCTGGAGCTGCTGGAGGAGCTGCTGGGCGACTACACCGGCACCCTGCTGCTGGTCAGCCACGACCGCGATTTCCTCGACAACGTGGTCACCTCCACCCTGGTGCTGGAAGGCGAGGGCAGGGTCGGCGATTACGTCGGCGGCTATACCGACTCGCTGCGCCAGCGCCCGGCGCCGGCGCAGAGCGGCATGGCCGTGGCCAGGGCCTCGGCCACGGCGGTACCGGCCGCGAAGCCGGCGACCACGCCGGCGGCCGCTGCCGAGCCGGCGCCGGCCAGGCGCAAGCTCAGTTTCAAGGACGCGCGCGAACTGGAACAGCTGCCGGCGAAGATCGAACAGCTGGAGCGCGACGTGGAAGGCCTGACCGGCGCGATGAACGACCCGGCGTTCTACACCCGTTCCAGCGCCGAGGTCAGCGCGCACACCCAGCAGTTGGCCCGGGTGCAGGCGGAACTGGATGCGGCCTACGCGCGCTGGGAAGAACTCGACGGCTGAGCCTGGCTGCCGCCCGGCCCACCGGTGCTCACGGGTGGGCGCAGCGCCGCGGCGTTCCTCCAGCGCCGCGCCAACCGCGGTTGCGGCCGTGTGACAATCGCCGTGCACGGGCGCCGGTCATCGACCCCGCTTCCCGGGTTTCTGCATGGAGCATGCGATGGAAATGCCGTTTTCGGTGCAGCGCATCGACCATGTGGTGTTCCGCGTGCGCGACCTGTCGCGCAGCACCGCCTTCTACCAGGCCGTGCTCGGCTGCGAGGTGGTCAGGCGGCGCGCGCACCTGGGCCTGGTACACCTGCGCGCCGGCGCGTCGATGATCGACCTGGTCAGCGTGGACGGCGCCCTGGGCGCCCGTGGCGGTGCCGCGCCGGGGCAGGGCGCGCGCAACGTGGATCACCTGTGCCTGCGGGTCGAACCATTCGACGAGGCGGGCATCGTCGCCCACCTGGGGCGCCATGGGGTCGCCGTGCCGGCCGCGGCGGAGGTCAACTTCGGCGCCGAGGGCGACGGACTGTCGCTGTATTTCAGTGATCCGGACGGCAACGTGATCGAGCTCAAGGGCCCCGCGCGGCCGCCGGGCTGACGGCGCCGGCTCAGAGGTCGTCCGTTGCTGCGGCCTCGCCGCCGTGCGGCAATTCGAAGAACGCCCAGAACGGCACGTTGTCCGCGGCCCAGCTGGCCGCGGCTTCGGAGAGGACGTCCAGCAGGGTGTCGAAATCCGCCGGGCTGGCGTCGCGCAGGTCGCCGGCATCGCCGAACAACAGCGCATACCCCCTGGCCGGCAGCCAGGACAGGTCGCGCAGCGCATCGGACAACGCATCCCAGTTGCGGCCGCGGCCCGCCGGGAAATCCAGTTGGGTGCCGATGCGCAGCAGCAGGGTGCGCTTGTCGGTGCATGATTCCAGGTCCACGCGCAGCACCTTGAGCCCGGCATCGCGCGCGGCCGCCGCCAGCCCGCCGAGATCGCCGTGGGCCACGCCATAGACCCCGGCCTGGCCCACGTCCTCCAGGCCCATGTCGAATCCGCTGTCGCTCATTGCGCGCCTCCGTTGGCCGGGACCTGGAAATCACGGAAGGTCTCGTAGTGGTCGTCGGTGTAGTACCAGACGTCGGGCGGATCGCCGCCGGTGACGATCCGCCGCGCGCCGCGGTGGCCGAGGTCGGGCGTGCGCACGGTGTACTCGCGGTAGTAGCCGCGCGGGCGCTGCGGCAGGCGCCGTTCGCGGTTGCCGAACACGCTGCCGTCCTGGCGGTGCGGGAACGGGCCGCCGCGCAGGATCAGCGCGATGGTGTCGTGCGCCTCCGCTGGCAGGAAGGCCGGCAGTGCGTCGCCCGCGCCGGACCGGCGCGGCTCGCCAGCGCGCTCCGGCGCCACGGCCTGGCCCAGCGCCGGCGCGAACTGCGGGGGCGCTGGCTGCTGCAGCGTGCGCATGGCCCACAGGCCGGCCACCAGCACGACCACGGCGGTGAGCAGAAGCAACGGTTTGCGCATGGAGCCGGGCCTGTGTCGCGTGCAAAGGGCGATTATCGCGCCTGCGCGCGTTTTTTCTTGAACGCGGGCCATCGGCCGGCGGCGGCGGGCGCTGTGCCGTGCCGGCGCGTGGAACACGCGGATTTCGCGGCGCGCGTGAGGTTTGTACCCACGGCAGGACGAAGTTTCCTTTACATCGACCTTGGTAAGTTGCCGCTTCCTGCCTACCATTGCCGGTGCACTGCCCGGCATGCGCCGGGCCCCCGAACCCAGGCATCACACCCAAGGAGAATCCTCATGGCCTACACCCTGCCCAAGCTGCCCTACGCTTACGACGCGCTGGAACCGTACATGGATGCGGCCACGGTGGAGATCCACTACTCCAAGCACCACCAGACCTACGTCAACAACCTCAATGCGCTGGTCGAGGGCACCGAGTACGCCGACCTGCCCATCGACGACCTGCTGCGCAAGGTCAAGACCCTGCCGGAGAACCTGCAGCAGGGCGTCCGCAACCAGGGCGGCGGCCACGGCAACCACTCGCTGTTCTGGGACGTGATCGGCCCGAACGCCGGTGGCACCCGGGTGGCGCGCTGGGCAAGGCGATCGACGAGCAGCTCGGCGGTTTCGACAAGTTCAAGGAGGCCTTCACCAAGGCCGCGCTGACCCAGTTCGGTTCGGGTTGGGCCTGGCTGAGCGTGACCGCCGACAAGAAGCTGGTGGTGGAGAAGACCGGCAACCAGGAAAGCCCGCTGATGGAGGGCCGTACCCCGGTGCTGACCATCGACGTGTGGGAACACGCCTACTACCTGAAGTTCCAGAACCGCCGCGCCGAGTTCATCGAGACCTTCTACAGCCTGATCAACTGGAAGGAAGTGGAACGCCGCTACGAGGAAGCCGTGGCCTGACCGGTCGCGGTGATCGACGCGGGCGGGGCAGTGCCCCGTCCCGCGCACGGATGACCAACGAAGCCGGGCGGAAACGTCCGGCTTCGCCGTTCACGGCGCCGATGGATCGGCCGGCGTTTCGCCGATCAGGCGCAGGGTGGTCATCACCCCCAGCACCAGCGGCGCCGGTTCCTCGCCGGTGGGTGCCAGCGCCACTGCCTGCTGGGCCACGTCGGCGAAGCTGCGGACCTGGTAGAGCACGTCCAGGCCATGCGGGCGGCCCCCGGACGTGCCGCCGGCGGCCGGCTGCCGCGCCGACGGGTTCCGCCGTGCCGGCTGGAAGCCCGGCAGTTGCCGGACCAGTTCGTCGGTGGGCGCGGAGAACTCGCCCACGACCAGCGATGGCTGGTCCGCGTCGGTCGCGCCGATCCAGGCGAGCAGGTCCGCCGCCTGCCGCGCCCGCACCTCCGGGTCGTTGCCCTCCGGGGCGATGCGCGCGACGTAGATGTTGACCGCCTGCCGCTGCAGGCGCGCACGCTGCATGCCGGCGGCGGTGAGCTGCCCCGGGCCATGCAGCAGGGTCAGCCCGTCCTCGATCACGTCCAGTCCGGCCAGCAGCGCGCTGCCGCGGCGCTGCGCATGGCTGGGCGGGTCGGCGGTGATGAAGTCGCAGCTGTAGCTGAGCCGGGTGGCCAGCCAGCAGGCGGCGTTGGGTGCGCCCGGCGACTGCCGCACGTCCTGCACCGCGATCACGTCCGCGCGCAGGTCCGCCAGCAGTTCCAGGATCCGCCCGCGCTGGCGCTCCCACTGCGCGCTGTCCTGGGGCAGCCGCAGGCTGGCGATCCGCAGCACCGGCGGGGCGGGCTCGGCGGCCACGGCGAAAGACAAGGCGAGCAGCGCCAGACAGCCCCAGTGCTTCATTGCGACGACCAGTACGGACTGGCGGCCATGCTAGCGCGCGGCGCTGTCGAGGGCCCGTGCAGGCGCGGCGTCGTGCGCTGCCGCGCGCGCGCGGGCGGCCGCTTGCGTTACCCTTGCCCCCTTTGCATTCGCAGGATCGCCTTACAGATGACGAGCAACGACGTGGCAGCAGCCCCCGCCGGCAAGGCCGGCATGCCCCGCCAGATTCCCTACATCATCGGCAATGAAGCCTGCGAGCGCTTCAGCTTCTACGGGATGCGCAACATCCTGGTGCAGTTCCTGATCACCTCGCTGCTGCTGCAGGAGTTGACCGCCGACGGCCGTGCCGGCGAGGCCAAGGACATCATGCACAGCTTCATGATCGGCGTGTATTTCTTCCCGCTGCTCGGTGGCTGGCTGGCCGACCGCTTCTTCGGCAAGTACCGCACCATCCTCTGGTTCAGCCTGGTCTACTGCGCCGGCCACCTGTGCCTGGCGCTGTTCGAGAACAGCCGCGAGGGCTTTTTCCTCGGCTTGGGCCTGATCGCGCTCGGTGCCGGCGGCATCAAGCCGCTGGTGGCCTCGTTCATGGGCGACCAGTTCGACCAGGGCAACAAGCACCTGGCCAAGATCGTCTTCGATGCCTTCTACTGGATCATCAACTTCGGTTCGCTGTTCGCCTCGCTGCTGATCCCGCTGGCGCTGAAGAACCTGGGTCCGCAGTGGGCGTTCGGCATCCCCGGCATCCTGATGTTCATCGCCACGTTCGTGTTCTGGCTGGGGCGCAGGCGCTACGTGCTGGTGCCGTTGCCGCCGAAGGACCCGCATTCGTTCGCCAACGTGGTGCGCACCGCGCTGCTGGCGCGCGCACCGGGGCAGGGCAATGCCGGGCTGCTGGTGGCGCTGGCCGGCATCGCGCTGGCGTTGTGGGCGCTGGTGCTGGCGGCGCTGACCCTGGGCGGGCTGCATGAAGGCGGGCTGGGCGTGGTGATCTACCTGTGCCTGGCGCTGGTGGCACTGCTGGCCGGCATCGGCGGCGGCACCATGCTGCAGCTGGACCGCGCCCGCGGCGCGCATCCGGACAGCGCGGTGGAAGGCGTGCGCTCGGTGCTCAAGGTGCTGGTGATCTTCGCCCTGACCACACCGTTCTTCTCGCTGTTCGACCAGAAGGCCTCGACCTGGGTGCTGCAGGGCCAGCAGATGACCATGCCGGCCTGGTTCACCGCCTCGCAGATGCAGGCGATCAACCCGCTGCTGGTGATGATCCTGATTCCGTTCAACAACCTGGTGCTGTACCCGATGCTGCGTCGCTTCGGCTTCGAGCCGACCGCGCTGCGGCGCATGACCGCCGGCATCGCCTTCAGCGGCCTGGCCTGGGTGGTGGTGGGCGGCCTGCAGGTGGCGATGGACGGCGGCGACGCGTTGTCCATCTTCTGGCAGATCCTGCCCTATGCGCTGCTGACCTTCGGCGAGGTGCTGGTGTCGGCCACCGGCCTGGAGTTCGCCTACAGCCAGGCCCCGGCGTCGATGAAGGGCGTGGTCATGAGCTTCTGGAACCTGACCACCACCATCGGCAACCTGTGGGTGCTGCTGTCCAACGCGGCGGTGCGCAACGACACGGTGACCGCGCGCATCGCCGGCACCGGGTTGAGCGAGGCGGCGTTCCTGATGTTCTTCTTCGCCGGCTTCGCGTTCGTCGCGGCCCTGGCGTTCGGCCTGTACGCACGCCGCTACAGGATGGTCGACAACTACCGGGCAGCCTGACCATGCAAGGACCGATAACCCTGTTGCTGATCGCCGTCACCAGCCTGGTCTCGTGGCTGGCCTTCAGCAACCGCAAGCTCGCCGACCGGCTGATCCTGTGGCCGCCGGCGGTGGACCGCCATCGCCAGTACGACCGGCTGGTGACCTACGGCTTCATCCATGCCGATTTCGCCCACCTGCTGTTCAACATGGTCACGCTGTTCTTCTTCGGGCGGCTGATCGAACAGATCATGCTGCGCGTCACCGGCAACTGGTGGACCTACCCGCTGTTCTACGTGGCGGCGCTGGTGGTCTCGATCCTGCCCAGCTACCTGAAGAACCAGAAGAACCCGAACTACCTGAGCCTGGGCGCGTCCGGCGCGGTGTCGGCGGTGCTGTTCGCCTTCATCCTGATTTCCCCGTGGTCGCTGATCTTCGTGTTCTTCATTCCGGCGCCGGCGATCCTCTACGGGGTGTTCTACGTCGGTTACAGCATCTGGATGGACAAGCGCGGCAACGACAACGTCAACCACAGCGCGCACCTGGCCGGTGCCGCGTTCGGGGTGATGTTCATGCTGTTCATGGAACCGCAGGTGCTGCAGGTGTTCCTGGAGCAGCTGATGAACCCGCGCTTCGGGCGCTGACGCGCAGCGCCACCGGCCCGGGACGGTGCGGCGCGCCGTCACCGGGGCAGGGCCCAGCGGGGGCCGTGGCCAGCACCGGCCGCGGCCGGCCGTACTAGGCGGCGTAGGCCGCCAGCAGGCGGGCGTGCACTTCCTCGTCGATCTTCTTGAACTCCCAGCCCTGGGTCTCGCCGTTGAAAGCCAGTTGGAACAGGCCTTCAAGCAGCAGTGCATCGGGGTCGTCGGGGGCAGCGGGTGCGAAACGTCGAACGGTACGGGCATGGGACGGCGAGCGGAAAAACGTCCACGTCCCGCAGCAAGCCGCGTGCCAGCCGCTCCGCCCGCGCGTGGCGAAGGGCGACCGGCCGCTGGGCGCCGGGTGGCCGGTCGGAAAGTGACGTCCCGCGGCGGTGCGCCGCGCTTTTCACGTCACACCGGCGCGCGACCGCGGCACAATGGGCTACCCCGTCCAGCGAGTCCTGCCATGAGCCATGATGACACCGCGCTTCCACCGGTGGCGCACGATGCCGCCGCGCACCGCTTCAGCGTGGTCGTCGACGGCCACCCGGCGGTGCTCGATTACCTGCGGCGCGGCGACGCGATGGTGATCACCCACACCGGCGTGCCCGGCGCCATCGGCGGCCGCGGCATCGCCGCGTGGTTGACCCGGGCGGCACTGGCGCATGCACGCGCGGCCGGCCTCAAGGTGATCCCGAGTGCAGCTATGCGGTGGCCTTCATGCAGCGTCATGGAGAATATGCGGACCTGCTGGGATAATCCGCGGCGGACGCGGCTCCGGGTGGAGCCGCGCGATCCATCCACAAGGGAAAGGACATGAAAAGGTCGGGACAGGGAGCCTGTGCGGCGGCATTGATCGCACTGGCGATGGCAGGATGCGGGAAACACGAGGCGCAGGCACCGGTGGCCGCGCCGGATGCGGCGCCGGTGGCGGAGGCACCTGCCGATGCCGCGCCGGTGGCGGTGGAGCTGCATGACGTGATCGACACCAATGCCCGCTACGTGCTGGGCATCAGCTACCCGCCTGCCGCCAACGCCTACCCCGGTCTTGCCAAGGCCCTGTCCGACTATGCCGAACATGCCCGGTCCGAGCTGCTCAAGGCGGTGGACGAGCTTGGCAACGACACCCCTACCGCGCCTTACGAACTGTCGCTGGCCTTCGACATGGCCGTGAACACCCCGAAGGTGGTGGCGGTGTCGGCCGAAGGCAGCAGCTATACCGGCGGCGCGCACGGGCAGCCGCTGGTGGCGCGCTTCGTCTGGCTGCCGGAACGGCAGGAACTGCTGACCGCGCAGGCGCTGGTCGATTCGCCCAGGGGCTGGCAGGCGGTCAGCGACTACACCCGCGACAAGCTGCTGGAGCAGGCGATGGTCCGCGCCCAGGGCGAGGACATGACCCCGGAAGAGCAGCAGGCGCAGGTGCGCAACCTGTCCAAAATGATCGACCAGGGCACCACCGCCGACGCCGCCAACTTCGCGCAGTTCGAACCGGTGATGGACGCCGCCGGGCGCATCGCCGCGCTGCGCTTCGTGTTCCCTCCCTACCAGGTCGGTCCATACTCGGACGGCACCCAGACCGTGGACGTTCCGGCGTCCGTGCTGTTGCCGCACGTGGCCGCCGGTTACCGGGAGCTGTTCGCACACCCCTGAACCGTGGAGGCCAGCGATGGATGCAGGGCTGCAACGACGCGTCGAGGCACTGCTGCACGAGGCGGGCATCACCCCCGGCGGGGGCCGCCCGCAGGACATCGACATCCTCGACCCGCGCTTCCACGCGCGGGTGCTGGCCGACGGCTCGCTGGGCCTGGGCGAGAGCTACATGGACGGCTGGTGGCGGGCGCGTTCGCTCGACGCGTTCCTGGCCCACCTGCTGGAGGCGCGGCTGGACGAGCGCGTGCATGGTGGCGGCGAGGTCTGGGACGCACTCAAGGCACGGCTGTTCAACCTGCAGGCCGGGCAGGGCAGCTATGAGGTCGGCAAGCGCCACTATGACCTCGGCAACGACCTGTACCGGGCCATGCTCGGCAAGCGCCTGGTCTACAGCTGCGGCTACTGGCGCGACGCGGGCAACCTCGATGACGCGCAGGCGGCCAAGCTCGACCTGATCTGCCGCAAGCTCGGCCTGCGCCCGGGGATGCGCGTGCTGGACATCGGCTGCGGCTGGGGCGAAGCGCTGAAATACGCTGCGCAGCACCATGGCGTGGAAGGCGTGGGCATCACCATCTCCCGGGAACAGGCCGAGTTCGCCCGCGGACTATGCGCCGGCCTGCCGCTGGAGATCCGCCTGCAGGACTACCACGAGCTGGACGAACCGTTCGACGCGATCCTGTCGGTGGGCATGTTCGAGCATGTCGGGGTCAAGAACTACCGCGGCTACTTCGAGGTGGCGCGGCGCTGCCTGCGCGAGGACGGGCTGTTCCTGCTGCACAGCATCGGCAGCAATGTCAGCCGCGAGCGCACCGACCCGTGGATCGCGCGCTACATCTTTCCCAACTCGATGCTGCCCTCGGCCGCGCAGATCACCGCGGCGATGGAAGGGCTGTTCGTGCTCGAGGACTGGCATAACTTCGGCACCGACTACGACCGCACGCTGCAGGCATGGCGGGACAACGTGGAGGCGGCGTGGGAGCAGCTGGATCCGCGCTACGACGAGCGTTTCCGGCGCATGTGGCGCTTCTACCTGGCGGCCTCGATGGCGAGTTTCCGGACCCGCCATGCGCAGCTGTGGCAGCTGGTGCTGTCGCCGCGCGGGGTGGCGGGCGGCTACGTCGCCCCGCGCTAGCCGCCCCCCGGCGCATACCCCGCCGCCGCGGTCATCGGCGTGCCAGCAGCGCGGCAAAAACAAAGCCGCCCGGCGAACCGGGCGGCTTTGCGCGGAGCGCGGCTGGAGGGCTTACTTGCCTTCGGCGCCGGTCAGGCCACGCTTCTCCAGCAGCGGCCCGATCTGCGGTTCGTGGCCGGCGAAGTTGCGGAACAGTTCCATCGCATCGACGCTGCCACCGCGCGACAGCAGGGTCTTGCGGAAATGGTCGCCGTTGGCGCGCGACAGGCCGCCATTGTCACGGAACCACTTCTGGGTGTTCGCGTCGAGCACCTCGGACCAGATGTAGGCGTAGTAGCCGGCCGAATAGCCGCCCATGATGTGGCTGAAGTACGTGGTGCGGTAGCGCGGCGGCACCGGCGCGTAGTAGATGCCGTCCTTGACCAGCGCCTCATGCTCGAACTTGACCACGTCCTGCGGGGCCGGGACCTGGTCGACGCCGATCTGGTGCCAGCTCTGGTCCAGCATGGCCGCGCCGAGGTACTCGGTGGTGGCGAAGCCCTGGTTGAACTTGGACGCGGCGATCACCTTGTCCAGCAGCGCCTGCGGCATCGCCGAGCCGTTCTGGTAGTGCTTGGCGTAGTTGGCCAGGATGCTCGGCTCGTCGGCCCACATCTCGTTCACCTGCGAGGGGAACTCGACGAAGTCGCGCGGCACCGCGGTGCCCGAGAAATACGGGTACTTCACGTTGGAGAACATGCCGTGCAGGGCGTGGCCGAACTCATGGAACGTGGTGGTCACCTCGTCCCAGGTCAGCAGCGTCGGCTTGCCGGCCGGCGGCTTGGGGATGTTCAGGTGGTTGGCGACCACCGGCTTGTCGCCGGTCAGGCCCGACTGCGACACGTAGGCGTTCATCCACGCACCGCCGCGCTTGGACTCGCGCGCATACGGGTCGAAGATGAAGATCGCCAGCTGGCTGCCGTCGGCGTCGAACACGTCATAGACGGTGACGTCGTCGTGGTACACCGGCAGGTCGGTACGCTGCTTGAAGCTCAGACCGAATTCCTTGCCGGCGGCGAAGAACACGCCGTTCTCCAGCACGTTCTTCAGCTCGAAATAGGGCTTGAGCTGGGATTCGTCGAAGTTGTACTTGGCCTGGCGCACCTTCTCGCTGTAGAAGGCCCAGTCCCACGGCTGCAGCTCGAAGCCCGGCTTGCCGGCGGCCTTCTGCTCGGCGTCGATCATCGCCTGCAGGTCGGCGGCTTCGCGCTTGGCGTTGGCCACGGCGGCCGGGGCCAGCTGGCCGAGCATGGCGTTGACCGCCTCCGGGGTCTTGGCGGTCTGGTTGCCCAGGCCATAGGCGGCGTAGTTGGCGAAGCCCATCAGCGCGGCCTTCTGCGCGCGCAGGGTCATGATCCGCGAGACCAGCGCGGTGTTGTCGTATTCGCCGCCCTTGCTGCCGCGCGACACCGACGCCTCGTAGATGCGGCGGCGCAGGTCGCGGTTGGTCAGGTTGGTCAGCGCCGGCTGCCCGGTGGTGTTGAGCAGGGCGATGACGTACTTGCCGTCGAGCTTGCGCGCCTTGGCGGCTTCGGCGGCGGCGGCGATCTGTTCGGCCGACAGGCCATCGAGCTGCCTGGCATCGTCGACCACGATGTAGGAGGCGTTGACCTCGGCCAGCACGTTCTGGCTGAACTTGGTGCCCAGCCGCGCCAGCTCGGCGTTCATGTCCTTGAGCTTGGCCTTGTCCGCGTCGGACAGCTTGGCGCCGGCACGCACGAAGTTGTCGTGGTACTTCTCGACCAGGCGCAGGCCTTCGGCGTCCAGGCCCAGCTTGGCGCGGTTGTTGTAGAGGGTCTCGATGCGCGCGAACAGCTTGCCGTTGAGGTTGATCGCGTCGCTGTGGGCGGCGAAGCGGGCCGAGTAGTCGGCCTGCAACTGCTTGCGCGCATCATTGGTGTCGGCGCCGATCAGCGAGAAGAACACGGTGGTGGCGCGGTCGAGGATGGCGCCGCTCTTTTCCAGCGCGATCAGGGTGTTGTCGAAGGTCGGCGGCGCCGGGTTGTTGGCGATGGCCTCCACTTCCTCGAGCTGCTGCTTCATGCCGGCGTCGAAGGCGGGGGCGAAATCGGCGTCCTTGATCTTGTCGAACTGCGGGTAGTGCAGGGGCAGCGGACTCTCGGCGAAGAACGGGTTGGCCTGCTGGGCGGTTTGCCCGGTGGCGGCGTTCGCGGCCAGGCTGTAGGCCGGCACGGCGACGCCCAGGGACACGGCCAGGGCGAGGGCAAGACGGGTGTTCAAGGTCGGAAACTCCGGAAAAATGCTGAACCTTCAGGGTAACCCGGTGGCCCCGCCGGCGGGTGTGTCGAATGGCAGGGTTGCGGCGGAACGCCTGCTGCTGCAAAGCCATGCCGGCGAATGGCGTACGCTGGAGCTCCGCCTGGAGCCTGCCGTGACCGTTGCCACCGATTTCGAACTCACTGCCCTGGACGGCACGCCGTTGCCGCTGTCGGCCTACGCCGGCAAGGTGCTGCTGGTGGTCAATACCGCCTCGCGCTGCGGCTTCACCCCGCAGTACGCGGGGCTGGAGCGGCTGTGGCGCCAGTACGCGGCGCAGGGGCTGGTGGTGCTGGGCTGCCCCTGCGACCAGTTCGGCCACCAGGAGCCGGGCGACGCGGCCGCGATCCAGGCGTTCTGCAGCCTCGATTACGGGGTCAGCTTCCCGATGTCGGCCAAACTGCAGGTCAACGGCACCGGCGCGCACCCGCTGTGGCGCTGGCTGCAGCGCGAGAAGCGCGGCGCGCTGGGAATCGCCGCGATCAAGTGGAACTTCAGCAAGTTCCTGGTCGGGCGCGACGGCCGGGTGATCGCCCGCTATGCGCCCACCGCGCGCCCGGAGTCGCTGGAAGGCGATATCCGGGCGGCGCTGGGCTGAGCCGCCGGCCGCTCAGGCCGGCGTCGCGTCGCCGGCGGCTTCCAGCAGGTCCTGGTGCTGCAGCCGGGTGCGGGTCGGGTCGCCATCCTGCGCCATCGCCCGTTGCAGGGCGCGACGGGTGGCGGCGGTGACCAGCGATTGCAGGTCGCGCCCGGAGCGGCCTTCGGTGGCCGCGGCCAGCGCATCCACCACTTCATCGACGGCGAAGTCCAGCGGTTTGCCGGCCAGCTGCAGGCGCAGGATGGCGGCACGCGCCCCGGCGTCGGGCAGGCCGATCCGGATCTTCCGCTCCAGGCGCGAGAGCAGCGCGCTGTCGATGGCATCGGGGTGGTTGCTGGCGGCCAGCAGGAACACCTGGCCCTGGCGGGTGCCCACGCCATCCAGCTCCTGCAGCAGCTGGGCGACGATCTCGGCGTTGAGCTTGTCCGAACCTTCGCCGCCGCGTGGCGGGGCGATGGTGTCGATTTCGTCCAGGAACACGATGCACGGTGCCTGCGCGCGCGCCTTCTCGAACAGCTGCTTGACCCGTGCGCCGCCGTCGCCGAGGAACTGCCCCTTGACCTCGGTGGAGGACGCGGCGATGAACGACAGCCCGGACTGGCTGGCCAGCACGCGCGCGATCTGGGTCTTGCCGGTGCCCGGCGGGCCATAGAGCAGGATGCCGCGCGGTACCGGGATGTTCATCCGCGCCAGTTCCTCGGCGTGCAGCAGCTCCTTGCCCAGGCTTTCGAACTCGGCGCGGGTGGAGGCGGGCAGGATCACGTCGTCCCAGCCCAGCGCCTGCACCGAGGTCGAATTCTTGCCGCGCAGGCGCGCGATGGCGGCGCTGAAATCGTCCGCCGTCGGGCGCCCGGCCGGGTGGGTGGAGACCACGCTGGTCACCAGCGTGGACAGGTCGCGCCCGGACATGCCGCTGGTCTCGCGCACCAGCGCCTCGGTCACCGGCAACGCCAGCTGCGCCTTGCCGAACTCCGCCTGCAGGATGCGCTCGCGCGCGGTTGCGTCCGGTGCCGGCAGCTCGATGGACACGGTGAAGCGCGACAGCACCGCATCGTCGATCAGTTCACGGCGGTTGGTGGCACCGATCACCAGCACGTTGCCGCCGCCCTGGTTGAAACCGTCCCATTCGGCGATGAAGGTCTGCACCAGCTCGTTGCCGAAATTGTCGGTGTCGCGGCTGCCGCGGCGCGCGAACGCGCTTTCGCATTCGTCCACGAACAGGATCGTCGGGCCTTGGCGCGCGCCTGCTCCCACAGCTTCTTGACCTTGGGCCCGGTGTGGCCGATGTGCTCGCCCTTCAGGTCGGCGATGGTGACGGCGACGAAGTTGCAGTCCACGTGCCGGGCCAGCTTGCGCGCGATCAGGGTCTTGCCGGTACCCGGCGGGCCCCACAGCAGCATGCCCTTGGGCAGCGGCGGCTGGCCGGCGGCGAACCGGTCCACCAGCTTGACCACCTGCTCCAGGGTCGCCTCGGGAATGGCCACGTCCTGCCAGTTGGCTTCCATCTTGTCGAGCGAACCCAGGCGGGTGAGCAGCGACTGCAGCACCTGCTGCTCGCGCTCGTGCGGCGCGCTGAGCTGCTGCAGCTCGACGATGGCCGGCGCGAACGGCACCAGCAGCGGCGCCAGCTTGGCGGCCAGCGGCTCCCAGACGGCACGGTGGCCGTCGACTTCGGCACGGACCCGTACGAAGCCGCCCGGATGGCCGTTGAGCGGCAACCGGATGAAGATGTCCGGGTCCTTGTCGGCGGCGATGTCGGTGCCCAGGCCGACCATCACCGCATGGGAATTGTCGTGCTTGTCGGCCAGCTGCCAGCTGATGCCCAGCTTCTCCGCCGACGGTGCCGGTGCGCGCACCACCGGGTAGGGATGCGCGCGGCCGTCCTCATGCTTCCTGCCGAAGGCGTTCAGCTGCAGCTGGCGCTTGCCCAGTTCGTCGATCGAGGCCAGCACCGGGGCGGCGTTGCGTCGTACCAGCCGACGCCGGCCCAGCCACACCAGCGCGGCGTACAGCGGCAGCGCCGGCGGCACCACGGCGCACAGGCCGAACAGCAGGCTCACCGGGAACGGGAAGCGATAGCTGTACAAAGTGAAGATCTGGCTGAGCTGGAAGTACAGCAGCAGGCTGCCGAGCAGGCCCAGCCATACCAGCAGCCGCAAGCCACCGGTGCCCAGCGCCGCCTTCAGGCTCAGCGCCGGGCCCAGGGTGCCCTTGCGCGCAGCCTGCAGCGCATCGCGGCGCGCCTGCGCCAGGCCCTGCTCGAATGCCGGGCGCATGGCCTGGGCGGCCTGGCAGGCGGCAGGGTAGGCAGTGCCGAGCGCCTGCTTGGCGCTGTCGAGGCGTTGCCGGCACTGGGCCAGTTCTTCAAGCAGCACGGTGCGCTGTCGGTCGATGAAGCTGCTGCGTGAAGCGACTGGATCCATGAACTGTGTCCTGTAAAGAAAACGGCCGGATCTTCGTGATCCGGCCGGTACGTTAAACGATCGACATGGCGCTTCAAAGGCGCCGGCTGTCGGTGAATTCCCTACAGCCTCACTTCTCCACGAACGCGCGCTCGAACACGTAGTGCCCCGGCGAACCGATCCGCGGCGAGACCTCGAAGCCGCGTGCGTCCAGCACCGTGCGCAGGTCGGCCAGCATCTGCGGGCTGCCGCAGATCATGAAGCGGTCGCTGGCCGGGTCGAACGCCGGCAGGCCCAGCGTGCGCGGCATCTCGCCGGTTTCGATCAGCGTGGTCAGGCGGCCCTGGTTGCGGAACGGCTCGCGCGTGACCGCCGGGTAGTACAGCAGTTTGTCGCGGACGATGTCGCCGAGGATATCGTCCTCGAACAGCGCCTTCTCGAAGTACTCGCGGTAGGCCAGGTCGCGCTCGTAACGCACGCCGTGGCAGACGATGACCTTCTCGAAGCGCTCGTAGGTCTCCGGGTCCTTGACGATGCTCAGCCACGGCGCCAGGCCGGTGCCGGTACCCAGCAGGTACAGGTGCTTGCCGGGGTGCAGGTCGGAGATCAGCAGGGTGCCGGTGGGCTTCTTGCCGACCAGGATGGTGTCGCCGGGCTTGAGGTGCTGCAGCCGCGAGGTGAGCGGGCCGTCCTGCACCTTGATGCTGAAGAAGTGCAGCTGCTCTTCCCAGTTGGCGCTGGCGATGGAGTAGGCGCGCATCAACGGCCGGCCGCCCTCGTTTTCCAGGCCGATCATCACGAACTGGCCGTTCTCGAAGCGGAAGCCATTGTCACGGGTGGTGGAAAAGCTGAAGTAGGCGTCCGTCCAATGACGGACTTCAAGCACCGTTTCGGTGCCGTAAGCGGAAGACATGCCGGGATTCTTCGGGGGATGTAAACCTGCGCATTCTAGCAAACCGCCTCCGGGCGGCCGTAATGCGACCGTTTGTCGCCCCTGCCGGCGGGGGGCGCTGCTGCCGGCCGGGGCGCCGGCGCGCTGCGCGCGCTCAGCGGTAACCGGCGGCCTGCAGCTCGAACAGCTCGGCGTAGCGCCCGCCCTGGGCCATCAGTTCGGCATGGGTGCCGCTGGCCTCGATGCGGCCGTCGGCCAGCACCAGGATCCGGTCGGCCATGCGCACGGAGGAAAAACGGTGCGAGATCAGCACCGCGGTGCGCTGTTCGGACAGTTCCTTGAAGCGCTGGAACACCTCGAACTCGGCACGCGCGTCCAGCGCCGCGGTGGGTTCGTCCAGGATCATCACCTGCGCGTCGCGCATGTAGGCGCGGGCGATGGCGATCTTCTGCCATTGGCCGCCGGACAGGTCCACGCCGTTCTTGAAGCGGCGGCCGATCAGCTGCCCATACCCTTCGGGCAGGGCATCGATCACCTCGTCGGCCAGCGCCCGCCGCGCGGCGTCGCGGATGCGCGCCGTGTCCGGCATCGCATCGACCTGGCCGACGCCGATGTTCTCGGCCGCCGTCAGGTGGTAGCGCACGAAGTCCTGGAAGATCACCCCCATGTTGGCGCGCAGGTCGTCCAGGTCGTAGTCGCGCAGGTCGCGCCCGTCGAGCAGGATGCGGCCTTCGTCCGGGTCGTAGAGCCGTGCCAGCAGCTTGACCAGGGTGGTCTTGCCGGCGCCGTTCTCGCCGACCAGGGCGATCACCTCGCCGGCCCTGAGCTGGAAATCGAGATGCCGCACCGCCCAGCGCTCGGCATCGGGATAGCGGAAGCCCACGTTCTCGAACACGAATCCCTGGCGGATCGGGCGCGGCACCGGCAGCGCATCCGGGCGCGAGCGGATCTCCGGCTCGATGGCGAAGAACGAGAACAGGTCGTCCAGGTACAGCGCCTGCCCGGCGACCTGCGAAAAGCCGGTCAACAGGCCTTCCAGCAGCTGCCGCAGGCGCAGGAAGCTGCCGGACAGGAAAGTCAGGTCGCCGATGCTGAAATCGCCGCGGATCGTGCGCCAGGCGATGTAGGCATAGGCGGCGTAGTAGCCCAGCGTGCCCAGCGCCGCCAGCACCGTGCCCCAGAGCGCACGCTTGCGCGCCAGCCTGCGGTTGGCCTGGTAGAAGCGCCCGGCCAGCAGTTTGTAGCGGTCGATCAGGAACCGGTGGAGGTTGAAGATCTTCACCTCCTTGGCGGTTTCCACGCTGGCGCCGACCTGGCGCAGGTAGTCGAGCTGGCGCCGCTCCGGGGTCCAGCTGTAGTTGAGCGAATAGCCCAGCGTGTTGAAGTGCGACTCGCCCAGGAACGCCGGCACCAGCGCCAGCGCCAGCAGGGCGATCAGCCACGGCGCATAGGCGACCAGGCCGGCGGCGAAGCTGATCACGGTGACCATGTCCTGCGCCTGCCCGAGCAACTGGCTCATCAGGTTCATGCGGCCCATGGTCTGGCGCCGGGCGCGGTCGAGCTTGTCCTGCAGCTCCGGGTCCTCGAAATCTTCCAGGTCCAGTTCGGCGGCGTGTTCCATCAGGCGCACGCTGGTGGCGTTGGTGAACAGCTCCGACAGCAGGGTGTCGGCATAGCTGACGACACGCCCCAACAGGTCCGAGGCGATGGCGATGCCCAGCTCCAGTACCAGCAGCTCCAGCAGCGTGTCCAGGTGGCCGCTGGCCAGTGCCTCGCCCAGCGGCGGCATGGCACCGGCGCCGGCCAGGCGCACCGCCTCGTCGATGATCAGCTTGCCCACGTACAGCATCGCCACCGGCAGCAGCGCGCGCAGCAGGCGCAGGCACAGGCTGGCCAGGGTCAACCCCGGGCTGGTCTGCCATACCTGCCGCAGGAACGGCGGCAGGTTGCGCATGGCGTTCATGCGCTCGCGGAAGCTGGGGCGTTTGCCGGTGGCGGAAACGGACGGCGCGTGCGGCATGCGGGGCTCGTGCGAGGGGCCGGCTCAGGTTAACCGTTGCCGCCGGGATTCAGCCGTTCCCGTCCTGGCCGGTGGCGCCGCCGTGCGCGGCACCATCGCCGCCCGGGTCGTCGCGCACCGCACGGCCGCGCGGGCCGAAGGAATGGCTGCCGCTGTCGATGTTGAGGTGGCTGCGCACGCCGCGGACGCCGTCGATCGCCGCCACCGTGGCTTCCACCTGCCGCCTGGTCGCCGCGTCGGGCACGTCGCCGGAGAGCGTGACGTGGCCCTCGCTGACCTGTACCAGCACCTGCGAGAAACGGCCCTCGGCGCCCAGCGTGCGCACTACTTCGTCACCGATCAGCGTATCGGAACGTTCCGCGGCCATGGCCGTCTCCTGCGGGAAGGGGGTTCCACCATGGCGCAGGCGGCGTGAGTGCCCCGTCACCTCAGCGGCGCGGGCCTTCCGGTGGCGGCGGGTCGGAGGACTGCAGCGCCACCGGCAGGTGCCAGCCATAGTGCATGGCCATCATCCGCAGCCCGAAGCACAGCCCGGCACCGGCCAGCGCGCACGGCAGCGGCGCCAGCCCGAGCCAGTAGCCGAGCGCCACCACCGCGGCGCCGGCCAGCGCGGCCACGGCGTACAGCTCGGCCTGCAGCACCAGCGGCACCTGCGCCAGCAGCACGTCGCGGGCGATGCCGCCGCCGATGCCGGTGAGCATGCCCAGCGCTGCGGCCATCGGCGGGGCGATGCCGAAGGCCAGCGCCTTCTGCGTGCCGGCCACCGCGAACAGCGCCAGGCCCATCGCGTCGAACATGCGTACCGGGTACTGCAGGCGTTCGATCAGCGGCGCCCAGAAAAAGGTCACGATGCCTGCGGCCAGGGTGATGGCCGGGTAGCGCCAGTCGCTGATCGCCGCCACCGGGGTGGCGCCGATCAGCAGGTCACGGGTGATGCCACCGGCCAGCGCGGCGGCGAACGACAGCACCAGCACGCCGAAGATGTCCAGCCGTCGGCGTACCCCCATCGTCGCCCCGGACAGGGCGAAGACGAAGGTGCCGATGAGGTCGAGGATCAGTACCAGGGTTCCCATGCGGCGGTATTGTGCCTGATCGAGTGGATCGAGCAGGGGAGGGCGAGTCGCTTCGGGAGGGGATCTATCTACAAGTCCGAAGGTCACGCCTGTTTTTGGATGTCTAAGTCTGCCGGAGTCAGTCCTCTGTTCAAGGCATGCCGGCGCTATGGGGTATTTTGAGCATCTTGATATAATCGAGATGCTCGTTTTTCTGGTGAACGTTGGCTTGGGTTGTAAAAAAAATAATTTGATCCAATGAATAAAATATTGTCAGCAGCATAAGGTTCCAGTAAGTCGATGGATGTAGTAGTGAACTCCATGCTCGATCATGGAGCGCCCTCAGGGGGTTGGGGCGCTGGACTGCGTAATACGTGTAGGGCGAGCATAGATGTCAAATTCGCTGATTGCCATTGAATGCTGAATGCCATCGCGAACGACTACTCGTCTGACAAGTGGCCGGATTTTTACGGATGAATCATCAGAGCCGCCCCATTGCCATCCATATGTGGGCGGGAATGGCATGCTTGGCACATCTTGGTCGCTCAAGTAAGTTAATTCTTCCATTTCAACTATTGAGCCGGCTGGTGTTTTTAGGCGTGAGCCGAGTAGTCTCCCTTCGTTTAGCATATAGACAATTCCAAAGTCAATTTCGCGGCGAGATCCATCCGGTTCGATAGTGACGAACGTCTTCTTTAGCGGGCAGGTGGTGCATGGTGGAATGCTGCCAGTCCATAGTTCAAAATTAAATCCGCTGTATTGGTAATTCCATGTCAGCGGAGATGGGAGGCCAGGGCCGTGTAGTGTTTTGGATGTTATGGCGAAGAGTTCGTAAAATATTGGAATAGTTGGATAAAAGAAGATGGTAGACTGATTTGTGTCAACTTGAGCGACACAACTTATTTCGGGAATGCCTGATCTATATTCCTGAGTATGGCTGAAGTTGAACGTTCCAGTGGCGCCGGATGGATGCCCGATAGTGAGTGATAGGCTTCGTTCGGTCATGGGGGGCCGTCCAGACAACCGGGCCCCAGTCGATCAGCCCAGTAAATATCGGGCATGAGCATGTCTGCTGTCGACGAAAACGTCCACTTGCTTGCATCAGGAAGTATGACCGTAGAGAGTCCTGTTGTTGAATACTGGTAGCTCCAGGTTCTTCCGGATGCTGTCACAGTTGCAACGCTTCCATTGGAATAGGTAATTGTGATCTGCCGACCATCGCTGGCTGTGATTGCTATGGGGAGTCGGCTGGGCGTATTGTCGTAGGTATATTCAACCCAATTACCATATCTATCTTCAATTTTGCTGGCAAGAAAAAATATTTCGGCACGATTGTACGAGTCTCCATTTTCATAATTTCCCATTGCTCCTGCATTTCGTTCGGTTGCAACATTTAGATAATATTTTATTCCGGAGGTGGTTTCTATCACAAAGCCTTCGCCGGGATAATTTCCGAGCATGCTTGTGCATGAAACAGAATCCAGTTTGCTTGTCGTCCACTTCCTAATTTTACCGTCTTGCTTTACAAACTGCTGATGATTGACGGCAATCAGTGACCTCTTGCCGTCTCCCGGTATGCTGAATGTAAATCCTGAAAATATGTCGTCTATTCGCGATGGTGGAGCTGTTCTGGGAAAGAAGTTGGAGGAGCAGCGTGGCTCAGGATTGGGGCCGGATCCGCTCCAGCCATAGCGTTCATCGAATACGCCGGAAAGATGTGGAACCTCTATTTCCCAGTCTCCCGCGCCGCCATATGTCTTCGCCTGGGACGAAGCCAGGATTGGGCGAATCTTCAATTTTCTAGAAAAAGAGACCGGGAGATTGCTGTTGCCAGGCAAGTCTACATCTACGTGTCGGAACTCCACCGTGCCGTCAAATCCATTTATGGCATCGCCGAAAAGATCAGACTTCAGTGGGCCGACCACCTCGGCTGATCTTACTTTCTTGTCGTAGTCTGCCCACGGCGGAAGAGCGGCACTGGCAATTTTTAAAAATATTACATTTATCGTAATTATTAAATAAATCCATTTCTTCATGATCCACTCCTGGATATTGTCTGTCTGAGGGTGCTTGATGGCGAGGTTGGTGCAATCGATACACGGGGGCTTTCAGGGTGATGTTATCCAGTGCGGATCTCGAACATGCGCACCGGGTACTGCATGCGCTCGATCAGTGGCGCCCAGAAGAAGGTAACGATGCCCGCGGTTAGAGTGATGGCCGGATAGCGCCAGTCGCTGATGGCCGCCACCGGGGTGGCGCCGATCAGCAGGTCGCGGGTGATGCCGCCGGCCAATGCGGCGGCGAAGGACAGCACCAGCACGCCGAAGATGTCCGACCGCCGGCGCACCCCCATCGTCGCCCTGGACAAGGCGAAGACGAAGGTGCCGATGAGGTCGAGGATCAGGACCAGTGTTCCCATGCGGCGGTATTGTGCGGCCTGCCGCCGGTGGAGGCCATTGCAGCCGCCAGGCGTGCCGGCGCGTCATGGCGGTACTCCCCCATGGGCCGTCATGGACGGGAGCCCGTGACGGATGGTGGGGCGGACAGGAAACCGCCGGAGCGGTTTCCAACATCGCGCAGCGATGGCCCACAGGGCGCCCGCCATGGATGGCAGGGCGTAAAATGCCCGGCTCAACCCCCGCCAGCCTCGAGCAAGCCGTGACATCGATCAAGCAGGAAGACCTCATCCAGTCCATCGCCGACGCGCTGCAGTACATCTCGTACTACCACCCGGTCGACTACATCAAGAACCTGGCCGCGGCCTACGAGCGCGAGGAGTCGCCGGCGGCGAAGGAGGCGATGGCGCAGATCCTGATCAACTCGCGCATGTGCGCCGAGGGCCACCGCCCGATCTGCCAGGACACCGGCATCGTCACCGTGTTCCTGGAAATCGGCATGAACGTGCGCTGGGACGACGCCACCATGGGTGTGGAGGACATGGCCAACGAGGGCATCCGCCGCGCCTACGCCTACCCGGACAACAAGCTGCGCGCCTCGGTGCTGGCTGACCCGGCCGGCAAGCGCACCAATACGAAGGACAACACCCCGGGCGTGGTCAACGTCAAGGTCGTGCCCGGTGACACCGTGGAGGTGATCGTCGCGGCCAAGGGCGGCGGTTCGGAGGCCAAGAGCAAGTTCGCCATGCTCAACCCGTCCGATTCCATCGTCGACTGGGTGCTCAAGACCGTGCCGACCATGGGCGCGGGCTGGTGTCCGCCGGGCATGCTCGGCATCGGCATCGGCGGCACCGCCGAGAAGGCGATGCTGTTGGCCAAGGAAGCGCTGATGGAGCCGATCGACATCAACGAGCTCAAGGCCCGCGGCCCGTCCAACCGTGCCGAGGAGCTGCGCCTGGAGCTGTACGACAAGGTCAACGCGCTGGGCATTGGCGCGCAGGGCCTGGGCGGCCTGACCACGGTGCTGGACATCAAGGTCAAGGACTACCCGACCCACGCCGCCAACCTGCCGGTGGCGATGATCCCGAACTGCGCTGCCACCCGCCACGCGCACTTCACCCTGGACGGTAGCGGCCCGGTGATGCTGGACCCGCCGTCGCTGGAAGACTGGCCGCAGATCACCTACGACGCCTCCAAGGGCACCCGCGTCGACCTGGACACCATCACCCCGGAAGAAGTGGCCAGCTGGAAGCCGGGCCAGACCCTGCTGCTCAACGGCAAGCTGCTGACCGGCCGCGACGCCGCGCACAAGCGCATGGTCGACATGCTCAACAGGGGCGAGCCGCTGCCGGTGGACCTGAAGGGCCGCTTCATCTACTACGTCGGCCCGGTCGATCCGGTGCGCGACGAGGTGGTGGGCCCGGCCGGCCCGACCACGGCGACCCGCATGGACAAGTTCACCCGCCAGATCCTGGAGCAGACCGGCCTGCTGGGCATGGTCGGCAAGGCCGAGCGCGGCCCGGCCGCGATCGACGCGATCCGTGACAACAAGTCGGCGTACCTGATGGCGGTCGGCGGCTCGGCCTACCTGGTGTCCAAGGCGATCAAGGCCTCGAAGGTGGTCGGGTTCGCCGACCTGGGCATGGAGGCGATCTACGAGTTCACCGTGCAGGACATGCCGGTGACGGTGGCGGTCGATTCCACCGGCGAGTCGGTGCACACCACCGGCCCGCGCGAATGGCAGGCCCGCATCGGCAAGATCCCGGTGGTCGTGGAGTAAGGTGCGGCCGCCCTGGCGGTGTCTTCGAAGCGGCCCGGGCGTATGCTCGGGCCGTTTCTCTTTGAGGCGTGCAGACATGCGTAAAGGGCTGTGGGCGGTGCGGGTGGGCGTCACCCTGCTGGTGGCGGGGTGCTCCAGTGACGGCGGGTGGCGCGATCCACCGCGCGACGACCCGGCCGCATGCGTGAACCACTGCCAGAGCGCCTATCAGCGCTGCAACGCCAATCCACGCGGCTACGGCGATTGCGGCCAGGCCAGCCGCGACAACCAGTGCGACACGATCACCAACCCCGAACTGCGCGGCGCCTGCCAGACCTCGCAGGCGTTCTGCCAGAACCGCTCGGCGGCCGCGGTCTGCGGCGAGCGGCTGAACAGCTGCATGGCTGGCTGCAACTGAGCGGCCACCCCGCCACGGCGGGCCTGGGCGGGCGGGAGGCAGTCGCGGCGCGGCGGCCGCGGCGACGCTAAGATGGCGCACCACTGCCAGGGAGAGCCGCATGTCCGTCGTCCTGTATGGATCGCAAAGTACCGCTTCACTGGTGGTGCACTGGTTGTTGATCGAACTGGGCATCGAGCATGAGCTGCACCAGCTCGATTTCGAGCGGCGCGAGCAGAAGTCGCCCGGTTACCTGGCGATCAATCCGGCCGGCCGGGTGCCGACGCTGCTGATCGATGGCCAGGTGCTGACCGAGTCGGCCGCCATCGCCATGCACCTGGCCGACCTGCACCCGCAGGCGGGCCTGGCGCCGGCCCCCGGCACCGCGGCGCGCGGCGCGTACTACCGCTGGATGTGTTTCTGCGTCTACACCCTGATGCCGGCCTACCGGGCGTGGTTCTATCCGCATGAACCGGCCGGCGAGGGCAACATCGACGCGGTGAAGGGGCGTGCCCGGGTGCAGTTGGAGGCGGCCTGGCAGCAGGTGGCCGATCACCTGCAGGACGAGGGGCCGTACATGCTCGGCGCGCAGCTCTCGGTGGTGGACTTCATGATGACCATGCTGATGCGCTGGTCGCGCAACATGCCGTGCCCGAGCGACGCCTGGCCGGTGCTGGCCGCGCATGCGCGGCGGATGAAGGACCGCCCCGCGCTGGCCGAGGTCTACCGCCGCGAGGGCATCAGCGACTGGACCTGAACCCGCGCCGCGGCCGTTGCCCGCCCGTGCGGGCGCGCTGCCGGGCACGGGCCTGCCTGGGGCGGCTCAATCCACGTAATCGTCGAATTTGCGGCCGCCCTGGAATGGCATCAGGTGCTGGCGCACGATGCCCTTGGGCACCGTTTCCAGTTTCATCACGCCGTACTCCTGCGGCCACTGCGCCGGGTCGCGCGGCAGCTTGAAGGTGCCCATCAGCATGTCCACCAGCGGCAGGTGGATGGCGTAGTTCACGTCCACGTACTCCCGCTGCCGGGCGTGGTGCCAGTGGTGATAGCGCGGCAGCACCACCAGATACTCCAGCCAGCCGAAGCGGAGCCCGAGGTTGGCATGGGCCAGCACCGCCTGCAGCCCGACCAGGATCACGTAGGCGTTCACCGCCGGGGTCGAGAAGCCCAGCACCAGCAGTGGCAGCAGCACCGCGCTGCGGGTCATCACGATCTCGACGATATGGATGCGCGAGCCGGCCAGCCAGTCCATGTGCCGGCTGGAATGGTGCACGGCGTGGAAGCGCCATAGCCACGGGATGTTGTGGTACGCGCGGTGCAGCAGCGCCTGCGCCATGTCGGCCACGAACACCGCGATCAGGAACTGTGCCCAGACCGGCAGCGACTGGATCGCCGCCTTCAGCGCCGGGAACGCGGCCAGCCCGGCGAGGGTGGAGGTGGAGGCGGTGACCAGGATCAGGATGAACTGCACCAGCACGTGGCTCATGAAGAAATAGGCCACGTCGGTGCGCCAGCCCGGGCGCAGCGGCGACAGCATGCGCTTGCCCAGGTAGCGCTCCAGCGGCACGAACACCAGCGCCGAGAAGAACAGCGACAGCACGAACCAGTCCAGTCCCAGCGAATAAGGGGTCTGCCCGATCGCGTCGAACTGCACGTTGGTGCCGCCCAGCAGCACCGCGAGGGTCGCGCTGCCGACGCCGATCATGGCGATGCGCTTGTTGCGGTTGCGCAGGATGGCCAGCGTGCCCAGCACGAACGCGGCGGCCAGGCCGACCAGCAGCAGGTGGCGGGCGAACTGTTCGTTGTAGACGGCGCGGAACTCGCGGCTGGTCAGCAGTTCGGGAAAGTGGAAGCAGGCCACCGCCATCAGGCTCAGCAGCCCCAGCAGCGCGGACGCGTGGGCGAAGAAGGAGCGGTGCGGTCGGGCCATGCGCGGACTTCCTGTCGAGGGGCCGCGCGATTCTGCCTGTACCCGGCGAAGGGCCACAAGTCCGGCCCTGCCGGGTGCAGGGCGCGTGGTGGCGGCCGGCGGCGGCATTGCCCGCCGCCGCGGAGGCCTGCGCCGTTGCCGGCGCGTGCCCGCGAGGACTACAGCAGCGTGCGCACCGTCTCCGGCGGGCGGCACAGCGCGGTGCCCTTGGGCGTGCGCACGATCGGCCGGTTGATCAGCGCCGGGTGCATCGCCATCGCCTCGACCAGCGCGGCCTCGTCGTCGAGCCGGTCGGCCAGCCCCAGTTCGGCATAGGCGGGTTCCTTGCTGCGCAGCAGCGCGCGCGCGGGGATGCCCATCTCGTCGAGCAGCTGGCGCAGGGTGGCCGGGTCCGGCGGCGTGGCCAGGTAGTCGATGACCTCGATGTCGGCGCCGGCCTGCTGCAGCAGGGCCAGCGCGCCGCGCGAATTCGAACAGCGGTTGTTGTGCCAGATCGTTGCTTTCATTGCCTTCAGAACCATTCCAACAGCGAGACGCCGACGCCGACATAGGTGGCGCGGTGGTTGTAGTCGATCATGCTTTCGCCATAGCCGTCGAACACCTGGACGTGGCCGCGCAGCAACCGGCTGAGCGGGAAGCCGTAGTCCAGCTGCACCGAACCGTGCGAGCGGTCGCCGCCGCGCAGCGAATGGCGCGCGGTCACCGAGAACTCGTGGCCGTTGCGGTTGTAGACCACGGTGGCGTCGCCGCGGCCGATGTAATCCTCGATGTCCGGGTTGTTGTCGTCGCGGCCGTTCTCCGGGATGCGATACCACGGCCGCAGCATGATCGCCCAGTTGTCACGGTCCAGGCCGACGTTCAGGATCACCCGGTTCCAGCTGCGCGACAGCGGGTCGCTGCGGCCATTGGACTGGTGGTTGAGGCTGATGCCGGTCATGCGCCCGTTCCAGCCGAACAGCGAATAGCCGTTGCGGAACACCAGCATGGCCTCGGGCTCGTAGTTGGTCTCGCGGAACGGGCGCGAGATCTCGCTGTTGTAGGCCTGCCAGCGCGAACTCTGGGTATAGCCGACCCAGATGTCGCCGTTGTCGCCGAACAGGTTCTCGGCGACCTTGGTCTTGAAGCTGAGCTGGAACTTCAGTTCGGTGGCGTCCAGGTCCTCGGCCTCGGTCGCGGTGTTGGCCGGGTTGGGCGAGTGCGGCAACCGGTTCGGCTTGCTGCTCCAGAACGCGGGCAGCAGGTACACCGGCTTGTAGGCGCGCAGCTGGAACAGGCCGAGCTTGGAGTCTTTCGCCAGCTCCCAGCGACTGTCCAGCATCGACCCCCGGCCGGCGTTGGCCACGGCCGAGGCCAGGTCGTCATGGGCGAACAGCTCGTTGCGTCGTGGCAGCGGCTGCTCGGCCTCGCGGGCGCTGGCCTTGGCCTCCTTGAGCGTCTGCTGCGCGGCGCTGGCCGCGGCGTCCGCGGCACGGGTATCGGCCGGGGTGCGGCCGAGCGCGCTGTCGTAGCAGCTCAGGCGCGCAGCGTCCGAATCCAGGGCGAAGCAGGCCTGCGGCGAAGCGGGCGTGGTGATCGACTCCTGCGCCAGGACGGCGGCGGAGCAGCCCGACAGGGCCAGCAGCAGGGCGGGGCGGGCGCGGGAGATGTGCATGCGGGAACGGTCCATCGGTACAAAGGGCAGGCGCCCTGCGGCCAGGGCGTGATCCAGGGGGATTGTCGGTCATCCCCGTGTGCAGCGGGAGTCACGGGTGCCGTACCCGCGGTTCAGACGAACCAGGCGACGGCGAATACCCCGAGCATGGCCACCGCCAGCCCGAGCTTGAGCGCGACGCCCAGCACGATGCCCAGCCAGGTGCCCAGGCCCACCCGGGCAGCCTGGCCCAGCCGGCGGCCATGCAGGTATTCGCCGAGCAGGGCGCCCACGAAGGGGCCGGCGAACAGCCCGACCGGCATGAAGAACAGCCCGACGATGGTGCCCAGCACCGACCCGGCCAGCGCCAGCCGGCTGGCGCCGAGCCGTTGCGCCCCAGGGTGGTGGCGAGCACGTCGATCACGATGGACAGTGCGGTAAGGGCGCCCAGCACCACCAGCGGCAGCCAGCCGACGTGGGCAAACCCGTCGGCCCAGGCCGCCACCAGCAGGCCGGCGAAAACCAGCGGCAGCCCGGGCAGCGCGGGCAGGATCACGCCGGCCAGGCCGACGAGCACGAGCACGGCCGCTAGCAGATACAATATGAATGAATAGTCCATGCAGGTTCCGGGGGAGGACCAAAAGGGGTTGACAAGATTGTCTTTAGCCGATTGATTTTTGGTTATGGTCGGGTTAAGTTTCAGCCGCTGAGCTTGGCAAGGTCACCGTGAATCGTGGCCTGATGGGTAGATCGCATGATTTGCTGCATCGTTGCACCTCGCTTCCTCCTTGCAGTCAGCCGCCTTCCAGGGCGTATCCATCAAACGAGAGAGCAACAGGGAGTCAGTCGAGATGTCCGATCGCGAAACCGGCATTGTCAAGTGGTTCAATGACGCCAAGGGCTTCGGCTTCATCAGCCGCGAGAATGGCGAAGACGTGTTTGTGCACTTCCGCGCCATCCAGACCCAGGGCTTCAAGAGCCTGAAGGAAGGCCAGAAGGTCACCTTCACCGTGGTGCAGGGGCAGAAGGGCTTGCAGGCTGACGCCGTGCAGCCGGTCTGATACCACACGCGGTACCGCAGAAAGGAAAAGGCCCGCGGATGCGGGCCTTTTCCGTGCGCTCCATGCGGGCGGGCCGGGCTCAGCGCAGCACCACGCGGCCGTTGACCACGCGCACGTAGGTGTTCTCGCGGATGCCGCCCAGGTCCTTCTGGTTGACCACGATCACCCGGCCGTCGTCCATCCGCACCTGGATGTCGTAGGAATTGCCGGTGACGTTCTGCTGGATCTTGTTGCCGGCCAGCGCACCGGCCGCCGCGCCGGCCGCCGCGGAGATGTTCTGGTTGCCCTTGCTGCCGCCGGTGTGGCTGGAGATTTCATGGCCGGCCACGGCGCCGACGATGCCGCCGAGGATGGCGCCGGTGGCCGAGGGTGCGGTGCGGCCCGAGGCCACCGTGTCGATGCGGGTGACGATGCCGCAATCGGCGCAGCGGGTGGTGTTGTAACCGCCGTTGTTGTAGCCGCCATTGTTGTAGCCACCGCCATAGCTGCCGCCATAGCCCGGGGAGGTCGCGCAGCCGGCCAGGGCCAGGCTGGCGATGGCGCCCGCAGCGATCAACTGGATCTTCATGGTGATTCTCCTTGCCAGATGGGTAGCGGGTATGGCCATACCCGGCAGGGTGAATCCTCCCTTTTCACGCGTGAATGGCGAGCCAACCACGCGTGAAACCCGGGTCGAATCACCTGAAATCCTGGTGGCAGGCCTTGCAGTCGTTTCCAAGCTGTTCAGTGACCGCGGCCAGTGCGGTGCAGTCGGCCGGGGCGCGGCCAGGGCGTCGTTCAAGGTGGCGCGGAAGCGGCTTGCGTGCTGCTGGAAGCGCGCATCGTCGCGCAGGCCGGGGAAGGCCAGGTCCAGGTCGTTGGTCAGCAGGCGCAGGGTCTGCAGGCGCGGGGTCGAGTCGTTGATCGTGCAGCGGTTCTGCTTGCGGCTGTCGCCCAGCAGTTGGGACTGGCGTGCCATGACATTCATCAGGCTGTGCGGGAACGGATCCTGCCGCGCCTGGATGGCCCGCATCGCCATCACGGTGGCGACCCCGCCGATCAGCAGGCCGGCGATCAGCACGAACAGGTAGCGGGATGCGTTGGACTGGGTGCGGCTGGGTTCGGTCATGGGCCCGGGCTCCTTGGGGAATGCACCGATGGTACGACGCACGGCACCTTTGCGGCCACGTTTAGAATGCGCGGATGAAAGCACAACTGCGCGAACGTTTCGCCGGCATCGACCGGCTGTATGGCGCCGGCGCCATCGAACGGCTGTCCGCCAGCCGGGTGGCGGTGATCGGCATGGGCGGCGTCGGGTCCTGGGTGGTGGAGGCGCTGGTGCGTTCGGCGGTCGGCCACCTGACCCTGATCGACGCCGACGACATCTGCGTGTCCAACACCAACCGGCAGCTGCCGGCGATGGCCGGCCAGTACGGGCGCAACAAGGCGGTGGCGATGGCCGAGCGCTGCCGTGCGATCAACCCCGATGCCAGCATCGAACCGGTGCAAGCATTCCTGACCGCAGCCAACATGGCCGAGCTGCTGGATCGCGGTTTCGACCTGGTCATCGACGCCTGTGACAGCTTCCGGGTGAAGGTGGAGGCCATCGCCTGGTGCCGACGCCGCAAGCTGCCGTTGATCACGGTGGGCGCGGCGGGCGGCCGCACCGACCCGACCCTGGTACGGGTGCGCGACGTGTCGCGCACCGAGCACGACGCGATGCTGGCGCTGATCCGCAAGAAGCTGCGCGGCGAATTCAACTTCCCCAAGAACCCGCAGCGTTATTTCGGCGTACCGGCGGTTTACTCGCTGGAGAACGTGAAATACCCGCAGGCCGATGGCAGCGTCTGCGGGCTGCGCCCCAACCTGGGCGCCGACGCGGCGCTGAAGCTCGATTGTGGTGCCGGCCTCGGCGCGGCGACCCACATCACCGGCGCGTTCGCCTTCGCCGCGGTCGGCAAGGCCCTGGAAATGCTGCTCAAGCCGAAGGCCTGATCACGCCGTAGCGCGGCAACCGGTGTCGGCCCGCGCCGTTGTCACGGTCGCCGGCGCCGCGGATCATGCAGGCGGCAGCTTGAACAGGCGCCGCGCGTTCTCGCTGGTGCGCGCGGCGATCTCCTCCACCGTTTGCCCGCGCAGGCCGGCGATGGCCGCGGCCACGGCGGGCAACCGCGCCGGTTCGTTGCGCTGGCCGCGGATGGCGGCATCGGGCTGGTCGGGCGCGTCGGTTTCCAGCAGCAGGAACTCCAGCGGCATGGTCGCCACCAGCGTGCGCAGGCGGTTGGCGCGCGGGTAGGTGAGCGGTCCGCCCAGGCCGATCAGGAAGCCCAGGTCCCACAGCTGCCGCGCCTGTTCCGGGCTGCCCGAGAAGCTGTGGACGACCCCGCGCAGGCCGCCCACGCGGCGCAGGGTGTGGATCACTTCCTCGGTGGCACGGCGGGCATGCACGATCACCGGCAGCCCGGCCTCCCGCGCCAACTGCAGCTGCGCGTGGAAGTACTGGCGCTGGGTGTCGGCGTCCAGGCCTTCGACGAAGAAGTCGAGCCCGCACTCGCCGATGGCACAGGGCGCCTCGCGCTCCACCCAGGCGCGCAGCGCATCCAGATGCGGCGGGCGATGCTCGGCCAAGAACATCGGGTGCAGGCCGTAGGCCGGATGCAGCGCGGGGTTGGCGGCGCAGGCCTGGCGCAACCCGGGCCAGCCCGCCGCGGTGACCGCCGGTACCACCATCGCCGCCACGCCGGCGGCACCGGCGCGCGCCAGCACCGCGTCACGGTCGCCATCGAACGCCGGGGCGTCCAGGTGGCAATGGCTGTCCACCAACTGCATGGTTCAGCGCTTGCGCGGCAGCGCGGGCGGCTCGACGGCGGCAACCGGATCCTTGCGCCGCTTCCAGTTGGCCAGCAGCAGGGTGCCCAGGCCGAACAGGATCTCGTCGATGAAGGGCACCGGGTCAGGCAGCAGCAGGCTCAGCACGAACAGGCCGGCCGTGATCTTGAACAGGGTCGGGTAGCGCAACTTGCGCGCCCATTCCATGAAGGGCAGCAGCAGGGGACTGGACATGGGGGATCCTTGGCGGCGGACGGGGACGGCAGGTGCAATATTGCGACAGCCGGCCGGCATTTCACGAGCGGGCGGGTCCGTGCGATGCCTTCGTTCAGGTTTATCGTGCTGGAATTGCGCGCAGGTCAACAGGCGGACGACCCGCTGGGAGCAGACGATGAAGAGCAACACGACTACTGTTCTGGTGGCTGCCGGTGCCCTGCTGGTGGGAGGCATCGCCACGGCGGCGTTCATGAGTACCCGTGACAAGGCCGTACCGCTGGCGCCGGGCCAGGCGCCGGTACTGGACAACACCCCGCTGGCCGACGACGCCGCGGCCGGCAACGCGCTGGCGCCGCAGCAGGGCATGCTGGAGTACGCCGACGTACTCAAGGTCGAGCCGGTGACCCGCAGCGAACCGGCCTACGCCACGGTCATCGGCAGCGAGCCGGTCCGCGAAACCTCCACCACCACAGTGCCGCGCGAGGTGTGCGAGGACGTGGTGGTGCAGGAGCGCCTGCCCGAGCGCGATGGCAACGTCGGCGGCACCGTGGCCGGCGCGGTCATCGGCGGCCTGCTGGGCAACCAGGTGGGCAAGGGCGACGGGCGCAAGGCGGCGACCGCGGCCGGCGCCGTGGCCGGTGGCGTGATCGGCAACCAGATCGACAAGCGCCATGTCGGCGGCCGCGTGGTGCAGCGTACCGAGCGCCAGTGCCATACCGAGCAGACCGCGTCGGAATCGTCGCGGGTCACCGGCTACAACGTCACCTACCGCAAGGCCGACGGCAGCACCGGCAGCATGCGCATGGACAAGCAGCCGGGCAGCCGCATCGCCCTGGGCAATGCCAGCCGCACCGTCGGCTATGACGTCACCTACCGTTTCAACGGCCAGGAAAAGAAGGTGCGGATGGATGACAAGCCGGCCAGCGACCGCCTGCCGGTGATCGACGGCCAGGTGGTGACGCAGACCGCCGCGGTGGATGCCGCGGCCGCCCGCCGCTGAGTTCCCCGCGGGAAGGCGTCCGCTTCCCACAACCGTACGCTTCAGGCAGCGCCCCGCATCGGGGCGCTGTTTTCATCTGCCATCCGCGGCGGCAATTCGGCGGCGGCAACAGCGGCGGCGCAGAGCACGGCGGGGCGGCGAGAAGCAGTAAAAAAAACAGGCCCCGGTTTCCCGGGGCCTGTCATGGATCAAGCGGTCGCCCGGCGGGCGCGGCTCAGGAGGCGGCCTTGCTCTTGGCCAGCCGCAGCCAGGTATCGACCACGGTGTCCGGGTTCAGCGACACCGACTCGATGCCTTCCTGCATCAGCCATTCGGCCAGGTCCGGATGGTCGGACGGGCCCTGGCCGCAGATGCCGACATACTTGCCCTTGGCGCGTGCGGCCTTGATCGCCATCGACAGCAGCTTCTTGACCGCCGGGTTCCGCTCGTCGAACAGGTGGGCGACGATGGAGGAATCGCGGTCCAGGCCGAGCGACAGCTGGGTCAGGTCGTTGGAGCCGATCGAGAAGCCGTCGAAGATCTCCAGGAACTCATCGGCGAGCAGTGCGTTGGACGGCACCTCGCACATCATGATGATCTTCAGCCCGTTCTCGCCCTGCTTCAGGCCGTTCTGCGCCAGGACCTCGACCACCTTGCGGCCTTCCTCCAGGGTGCGCACGAACGGGATCATCACCCACAGGTTGTCCAAGCCCATTTCGTTGCGCACGCGCAGCACGGCCTGGCACTCCAGGGCGAACGCGGCCGAGAAGCTCGGGTCGACATAGCGGCTGGCGCCGCGGAAGCCGATCATCGGGTTCTCTTCATGCGGCTCGTAGTTGCTGCCGCCGATCAGGTTGGCGTACTCGTTGGACTTGAAGTCCGACAGGCGCACGATCACCGGGTTCGGCGCGACCGAGGCGGTGAGGGTGGCGATGCCCTCGGCCAGGCGATCCACGTAGAAGCTCACCGGGTCCTTGTAGCCGGCGATCTTCTCGTCGATCTTGTTCTTCGTTGCCTCGTCCTGGCGGTCGTATTCGAGCAGCGCGTTCGGGTGCACGCCGATGTGGCTGGCGATGATCATTTCCAGGCGGGCCAGGCCGATGCCGGCGTTCGGCAGCTGGCCGAAATCGAAGGCGCGTTCCGGGTTGGCCACGTTCATCATGATCTTCAGCGGCGCCGGCGGCATGTTGCCCAGGTCGGTGGTCGCGCGCTCGAAGCCCAGCTTGCCCTCGTAGATGAAGCCGGTATCGCCCTCGGCGCAGCTGACGGTGACCAGCTGGCCGTCCTCGATCACCTGGGTGGCGTTGCCCGAGCCGACCACGGCCGGCACGCCCAGCTCGCGGGCGATGATCGCCGCGTGGCAGGTGCGGCCACCGCGGTTGGTGACGATGGCCGAGGCGCGCTTCATCACCGGCTCCCAGTCGGGGTCGGTCATGTCGGCGATCAGCACGTCGCCGGGCTGCACGCGGTTCATGTCGTCCAGGGTCTTGACCACGCGCGCCACGCCGGCACCGATCTTGGCGCCGACCGCACGGCCTTCGGCCAGTACCTTGCCGCCCTTCTCGGTCAGCGCGAAGCGCTCGATCTGGGTGGCGTGGCTGCGCGATTTCACCGTTTCCGGGCGTGCCTGCACGATGAACAGCTTGCCGCTGACCCCGTCCTTGGCCCACTCGATGTCCATCGGGCGGCCATAGTGCTTCTCGATGGTCAGTGCCTGCCGGGCCAGCTCGTGCACGTCTTCGTCGCTGATGGAGAAGGTGTTGCGCAGCGCGGCCGGGGTGTCCTCGACCTTGACCCGCTCGCCGGGGACGTCCGAATACACCATGCGGATCGCCTTGCTGCCGAGCGCGCGGCGCAGGATCGCCGGCTTGCCGGCCTGCAGCGTGGGCTTGTAAACGTAGAACTCGTCGGGGTTGACCGCGCCCTGCACGACCATCTCGCCCAGGCCGAACGAGGAGGTGACGAACACCACGTCGCGGAAGCCGGACTCGGTGTCCAGGGTGAACAGCACGCCGGAGGAACCCACGCCCGAGCGCACCATCAGCTGCACGCCGGCGGACAGGAACACGTCCTCGTGCTTGAAGCCGTGGTGCACGCGGTAGGCGATGGCGCGGTCGTTGTACAGCGAGGCGAACACTTCCTTGACCTTGCGCACGACGTCGTCGGCGCCGGTGACGTTGAGGAAGGTTTCCTGCTGGCCGGCGAAGGAGGCATCGGGCAGGTCTTCGGCGGTGGCCGACGAGCGCACCGCCACGGCCACCTCGCCGCCGCCATTGTCGGCGCACAGGCGGGCGTAGGCGTCGCGGATGTCCTTGTCCAGCGCCGGCTGCAGCGGGGCGTCGATCACCCAGCCGCGGATCTCGCCGCCAGCGGCGGTCAGGGCGTTCACGTCCTCGACGTCGAGCGTGGCCAGGCGGTCGAAAATGCGCTTGGACAGGTCGTTGTGGGCGATGAAATCCTTGAACGCCTCGGCCGTGGTGGCGTAGCCGCCCGGCACCGAGACTCCCAGGCCGGCAAGGTTGCCGATCATCTCGCCGAGCGAGGAATTCTTGCCCCCCACGCGGGCCAGGTCGGCCAGGCGCAGTTCATGCAACCACAGGATGTTCTCGTTCAAGCGCGATGCTCCGTTGAGGCCATCGCCCGAGGCGGGCTGGTATGGCCACGTCCGTAGGAAGAAGCCAATATGATGCAGTGCACACCTAAGCGGCACAAGCTTGTGACATTACTTTGTCTTGTGCTTGTCTTTCCCGGGACAGCGGCGGGTCATCCGCCGCCCCCCGTGCCATCCCCCCTCCAAAGGAGTCCTGCATGACGGCGATCCGGCCGGTGTTCTATGTCTCGGACGGTACCGGCATCACCGCCGAAACCGTGGGCCACAGCCTGTTGACCCAGTTCTCCGGCTTCAGTTTCGTGACCGATCGCATGTCGTTCGTCGACGATGTGGACAAGGCGCACGAGGCCGCGCGCCGCATCCGTGCCGCCGGCGAGCGCTACCAGGTGCGCCCGATCGTGGTCAGCTCCTGCGTGGACTCGGCGCTGGGGCGGATCCTGGAGGAGAGCGGGGCGCTGGTGCTGGACGTGTTCGCGCCGTTCATCGGCCCCCTGGAGCAGGAGTTGGAGTCGACCCGGCATTCCAGGATCGGCCAGGCCCACGGCATGGTGGATTTCGACACCTACCACCGCCGCATCAATGCGATGAACTTCGCGCTGAGCCATGACGACGGCATCGCGGTGAACTACGACGAGGCCGACGTGGTGCTGGTGGCCGTGTCGCGCGCGGGCAAGACGCCGACCTGCATCTATCTGGCGCTGCACTATGGCATCCGCGCGGCCAACTATCCGTTGACCGAGGAGGACCTGGAAAGCGACCGCCTGCCGCCGCGCCTGCGACCCTACCGCAACAAGCTGTTCGGGCTGACCATCGACCCCGAGCGGCTGCAGCAGATCCGCCAGGAACGGCGGCCCAACTCCCGCTATGCCAGTGCCGAGGTCTGCCGGCGCGAGGTGGCCGCGGCCGAAACCATGTTCAGGATGGAACGCATCCCGACCCTGAGCACCACCCATACCTCGATCGAGGAGATCTCCAGCAAGGTGCTGGGCACGCTGGGGCTGCAGCGGGAGATGTTCTGAACCCGGGGCGCATGCCGCGGCCGGGGCGCCGTGTAGGATCGGCGCATGAACCAGGCTCTTTCCCGCGTCGATCGCATTCCCCGGCTGGGCCGCCTCGGCTGGCTGATGGGGCTGTACGCGGAAAACTACCAGCACCTGATGCGGCTGTTCGCGCCGGACCGCCTGCACCCGGGGCGTTACGCCTCGTCCATCGGCGACGGCCTGGACCTGTACCTGGACGTGATCGAGTGCCACCGCTACACGGTCGAACTGCGCATGACCTACGGCATCCTCGATCCGCTGACCGGCGAGCCCGATCCATCGGCCTACGTGCGCCTGTACCGGGATGCGCGGCAGGTGGAGACCACACACTGCTATGTCGGGCGGCGCTGGCAGGACGTCATGGGCATGTACCCGCCCGCGGACGAACTGGTCAGCCACCGCCTGCGCATGAACACGTTCCTCGGCAAGTGGCTGGAGTACCTGGCAGAACGCGGCCATGGCGTGGCCACGCTGCGCCGCCTCGACGAGGCCGGCGTGCTGGTCTAGGCCCGGCGCGGCCGTCGTGCCGCGGGGCGATCGGTCATACTGCGGGTTTTCGCCGCGCGCTCCGAGTCCGATGCCCTATACCCCGATTCTCGCCACCCTGGGTTACGTGTTGTCCAAGGACGGCACCCAGGCCCTGATGATCCATCGCAACACCCGTCCCGGCGACATGCACCTGGGCAAGTACAACGGACTGGGCGGCAAGATGGAGCCGCAGGAGGACGCGCTGGCCTGCATGCACCGCGAGATCCGCGAGGAAGCCGGGATCGAATGCGGCACCACCCGCCTGCGCGGCACGCTCAGCTGGCCGGGCTTCGGCAAGCAGGGCGAGGACTGGTTCGCGTTCGTGTTCGTGATCGATGACTGGACCGGTACCCCGTTGCAGTCCAACCCCGAAGGCACGCTGGAGTGGGTGCCGGTGGACCAGCTCGAATCGTTGCCGCTGTGGGAAGGTGACCGCCATTTCCTGCCGCTGGTGTTCGACGCCGATCCGCGGCCGTTCCATGGAGTGATGCCGTATCGCGACGGGCGCATGCAGTCGTGGAGCTATACGCGGCTGTAAGCCGCCGCCGCTCACCTTGGCTCACCTGGCCGCACCGGCGCCGTGCGCATCCGACATGGCCGTATTCACGGCAATCGCGCTAGGCTGACGCCGCCATGATCCGGAAACCCGACATGAAACGCCATTTCTCGATGCTGCGCGAGTTCCGGCTCGCGGACTGGTTCACCCTGGGCAACGCCTTCTGCGGCACCGGCGCGGTGTTCGCGGCGATGCGCTTCCTGCAGGACGGCCAGCGCGGTTTCCTGCTGTTCGGCATGGCGCTGATCCCGCTGGCGTTCGTGTTCGACGCGCTCGACGGCCGCATCGCCCGCTGGCGGCAATCGTCCTCCACCCTGGGGCGCGAACTGGATTCGCTGGCCGACGTGATCTCCTTCGGCGTCGCACCCGCCGCGCTGGCCTACGCCTGCGGCATGCAGGGCGGCTGGGACTGGCTGGTGCTGAGCTACTTCGTCTGCTGCGGCGTCAGCCGGCTGGCGCGCTACAACGTCACCGCCGAGGAAATCGCCGGCGACTCGGACAAGGTCCCGTACTTCGAGGGAACCCCCATTCCCACCAGCCTGGCGCTGGTGATCCTGCTGGCGGTGGCAGCGCATTTCGGCGCGATCGGCGCCAGCCTGTGGGGCGGCGTCTGGCAGCTGGGACCGTGGCAGCTGCATCCGCTGGTCCTGCTGTTCGCACTGTCGGGCTCGCTGATGATCAGCAAGACCCTGCATATTCCCAAACCCTGACCGCGGCGACGCGGCCGCGTTGCTATCATCGCCGCGACAACGGCGGAGCAGGGCAAGGGCAGTGGCCGACGACAACGACAGCACGGGGTTCGACGCCGGCCTGAAGCGCGCCTGGGAGGCATGGCAGCAGGCCGTGGGCCGGGGCGGCGCAGGCGCCGCCGAGTCCTTTCCCTGGCAGGAGGGCATCGCGCAGTGGGCGCGGCTGGTCGGCACCGGCGCCACGCCACAGGTGCATGAACTCGGCGCGCGCTTCCAGCAGCAGGCCGGCGACTGGCTGGGCACGATGCAGCAGGTCGCGGCGCGTTTCGCCGGCCGCGACAGCAGCGCCGCCGAAGTCGCTGGCGCCTGGCGCGACGCCGTCGAGGGCCAGGGCGACGCCATGATCCGCTGGATGCTCGATGCGGCCCGCGGTGGCAACGCGCTGGGCGACCAGCCCTGGATACGCGATTTCGTCCACGCGCTGCAGGCCGGTCATGGCGAGGACGGTTGGCTGAACGCCCCGGCGTTCGGTCCCGCGCGCGAACACCAGGCGCGCTGGCAGGCCCTGCTGCGTGCGCAGCAGGAACACCAGGCCCGCATGCAGGCCTATGTCGGCTCCATCCGCGGGGTGCTGGACGACGCCTTCCACCGCTTCGAGGCCAAGCTGGCCGAACACGAGGCGCCGGGCAGCCAGCTCACCAGCGCCCGCGCGATGTTCGACCTGTGGATCGACGCCGCCGAAGAGGCCTACGCCACGGTTGCCATGTCCGAGGATTTCCAGCGCATCTATGCCGATCTGGCCAACACCCAGATGCGCCTGCGCGCCGCCACCCAGCACGAGCTGGAGCGCGCCTGCGAGCTGATGGGGGTACCCACGCGTACCGAGATGGATGCGGCCCATCGCCGCATCGCCGAACTGGAGCGCTGGATGCGGCGCATGGCTGCCGGCAATGCCGCGGCCGCCCCGCCGTCGGCGCCCGCGACGCCCCGGGCCAGGGCGAAGTCCGCGCGCAGCGCCGGCACCGCGCCGCAGGACCGGCCCGCGGCAACCAAGGCCAGGAAAACCAGCAAGCCGGCCGCACCCGGCAGTGCCGGCGCACCCAGCAGTGCGTCCCGCCCGGCCAGGTCGCGGCGTGGAGGCGGGCCATGAAGGGGCCGCTCGGGTTCGGCATGGACGACCTGCTGCAGGAAACGCTGCAGCTGCAGCAGAAGCTGGCCGACGGGCTGAAGCTGTTGCCGGGCGTGGAGGACGTCGACTATGGCGTCACCGAACGCCAGCCGGTGTGGCGCGACGGCAAGGTCACGCTGTACCGCTTTGTCGGTGGCGCGGCGCCGTCCGGGCAGCGGCCGCCACTGCTGATCGTCTACGCGCTGGTCAACCGGCCGTACATGGTGGACCTGCAGGATGGCCGCTCGCTGGTGCAGAAACTGCTCGCCGCCGGCCAGGATGTGTACGTGCTGGACTGGGGCTACCCGGACCGTTCCGAGCGGTTCCTCACCCTGGAGGACTACCTGCTGCGTTTCCTCGATGGCGCCGTCGACCACCTGCAGGCGCAGCACGGCGGCCCGCCCAACCTGCTGGGCATCTGCCAGGGCGGGGTGTTCTCGCTGTGTTACGCCGCGCTGCGTCCGCACAAGGTGCGCAACCTGGTCACCATGGTCACCCCGGTGGATTTCCACACGCCCGACAACATGCTCTCGCACTGGGCGCGGCACGTCGACGTGGACCTGTTCGTCGATACGCTGGGCAACATCCCGGCCGACCTGATGAACGCCAGCTACCTGATGCTCAAGCCGTTCCGGCTCAACGTGCAGAAGTACGTGGGGCTGGTGGACATCCTGGACGACCGGCAGGCGCTGGAGGATTTCCTGCGCATGGAGAAATGGATCTTCGACTCGCCCGACCTGGCCGGCGAGGCGTTCCGCGAGTTCGTCAAGCAGTTCTACCAGGGCAATGGCCTGATGCATGGCGGCATCCACATCGGCGCCGAGGCGGTGGACCTGGAAAAGCTGCGGATGCCGGTGCTCAACATCTACGCCGAACAGGACCACCTGGTGCCGCCGGCGGCGTCGCGGGCACTGCGCGGACGCACCGGCAGCAGCGACTACACCGAAGTGGGCTTCCGGGGTGGCCATATCGGCATCTACGTGTCGGCGCGGGCACAGCGCGAAGTGCCCGCCGCCATCCACGACTGGCTGAGCGCGCGGACATGAGCCACGGCCCGCTGCTGGCGGTGTTGCTGGGGCTGGGACTGGCGGCGGTTCCCGCTACCCTGCCGGCCGCGCCGGACGCCACCGCCCGGCAGGAGATCGACGGGCTGATGCAGGCGCTGGCCAGTTCCGGATGCCGCTTCCAGCGCAATGGTAGCTGGCACGATGCCGGCGAGGCGCGCAGCCACCTGCAGCGCAAGTACGATTACCTGCTCAAGCGTGGCCTGGCCGACACCGCCGAGCAGTTCATCGAGCGTGCCGCCAGCCGCAGCAGCCTCAGCGGCAAGCCCTACCGGGTGGCCTGTCCCGGCCACGCCGAGCAGGACGCCGCGCCTTGGTTCCGGCAGCAGTTGCTGCGGCTGCGCGGCGGTTGACGGTTCCAATGCATCTTCCAGGCGGCGCGGCCGCGGGCAGGCACGGGCGCGTGGCGGCATGGGCCCTGCGCCTGGCATGCGCGCTGGGCGCGCTGTGGACGGCGCCCAACACCCTGTTCGGCCTGGTGGCGGGCCTGGCGGGCATGCCGGCCGGAGCGCGGCCGCGCTGGAACCGCCGCGACTGCGCGCTGGTATTCCACCGCTGGCCGTGGGGCCCGGGCGGCGCGATCACGCTGGGCATGGTGATCCTGCACACCGGCGACAGCCTGGACGTGGCCTGCGCGACCTACGAGCACCGTGCGGGCCGCTGCCTGCATCCGCCGGTGCGGCTCGGCGACCATGAGCGCGCGCATGTGTTCCAGTACATGGTGCTGGGGCCGCTGTTCCTGCCGGTCTACCTGGCCTGCGGCGGGGTCAGCGTGCGCAACCCGTTCGAACGCGCCGCCGACCGCTATGCGCTGCAGGGGCGCGGCTGGTGGCCGCGCCTGCGATGAGCGGTGGCCGGCGCCTGTCTTCGGCATGCAACCGGCGCGTCATGGCGCATCAACTTTTTTTGTACATCCTGGTAACGCCCGCCCACCTAGAGTGGGCCCGTTACAGACGCAACAGGAGTACCGGTCACCATGGCAGTCGTTCTTTATATCGGTGGCAGCAAGGATGGCGAGAAGGGCGTGGTGCCCTATGGCTTCAGCAAGACCCGCAGGGATACCGAGGCAGGCCCCGAGATCTACGTGGAACGGGTGATGGACGTCAGCGGCCGCGGCCGCATGCGGGTGATGGTGCTGGAAAGCCTGCGCGACGATATCGCGTTCCAGCGCCTGAGCCGGCACCTCGGCTAGCCGCCGGTCGCCGCGCCGCGAAGCAATCCCGGGCCGGGCTGTCAATGGCTTTCCCCTCCCGGGACGCGCTGCCAGAATGCGGGCTTCCCCAGTAGCGGTAGCCCCCTGGAATCCATGCAAGACAGCAAGCTCGCGCAGCAGATCGCGCAGACCATCGCCGACGAGATCGGCGCCCAGCCCGCGCAGGCCAAGGCCGCCATCGCGCTGCTCGACGAAGGTGCCAGCGTCCCGTTCATCGCCCGCTACCGCAAGGAAGTCACCGGCGGCCTGGACGACACCCAGCTGCGCAACCTGGAAGTGCGCCTGACCTACCTGCGCGAGCTGGAAGACCGCCGTGCCGCGGTGCTGGCCAGCATCGCGGAACAGGGCAAGCTGAGCGACGAACTGCGCAACGAGATCCTGGCCGCCGACACCAAGTCGCGGCTGGAGGACCTGTACCTGCCGTACAAGCCCAAGCGCCGCACCCGCGCGCAGATCGCCCGTGAGGCCGGGCTGGAACCGCTGGCCGACGGCCTGCTCGCCGACCCGACCCGCGATCCCCAGGCCTTTGCCGCCGGCTTCGTGGATGCCGGAAAGGGCGTGGCCGATGCCAAGGCCGCGCTGGAAGGCGCCCGCGCGATCCTGATGGAGCGCTGGGGCGAGGATGCGGCACTGGTGGGTGAGCTGCGGCAGTGGCTGGGCGAGGTCGGGGTGATCCGTGCCCGCGTCGCCGAAGGCAAGGAAACCGAAGGCGCCAAGTACCGCGATTACTTCGAGCATGCCGAGCCGTTGGCGAAGATTCCCTCGCACCGGCTGCTGGCGCTGTTCCGCGCGCGCCGCGAGGAAATCCTGTTCCTGGAACTGGACCCGGGCAGCGACGCCGACGCCGGCCACCAGTACGCCGAGGGCCGGGTGGCGCGCAGTGCCGGCGTCGCCGACCAGGGCCGTGCCGCGGACCGCTGGCTGCTGGATGCGTGCCGCCTGACCTGGCGCGCCAAGCTGCACATGCACCTGTTGCTGGACCTGTTCAACCAGGCCCGCGAAAAGGCCGAGGCCGAGGCCATCGCCGTATTCGGCGACAACCTCAAGGACCTGCTGCTGGCCGCGCCGGCCGGCCCCAAGACCGTGCTGGGGCTGGACCCGGGCATCCGCACCGGCTGCAAGGTCGCCGTGGTCGACGCCACCGGCAAGCTGCTCGCCACCGAAACCATCTATCCGCACGAACCCCGGCGCCAGTGGGAGCAGTCGCTGCAGACGCTCCGCCACCTGTGCGTCAAGTACAACGTCGAGCTGATCGCCATCGGCAACGGTACCGCCAGCCGCGAGACCGACAAGCTCGCCGGCGAGGTCATCAAGGCCTGCGACAACCCGAAGCTGCAGAAGGTGGTGGTCAGCGAGGCCGGCGCTTCGGTGTATTCGGCCTCCGAGTTCGCTGCGCGTGAGTTTCCCGATCTGGACGTGTCGCTGCGCGGCGCGGTGTCGATCGCGCGGCGGCTGCAGGATCCGCTGGCCGAACTGGTCAAGATCGAGCCCAAGGCGATCGGCGTCGGCCAGTACCAGCATGACGTGGACCAGTTCCGCCTGGCCCGGGCGCTGGACGCGCGCGTCGAGGACTGCGTCAACGCGGTGGGCGTGTTCGTCAACACCGCCTCGGCCGCGCTGTTGTCGCGGGTGTCGGGGTTGTCGTCGACGGTGGCCGAGAACATCGTCCGCCATCGCGACGAGAACGGCCCGTTCCGGCGCCGTCGCGACCTGCTGAAAGTGCCGCGCCTGGGCGACAAGACCTTCGAACAGTGCGCCGGCTTCCTGCGCATCGCCGATGGCGACGAGCCGCTGGACGCCTCGGCCGTGCATCCCGAGGCCTACCCGGTGGTCGAGCGCATCGTCGCCGCGGCGCAGCGGCCGATCAAGGCGCTGCTCGGCGACGGCAGCTTCCTGCGCGGGCTCAAGGCCGAGCAGTTCACCGACGAGACCTTCGGCGTGCCGACCGTGCGCGACATCCTGAAGGAACTGGAGAAGCCCGGCCGCGACCCGCGCCCCGAGTTCAAGGCGGCGCGCTTCGCCGACGGCGTGGAAGACATCAAGGACCTGCGCGAGGGCATGGTGCTGGAGGGCGTGGTCAGCAACGTGGCCGCCTTCGGCGCGTTCGTCGACATCGGCGTGCACCAGGACGGGCTGATCCACATCTCCGCGCTGTCGGATACTTTCGTCAAGGATCCGCGCGACGTGGTCAAGGCCGGCGATATCGTCAAGGTGAAGGTGCTGGAGGTCGATGTCGCCCGCAAGCGCATCGCATTGACCCGTCGCCTGGACGACAGCCCGGCCCCGGCCCGGCGCCCGGACAGGGGAGCGGACCAGGGGCGGGGCAGGGCACGGCCGGGCGCCGCGAGGGGGGGCGTGGTGCGCCCGCGCGGGGGCGCGTCCCGGCAGCGCCGCGCCACCGGCCAACAACGCATTGGCCGAGGCGTTCGCGCGCGCGCGTCGCGGTTGATGCGGCGCTGATCGCGCCCATGGCGGAGGGCCTGTCGCCCGGCCTTCCGCCATGCACCCGCGCCAGGGCCAGGGACGCAAAAAAGCCAGGCATCGCTGCCTGGCTTTTTGCTGTGCTGGTGCCGAAGGTGGGACTCGAACCCACACGCTTTTAAGGGCGGCGGATTTTGAGTCCGCTGCGTCTACCGATTCCGCCACTTCGGCTGGCAGGGGCGCAAGTATAACGGAGGGCCTCCGGGTTGGGCAGGTCCGGGCGGCTGTTTTCGCAAAGTGGGCGCGGGTGGCGCTGGCTATACTTCCCGCATCCGAGACCAAGGGATGGCGATGGATCCGCTGCACTCCATGCGTGTGATGATCGTGGAGAACGACGATTTGAACGCGACCCTGCTGCAACTGCAGCTCGAGCGTGAGGGCATGCGCGTGGTCGGCGTAGCCGCGACCGTGCAATCGGCGCTGGGCATGATCGACGCACTGCAGCCGCAGTTGGCGTTCCTGGATTTCTGCCTGGCCGACGACGAGGACAGTACGCCGGTTGCCGAGGTGCTCGCGGGGCGCGGCATTCCCTTTCTGGTCGCCACCGGCATGGATGCGGCGCGGTTGCCGCGGATATTCGATGCGGGCGTGAAGCTGATCAAGCCCTATGTCGGAAGTGACCTGCGTCAGGCCCTGCACAGGGCCGTGCGGCCGCAGTGAGCCGCCCTGCAGGCCGGCAGCGGCGCGCACGTCTTTTCCCGAGGCATCAAAAAAGCCCTGCCTGGGCAGAGCTTCCTTGAATTGGCGTCCCCACGGGGATTCGAACCCCGGTCGCCACCGTGAAAGGGTGATGTCCTAGGCCTCTAGACGATGGGGACGCGTATGCTTCGTTTTCATTCAACCCGGACGGCCTAATGTCCGGATTTGGTGGAGCCAAGCGGGATCGAACCGCTGACCTCCTGCATGCCATGCAGGCGCTCTCCCAGCTGAGCTATGGCCCCGTATCCAAATTTTCGAGCGCGGAATACTACCGGACTCTTCGTTGGAGTGGAAGCTCTTTCTTCCTCATTGCCTGTTGGGCAGGGCAATGACTCCAACAAAAAAGACCCTGTGACTGCCTGGGTCTTTGTTTTTCGATGAATGGCGTCCCCACGGGGATTCGAACCCCGGTCGCCACCGTGAAAGGGTGATGTCCTAGGCCTCTAGACGATGGGGACGCGTAAACTTCATCAAATTTTTTCGGCTTCCGGACGGCCTAATGTCCGGATTTGGTGGAGCCAAGCGGGATCGAACCGCTGACCTCCTGCATGCCATGCAGGCGCTCTCCCAGCTGAGCTATGGCCCCGTTGTTGCGTTGTTGCCGAGAACGAAATGATAGCCCGGCTTTTCGGGCCGAGCAAGCCATTTGTGAAAAAAAATTGCATGCGCGCATCGGCGGGTTGCCTGACCTCGAACCGGGTATCGCGCCGACGCGAGGCGAGGCCGGAAGGCGATGTTTCCGCCGCGTTGCCTGCCTCAGCATGGCTCCGGAAATGGCTGAACGGAGTCGGCGATGGCGACCCTTGGAATCCCCATGGGCATCCTGTTCCTGCTGGCGGCGGCCGGGCCACCCCGGGCAGTGCCGATGCAGGTGTTCAAGTGTCTCGACGACGGCCAGGTGTCGTACCAGTCGTTGCCGTGCGCAGGACCGCCTGCCAAGGCATGGACCGTCCTGCGCCTGCCGCCGGCGGCGCCATCCGTGGTGGTGCCGCCGGCGGCGAGGGGCGAGCCGCGATCGCGCCGCCTGGCTCCGGCGCGGCGCAACGCCCGCGCGGTGGAGAGCGCATGCGCCAAAGCCAGGCGGCAGCGGGAAGCGGCCTTCCGCAAAGCCGGGCTGAAGCGTGGGTTCGCGCTTTCCAGTGAATGGGACAACAAGGTCCACGAGGCCTGCTGGTAGGTCTGCCTGGCAAGGCCGGTACTGCAGCCCGGCCACCGGTGCTGCCTGCAGGCGCCTGCACGTGGCGGTGCGTGCGCCCCGGCAGGAAACGCAGGGGAGAGGCAGGGCGCCACGATGCCGGCGGCGGGGGAGGGCGCCGGCGGCGTGACATGCGGCCTGTGCCAGATGCGGGGCAAGCCGCGGCCCGTGAAAGGGGCACTCAGTCGCATGCACGGGAGCAGCGCAGGTGCGTTCCGCGCAAACGACGCCATGCGTGCCGTGGCGGGCGCAACCACCGCCCGCGTGGCGATGCCACGCCAGGTTGGGTGGCGGTGTTTCGTGGCGGGAATGCCATGGGCTGGATGCTGGCGGCCGCGGTCAAGCGGGGCATTCACGGCACCTGCACCGATCTTCCCGCGCCGGTCACGTCGCGGGCGCTATGACAGTGCTCCCGCCGTACCGCAGGAGAAGGGTGATGAAGCGCTTGCTCTCGCGCAGCTTTTCAGCCGTTGTCTACATGTCGCTCGGCGCGCTTGCGGCGATCATGGCGCAGTCGATCTGGTCCAGTGCCGTGGCGGCGTATTGAGCAGCGTACGCGTCATGATGGGGTGGGGGTCACCCTGCTGCGCCATTGGCCGCGGATCCGCGCGGGTTGCCGCCTGCCTGCCGGCGCCATCGTTGCGTGGTCCACGTGGACCCATCCACGGTTGCCGCCGAGCCGCACCCGCGCCCGGCCACGCTGCCGCAATGGCGGTGCCGCCGCCGGCATCGGGTGTGGTCAACGGTGCATGCAGCGCCCGGTGCCCACGACGTGCGCGCGGCAGACCTTGGCGCAACACCGGTGTCGCGCGCCACGCCCGCGGCTTCGACGGCGCACGCCGGTCCTGCGGGGGCTGCGCGCTGCAGCGCGCCGGGTCTGTCGCAGGTCTGTCCCCTTCCCGGAGGCGGGCACATCGCGTGCCGACGAACGCCGACGGTCGTGTGTCGCGCTGTCGCCGGCGCGGGCCCCGTATCCGTTGACCAATGTCATGTCGAGGTGATTCAACAATGAAACGAAGCCACTGGATGTTGCTCATAGGCGCCGTCGTGCTGGCGCTGGTGCTGGTGCTCGTCATCCCGCCGTGGTGACCGGCATGCGGCGGCCGCGTTGGCCGGGAGCGGTGTCGCGGCGTCCGCCGATGGTCCGGCGCGGCGATGGCTGAGGCAGGGCTGCGCCACGTCCACGACCGGCAGCCGGGCATCGCCCGGTTGCGCGTGGGCAAGGGTTTCCGCTACGTCGACGCCGATGGCAGGCCGGTGCGTGATCCCGCGGTGCTGCGGCGGATACGCCAGCTGGCGGTCCCGCCGGCATATACCGATGTCTGGATCTGTGCCAGCCCGGAGGGGCACCTGCAGGCGACCGGCCGCGATGCGCGGGGCCGCAAGCAGTACCGCTATCACCCGGACTGGATGCGCCAGCGCGGCACCGACAAGTTCGACCGCATCCTGGCCTTCGGAAAGGCATTGCCGGCATTGCGCAGGCAGGTGCGCCGGCACCTGGCGCTACCCGGCATGCCGCGCGACAAGGTCCTGGCGCTGGTCATTTCGGTCATGGGCCGCACCTATGCGCGGATAGGCAACGCGGCGTATGCCCGCAGCAATCATTCCTACGGACTTACCACGCTGCGCGCGCGGCACGTGAGCCTGCCGGGCAAGCGCGCCGCGCAGATCCGGTTCGCTGGAAAGTCCGGCCGCCTGCATGTGCTGCACATAGACGATCCCCGGCTGGTGGCGCTGATCCGGCGCTGCCACGACCTGCCCGGGAAAATGCTGTTCCAGTACCAGGATGACGACGGGCAGGTGCGGCCCATCGATTCGGGCGACGTCAACCACTACCTGCGGCAGGCCGCCGGCGACGATTTCAGTGCCAAGGATTTCCGCACCTGGGGCGCGACCCTGACCGCGTTGATGGCGCTGGCACGGTTGCCGGTGCCCGATGACGCCAGCCCGGCCCGGTGCCAGGCACTGCAGAACGAGGTCATCGGCGTGGTGGCCGCCATGCTCGGCAACACCCCGGCGGTATGCCGCAGGTCGTACATCGACCCGTGTGTGTTCGACGCCTGGCGCGCCGGACGGCTGCAGCCGCTGGCGGCGCTGCGCGGCATCCGCCAGATGGAAGCGGCGGCGCTGCGGCTGTTGCGTTCCTGCCACCGCTGACCGCACGCCATGGCCGCTGCTGCGGCGCCGGCGCCGTGCACATCGCGTCCACGTTCTTTCACGGTTGACCCGCAGGGGGGCATCCAATAATCCGTGCATCACCCGGCAACCACGAGCACGGAGTCCGTCATGGCAACCTGCGATGTCTGCGGCAATGCATACCGGAACAGCTTCACGGTCACCCAGGGCGCGGTAACCGGTACCTTCGATTCCTTCGAATGCGCGATCCACGCCATGGCCCCCCGTTGCGCGCACTGCCAGTGCGCGGTCATCGGCCACGGCACTGAGCGCGACGGGGTGGTGTACTGCTGCGAGCACTGCGCACGCCATGCGCGGGGGTGAGGCGATGACCGGCACGCAGACCCGCGCGGAGGCATGACCGATGGCAACCAGCAGGAAAACGACATCCAGGAAGGCGCCGCCGCGTGCCACCACGCCTGGCGCGACGTCCCGTGGCCAGGCGGCGGGACGGCAGGCGGAACGCACCGCCTTGCGCCAGCGCGACCTGCAGGCCCAGGCCGGCGGGCGCAAGGCGAAGAAGCCCGAAGCGAAGCGCGGCGGTGTACAGGCCGGCGCGCGGCGGCAGCCGGCGAAGATGCCGGCGCAGCATCTGGACAAGCCGGGCAACGAGCATGAACTACAGCTGCCACCGCGCTACCAGGCGCCGGGCTACCGCGGCAGCGGCAAGCTGCAGGGCATGCGTGCCCTGGTGACCGGCGGCGACTCCGGCATCGGTCGCTCGGTGGCCGTCCTGTTCGCGCGCGAAGGGGCCGACGTGGCGATTCTGTATCTGGACGAGCATGAGGATGCGCAGGTGACCCGGGCGGCGGTGGAGGCGGAGGGCAGACGCTGCCTCGCCATCAGCGGCGACGTACGCGACCCGGTCTTCTGCGACCAGGTGGCACGGCAGGTGCGTGAGGCGCTGGGCGGCATCGACATCCTGGTCAACAACGCGGCCTTCCAGCTGCATTGCCATCGCCTTGAGGACCTGCAGGACGCGCACCTGCAGGAAACCCTGCAGACCAACATCGCCGGTTATGTGCACATGGCGCGGGCGGTGCTGCCGCATCTCGGCCAGGGTGCCAGCATCATCAACACCGGCTCGGAGACGGCGCTGTTCGGCAGCCAGTCGCTGGTCGACTATGCGGCCACCAAGGGCGCGATCCATGCCTTCACCCTGTCCTTGGCGGCGCAGCTGTTGCCCCGCGGCATCCGCGTCAACTGCGTCGCGCCGGGGCCGGTGTGGACGCCGTTGAACCCGGCGGACAAGGCGGCTGCGGACGTGGCCACGTTCGGCAAGGACAGCGACATGGGCCGGCCCGCGCAGCCGGAGGAGCTGTCACCGGCGTATGTGTTCCTGGCCTCGCCGGTCAGCGCCAGTTACATCAGCGGCGTGATCTTGCCGGTGATGGGCGGCCCCCGGGGTTGAGTCCGGCACCGCGGGCATGGCATCGCGCAAGGCAAACGCGACCGCGTTGATCATCCTGGACATGGTCAACCTGTTCGACTTCGAGGGAGGCGACGCGCTCGGTGCGCGGGCAGTGGCGATCTGCGCCCCCATCGCGCGCCTGCGCCAGCGCTTCGACGCGGCGGCGCAGCCGGTGATCCACGTCAACGACAACTTCGCCCGCTGGCAGGGCCAGTTCAGCGACCTGGTGGACGCCTGCCTCGCGGCCGGCGGCGATGCCGCGGCCACGGTGAGGCGGTTGTCACCGCGCCGGCATGATTATCACGTGCTCAAGCCGAAGCATTCGGCGTTCCACGCCACGCCACTGGCGATCCTGCTGCACAAGTTGGGCGTGCGGCGGCTGGTGTTGACGGGGGTGGCCGCCGATTCGTGCATCCTGGCGACCGCGCAGGACGCCAAGATGCACGAGTTCGGGCTGTGGGTGCCGGCCGACTGCGTGGCCGCCATCAGCCCGCGGCGCAAACGCGATGCGCTGGCGGTGGTCGCGCAGTCGCTGCTGGTGCCGGTGGTGCGCTCGCGCGACGTGCGCGGGGTGTTCCCGGCACAGCCGTGAACGCGCCGGGGCGGTTCTTCACGCCTGCTTTAGCCGTGATTGGCGAGCGTTGCCGGCAATCCACCACGGGAGGCACGCCATGGCGCGTCCGATCTGGACGGGAACCCTGTCTTTCGGCCTGCTGAATGTCCCGGTGTCGCTCATGAGCGGCGAACGCCGGGTGGACATCAGCTTCCGCATGCTCGATTCGCGCGACCGCAAGCCGATCCGCTTCGAGCGGGTCAATGCCGAGACCGGCGAGGAAGTGCCGTGGAAGGACATCGTGAAGGCCTTCGAGTACGACAAGGGCAGCTATGTGGTGGTGGACAAGGAGGACATCGCCTCGGCCGCGCCGCAGACCCATGATTCCATCGACGTCGAAGCGTTTGTCGAGCGCGGCGAGATCAGCCTGCGCTTCTACGAGAAGCCCTATGTGATCGTGCCCGGGAAAAAGGCGGAGAAGGGCTACGTGCTGCTGCGCGAGACCCTGCGCGACACCGGCCGGGTCGGCATCGCGCGGGTGGTCATCCGCACCCGCGAGTACCTGTGCGCGGTGGTGCCCGAGGGCGATGCGCTGCTGCTGCTGATGCTGCGCTACCCGCAGGAGCTGGTGGACCCGGCCGAGTACCGGCTGCCGGAGGGCAAGCCCGCCGACTACCGCATTTCCAGGCGCGAGTCGGAGATGGCCGCCAGCCTGATCGAGTCGATGTCGGTGGCCTGGCGCGCGGACGATTACCAGGACGAGTTCCGCGGCCGGCTCGAGGCCATCATCCGCAAGCGCCTGAAAGCCAAGGGTGCCACCACCCGGATCGTCGACGAGCATGCCGAGCCGGAGGACGCCGCCACCAACGTGGTCGACTTCATGGCCCTGCTGCAGAAGAGCCTGGACGAGAACAAGCGCACGCCCGCCGGCAAACGTGCGCCGGCCAGGAAGACCGCTGCACGCAAGACGCCGGCGAAGAAGCCCCGCAAGAGCACGCGGCGCACGGGCGCGTCCTGACGATGGTCGGTGGTCGCCGCATCGTTCCGCTGGGCAGCATGGGCCGCCGCATGCGGGGCCACACCTGCCTCTACGTGCTGCCCTGCGCCAACGAGGACCACGTGAAGCTGGGCATCGCCGGAGACCCGATGACGCGGATGCAGGCGTTCTCGTCGCGTTACTTCGAGTTCTTCGACCTCGATGCAGGCTGGCTGCTGGAGGCGGGCAGCGAAGCCGAGGCACGGGGTTGGGAGACCGCGTTGAAGCGGCAGTTGCGCGCCCATGCCGCGCCGCCGCCGCTGCGGGTGCCGGCGCGTGCCGGCGGGCGTACCGAATGGCTGCGTGGAGCGGGCGCGCTGCTCGCCGCCTGGCGCGACGGGCAGGTGGCGCGGGGATTCGTGGCGCACGCTCCACTGCGTGGCTGGGTGCGCCAGCGCCTGATCCAGGCGCATGAGCGGTGGCACCACGACGTGCAGGCGCTGCTCGACCGCTTCGGTCCCGCCGGGGATTGGCCGGCCGCCGACGGCAGCACGCCGCTAAGGCAGCTGCGCGATGCGATGGATGCGCAGGTGGTGCTGGATGCGCGGCCGCCGGATGACGATATTCCCGGCCTGCGCGCATGGCATGCACGCAACCGCCTGGTGGCAGCGCCCGCCTGCCCGGTCCAGGAGCACGCATGAGCCTGCACGAGTACCGCCGCAAACGGCAGTTCGAACGCACCCCGGAGCCATCCGCCGAGGCCCGCCGCGCACCGGCCGCGCAGCCGATCTTCGTGGTGCAGCTGCACCACGCCAGCCAGCGCCATTACGATTTCCGCCTGCAGGTGGGCCCGGTGCTGCGCAGCTGGGCGGTGCCCAAGGGACCCAGCCTCGATCCCACGGTGAAACGGCTGGCGGCCGAGGTGGAGGACCACCCGCTTGATTACGCGCGGTTCGAGGGCGACATCCCCGCAGGGCAGTATGGCGCCGGCCATGTCGCCATTTTCGACCACGGCGTGTGGAGCAGCGACGGTGACCCGGAAGAACAGCTGGCCAAGGGCCACCTGCGTTTCGAACTGTTCGGCGACAAGCTGAAGGGCAGCTGGCACCTGGTGCGCTCGGGTGGCCGCGGGCGCAAGCCGCAATGGCTGCTGTTCAAGGCGCGCGACCGCTACGCCGCGAAGCAGGAGGCAGACGACCTGCTGGACCAGCCCGCGCCGGCGGCGCAGCACGCCGCGGGCAAGCGGCGGCGGCCGGCCGCGGCGACCGCGCGGATCCGGCGCCTGCTCGACAGCGTCGCGACGCTGCCCGGCGCCCGCCGCACCCGCCGCGCGCCGGCGTTCCATGCGCCGCAGCTGGCCACGCTGGCAACGGCGGTTCCGGCCGGCGAGGGCTGGCTGCACGAGGCGAAATGGGACGGCTACCGGTTGCTCGCCCAGCTCGGCGGCGGCAAGGTGCGCCTGTGGTCGCGCAACGCGCTGGAATGGACCGCACGCCTGCCGGCGATCGTGCAGGCGCTGCAGGCACTCGGCGTCGAGGCGGTGCTGGATGGCGAGCTGGTCGCCGGCGCAGGCCGCCAGCAGGATTTCGGCCTGCTGCAGGCGACCTTGTCAGGCGAACGCGCCGCCCCGCTGTCCTACGTGCTGTTCGACATCCTGCAGCTGGGCGACGTCGACCTGTGTGGTTGCCGCCAGGAGGCGCGCAAGAGCGTCCTGGCCGCGCTCTTGGGGCAGCCGGAGCCGCCGCTGGTGTACAGCTCGCACGTGAGCGGTGACGGCCAGCGCGCCCTGGCCATGGCGGTGGAACGCGGGCTGGAGGGCATCATCTCCAAGCGGGCCGCGGCACCGTACCGCGGCGGCCGGGGCGACGACTGGCGCAAGATCAAGCAGCGCGCTTCGGAGGAGTTCGCGGTAGTGGGTTACACCGCGCCCAAGGGCAGCCGCAGCGGCCTGGGCGCACTGCTGCTGGCGGCACCGCAGGGACGCCGCGGCTGGCGTTATGCCGGGCGCGTCGGCAGCGGTTTCGACCAGCACACGCTCGCCGACCTGGTACGGCGCCTGCGGCCGCTGGCCCGCGACACGCCCGCGGTGGCGACCGGCGTGGCGGTCACCGGTCTGGGCCAGGTGCAGTGGGTGAAGCCGGCCATGGTGGTCGAGGTGTTCCACCACGGCACCGGCAACCTGGGCCTGCTGCGTCAGGCGTCGTTCAAGGCCATTCGTGCCGACAAGACGGTCGCCGACCTGCGCGCGGCCGGGTCGGCCCCGCCACCGGAGGTCCCCGTGCCGCATACGCCCGCCCCATCCGCCCCCCGTGCCAGCGCCGACGCGGTGGTGCTGAGCAGTCCGACCCGGGTCGTGTACCCGGATGCGGGCATCCGCAAGCAGGACGTATATGCGTATTACGAGGCCATGCTGCCGTGGCTGCTGCCGGAGATCGCCGGCCGGCCGTTGTCCGTGGTCCGTTGCCCACAGGGCATCGCGCGCCCGTGCTTCTTCCAGAAACACCTGCCGGCCGGCATGCAGCATGTCGATGCGGTTGCGATCGAAGAGGAGGACGGCACCCGCGCCGATTACATCGTGGTGCGCGACGGCGCCGCGCTGCTGGAACTGGTGCAGTTCAACGCACTCGAGTTCCATCCGTGGGGCGCGCACGCCGAAACCCCGGACAGCGCCGACCGTATCGTGTTCGATCTCGACCCGGGCGCGGGCGTGGCCTGGACACGGGTGGTGACCGCGGCACGCTGGGTGCGCGACCGCCTGGACGAGCTCGGCCTGGCATCCTTCGTCCGCACCTCCGGCGGCAAGGGGTTGCACGTGGTGGTACCGCTGCGACCGGCCTGCCCGTGGCCGCGGGTGAAGGCGTTCGCGCGCGCGTTCGCCGAATCCATGGCCGCGTCCGACCCGCTGGCCTACGTGGCCACGGCCAGCAAGCGCGTGCGCAAGGACCGCATATTCGTCGACTACCTGCGCAACGGCCGTGGCGCGACCAGTATCGCCTCGTTCTCGTTGCGTGCCCGGCCCGGTGCACCGGTGGCGATGCCGGTGCGCTGGGAGGAATTGTCCAGGGTGCGGCGTGGTGACGCCTACGACATCGTGTCGGCGCCACGCCGGATGAAGCGGTTGAAAGGTCACCCGTGGGGCGACATCGAGCGTATCCACCAGGACCTGGGCCAGGTCACCGCACAGCTGGCCGGGCGCAGCCCGCGCGGTCGCAGGCGCTGAGCCGGCGGGCGCCGGGTATCCCGCGCATGCCATGCCGGGCGTCGCCCGGGCGTCGATCACATGGGCAGGGCCGCCAACCGCACTGGTTGCAGGCGGCCTGCGGCGCGAGCGCGCGGGCCGCCCTGCAGCGCGCAAAGGCGGCCGCCTGCCCCGTGGGCCGAGCGGCCGCCAGGGGCGGTTACCTGGCGCCGCGGACCATCAGCCGGTTATCCACGCGGCTCACGCCCTTGATGCCCTTGGCGACGGCCACCGCCTTGTCCGCCTCGGCCTGGCTGTCGACGTCGCCGCTCAACGACACCACGCCGTTGACGGTCTCCACCTTGATCGCCATGCCGGGGATGTCCTTGCTGGCGAGCAGGTCCGCCTTGACCTTGGTGGTGATCCAGGTGTCGCTGCCGGGCTGCGCCGACTCATGCCCCTGGGTGCCGTGCGCCTGTGCGCTGGCAGGGCCGGTGGCGATGGCACCCGCGCAGGCGGTCGCGACGATGCCCAGGAGCAGGAGATGCTTCATCTTGCTGGTGTCCATGTCGATTCTCCACGCGGAGCGGAAGTGCTCCGGGGGTCATCCTCGCCGGCCGGGAATTAAGAGCGTGCAGCAGGCCGGTGACGACCACGTACACGGCGATCACTGCGCGCGGTACGCCATGCGGCGCCGCGCCGCACCCGAGCCATGCGCGCCGGGGGCGCAGGCACCGGCATCGGCGTGATCCACTTCATGGTTTCACGCCGCGTCCGCATGATGCAGGCAACGGCTTCACCCCGCGCGCGCTAAAGCAGGCGTGCCGGGGCGGGAATAACCATGAGGAAATCTTGCTGTGAAAGGTGTTCAACTCTATCTGGTGGGACCGGGACAAGAGCGTCGCCCGGTCAGGCGCATCGCCACGGAGCTGGCCGACATCAAGACCATGGGCATTCCCATCAGGAGCGCGCCTGCGGCCGCCAACACACTGATCGAGGTCAGCACGCTGGCGGACGACCAGGGCAACCTTGCCCGGCAGGTCGACTGCGAAGGGTTCCGCTACAAGTTCATTGGCTCGGAGATTCCTTGGTCACTGGTGGTCGGCTGATGTGCGCGGCAGGCCTCCCCGCGCGGGAGGCCTGCCGCGCCGGCCACGCGCCGATGCATGTGCTTCACACCCGATCACGCGCTCGTTTCGATTGCCTGTCTATACCGGGGGACCTTCATCCCACCAGGAGCAATGTCCATGACATCTAAGCCCAACGCCGCGCATGTCCGCGAACTGCTGCTGCAGGCACTGGAAACCGAACGCGGTGGTATCCAGGTGTACGGCGCGGCGATCCGCGCGGCCCGCAACAAGGACCTGAAGCACGAGTGGGAGGGCTACCTCGAGGAGACGCGCAACCACGAACGGGTCCTGACCCGCGTGTTCGAGGCGATGGGCCTGGATACCGAGATGTCCAGCCCCGGCCGTGAGGTCGTGGCCCACCAGGGCGCGTCGCTGGTGGCGGCGATCGAGATGGCCATGGCCAACGCCAAGCCGGCAGACGCCGAGCTGGTCGCGGCCGAATGCGTGGTGCTGGCCGAAACCAAGGACCACATGAACTGGGAGCTGATCGGTCAGGTCGCAGAGCAGGGCGGCCCGCATGCCGAGGTGTTGGCGCAGGCGCACGCCGCGGTGGAGACCCAGGAGGACCATCACCTGTACCACACCCGCGGATGGGCGCGGGAGTTGTGGATCCAACGCCTGGGCATGCCTGCGGTGCTGCCGCCGCCGGAAGAGCAGAAGGACGTGCAGACCGCCATCGGCGCGGCGCGCGCGGAAAAGGCCCGGCAGGACTACCTGTAACGATGGAAGCCGGCAACGACGGCGCGGCGGAGGACGCGCCCGGCACCCGGGCCGCGTTCTTCTGCCGCTTGTTCGACGCCCGTGGGCAGTCGCAGGTGGTCAGCCGGTGCGCGCTGGGCGCCTGCCAGCCGGCGCGCGACACCCTGGCGTGGGTGGACCTGTGCGACCCGTCCGACGCGGACATCGACGCGGTGTGGGCGGCGTGGCAGTTGCCGCCCGCCGCGCGTCCTTTCCTGGACGGCGGCACCGTGCCGGAGGTCGGGCAGAGCGAGGCGTTCTTCTGGGTGCGCGCGGTGGTTGCCGGCGGCGGCGACAAGGACCGGATCAACGGCGTGGTGCTGGTGTGCGTGGCGGGCGCCGACCGGGTGGTCACCTTCCGCCGCGAGCAGGTCGCGTTCCTGCAGGACATGCGCGTGCAGCAGCCCGGCAGGGTCGGCGTGCTGGGCGCGGAGAGCTTCGTGGCCACCGTGCTCGACCGGCTGCTGGGCAGCTATTTCAAGGCCATCGACGAACACGAACTGGCGATCGAGCGGCTGGAGGTCAGCATCCTGGGCAAGGGCGCATGCGATGCGCTCAAGGAACTGCAGCGCCTGCGCCGCTGGGCGTCGCGCCTGCGGCGCATGCTGGCGCCGCACCGGGTCGTGTTCGGTGCGATGTCGCGCCCGGATTTCCGCCCGGATGAAGGGCGCGAGGCGGACCGCCACTTCATCGCCCTGAACATGCGCTTCGAACGCGCCCTGGACATGGTCGAGAATGCGCGCGACCAGGTACTGGGGAGTTTCGAACTGTTCAGCAACCAGACCGCGTTGCGCACCAACGAGGCGATGCGGGTGCTGACCTTCGTCACCGTGGTGACCGGGTTGATGGCGACCATCGTCGGCGCGCTCGGCATGAACTTCGGCGCAGGCCTGTTCGACAGCGGCGACGCTGGCTTCTATGGGGTGATCGCCGGCCTGCTGGCGATGGCGCTGGGCGCGTTCGCGCTTGGCCGCCGCCAGCACTGGTTCTAGCAGAAGGAACACCGTGGCAACGCGCGGGCAGGGCGGCGCAGTAGCGCCGCACCCGCCACCGCGGCGTTCACTCCGGGGTCTTGGCCGGTACGAACGGGGACACCGGGTCGCTGGCCGGGAACGTCTCCTCCAGCGCCTCGTCGTGATTGTCGCTCTCGTGCCGTTTGCGTTCGCGGCGCTCCTGCGGGGTTTCCGTGCAGTCGCGGTCTTCGCCCGGATCGGGCGGGTCTTTCCGGTCTCGGTTCATCGCATGGCCCTCGCTGGGGAGAGGTGCTGGAGCGCCGATTGTTGTCGGGGTGGTTTGCTGCCGGCGTGAAGCGGCTGCATGCGTGATGCATGGCGCTGGCCGGATGTTCATCGATGTGAGCCGGCCGGGCGCGTGGCAGGGCGATCGTTGACGTCGACTTTCGCTGGCGCCGACCAACGTGCTGCCCGCACCGAAGGGAGGAACACCCATGACAAGCAAGCAGACATCCTTCATCTACCGCAACGGACTCTCGCTGGTGCTGCTGGCCTTGTTTGCCGTCTCGCTGGCCGGGCAGGTATGGACCGGGTTGCGCGCATTCAATGACGAACGCGCCGACCAGGGTGCAGCCCCGGTGACGCTGGCCCGCTACCTGCACAGCGGCCACTTCCTGTCGGCCACGTTCGAGAACTGGGAAAGCGAGTTCCTGCAGATGGGCATGTATGTGCTGCTGACCGTCGGACTGCGCCAGCGTGGTTCGGCCGAGTCGCGCAAGCTGGAGCCGGCCGCCGAGGTGCAAGACATCGCGCCCGGCACCCCGCCGTGGCCGGTGCGCAGGGGCGGTGTATGGAAAACCCTGTACGCCAATTCGCTGTCGTTGGCCTACCTGGCGCTGTTCCTGTTGACGTTTGCAGGCCATTCCCATGGAAGCTGGCGGCACGCGAACCAGCAAAGAGCCCTGGAAGGCATGCCCGGTATCGATTGGGCCGAACACGTGGGCAGCGCGCAGTTCTGGTTCGAGTCCATGCAGAACTGGCAGAGCGAGTTCCTCGCCGTGCTGTCGATCGTACTGCTGAGCATCTACCTGCGGCAGAAGGATTCGCCGGAATCCAAGCCGGTGGAAGCGCCGCACTCACAGACCGGCACGTGAGCGCGACCGCGGCGGTCAACGCACCGTGAGCGGCCGGCGACGCCGGGTCACTTCGGCTTTACCGCCGGCACCTATGTTGGAAGGCCGTTTCCGCAAGGTGTCCCCATGGCCAGCAAGAAAGGCACTCCCTCCCACCCGCCACGCAGCAAGGACGCGGCGCGCTCGGACAGTGGTCCGGCCGCCAGCCGGTCACGCCAGCCGCTGCGCCCGCAGGACGAAGTCCCCGGCCTGATCGACGCCTGGGCTGGCGAACGCGCCCACAACGCCGGCAAAGCGGCCGAGTATGGCCCGGATGCAGCGGTACCGATGCAGGGCGAGCACTTCCCCGCGCCATCGCCGGCCGCCAGCGCCAGCACGGTGAGCGAAACCAACGCCAGCGACAAGGCAGGCGCACCGGCGGCAGTGGGCCAGGACGCCAATGCCGCGCCGCTGTCGCGCGTGCGCAACGACGGCTCGGGCCGGCGCCTGACCACCAACCAGGGCGTGCCGGTGTCGGACAACCAGCACAGCCTCACGGCGGGACTGCGCGGGCCGGCGCTGCTGAAGGATTTCATCCTGCGCGAGAAGATCACCCACTTCGACCATGAGCGCATTCCCGAACGGGTGGTGCACGCGCGCGGATCCGGTGCGCACGGCTACTTCGAGGCCTACGAGGACCTTTCCGCGCTCACCCGCGCAGCACCGTTCCAGGCAGCCGGCAAGATCACCCCGGTGTTCGCGCGCTTCTCCACCGTGGCCGGGGAGCGCGGCTCGAAGGACACCGCGCGCGACGTGCGCGGCTTCGCGGTGAAGTTCTATACCGACGAGGGCAACTGGGACCTGGTGGGCAACAACATGCCGGTGTTCTTCATCCAGGATGCGATCAAGTTCCCGGACCTGGTGCATGCCGTCAAACCCGAGCCGCACCATGGCATGCCGCAGGCGGCGTCCGCGCATGACACGTTCTGGGACTTCGTGTCGCTCATGCCCGAGTCCACCCACATGCTGATGTGGCAGATGAGCGATCGCGCCATCCCGCGCAGTTACCGGACCATGCAGGGCTTCGGCGTGCATACCTTCCGCCTGGTCAATGCGCGTGGCGAATCGGTGTTCTGCAAGTTCCACTGGACGCCGCTGCTGGGCACGCACTCGCTGGTATGGGACGAGGCGGTGAAGATTTCCGGTGCAGACCCGGACTACCACCGGCGCGACCTGTGGGAGGCGATCGAGGCCGGCGACCCTCCCGAATACGAGCTGGGCATCCAGGTGTTCAGCGAGGAAGAGGCGGACGGTTTCAGTTTCGACGTGCTCGACGCCACCAAGATCGTGCCCGAGGAACTGGTGCCGATACGCCCGGTCGGGCGCATGGTACTGAACCGCAACCCGGACAATTTCTTCGCCGAGACCGAGCAGGTGGCGTTCTGCACCGCCCACGTCATCCCCGGGATCGACTTCAGCAATGATCCGTTGCTGGCCGGTCGCATCCATTCCTACGTGGACACGCAGATCAGCCGCCTGGGCGGGCCGAACTTCCACGAGCTGCCGATCAACGCCCCGGTGGTGCCGGCGCACAACAACCAGCGCGATGGCATGCACCGGCAGGCCATCCACCGCGGCAGGGTGTCCTACGAACCCAATTCACTGGCCGGTGGCTGCCCGTTCCAGGCCGGCGCGGGCGGGTTCGTCTCCTTCGCCGAACCGGCGCAGGGCGACGAGGTGCGGGCCAGACCGGAGAAGTTCGCCGAACACTACGCGCAGGCCACGCTGTTCTACGACAGCCAGAGCCCGGCCGAGCGCCGCCATATCGCCGATGCATTCCGCTTTGAGCTGAGCAAGGTCACGGTACCGGCGGTGCGCCGGCGCGTGGTGTCGATGCTGCGCAACGCGTCCGAAGCGCTGGCTGCCGAGGTGGCGCGCGGACTGGGCATGGCGCTGCCACCGGCGATGCCGCGCGTGGCCCGCGCCACGGTGACCCCGGAGGTGGTGTTGTCGCCGGCGCTGTCGCTGTTGGCGCGGCCCGGCGATGGCGGCATCCGCACGCGCAGGATCGCGCTGTTGGTGGCCGATGGCAGCAGCGCGCTGGACGTGGCGACGCTGCACCAGGGCCTGACCGCGCAGGGGGCGATGGTGCGCCTGCTCGGCCCCCATGTCGGGCGGCTGCTGGATGCCGATGACGGTCCGCTCGACGCCGATGCTTCGCTCGAGAACGAGCCCGGCGTGCTGTTCGATGCGCTGGCCGTTGCCGGTGGCGCGGCAGGCGCGGCGGCGCTGGCCGCCGACATACGGGCGCTGGAGCACATCCGCGATGGCTACCGCCATGGCAAGCCGCTGCTGTTCGTCGGCGCGGGGCGCCAGGTCTGGGACGCCGCCGGCATCGCGCCACTGGACAACGATCCATTGCTGTTGTTCGCCGAAGCCGGTGCGGACGACACCGTGGAGCGCTTCGTGGCGGCCATTGCACGGCACCGCTATCCCGAGCGCGAGCCGGCCATGCTGTGACGCATGAAGCATGGCGCCTGCGTCGGCAGGCGCCGCACGCCGGGCCGTCGGCATTCGCGGGGGCACGGCCGGACCACGGACGCGGGGCTGGTTGTCCGCTGGGCACAGGCGGCCACCCGCACAGGCACCGCAGGAGCCGCGGGGCATGCGGGGAGCGGGCCTGCGCGATGGCGGTGCATCACGCCCCTCGAGCGACGCCGGCCCGCGTCAGTAGCGCTCTTTCTACCCAACAAGCGAGGACAGGATGAGCAGGACAGCACCGCGTGTGCATCTGGACCAGCCCGGCATCGAACACCTCAAGCGGCTGCAGCAGGCGCTCGATGCCGAACTGCGTGTCACGCTGCGGATGCGCGATGGCAGCCGCCTGGTCGGCACCCTGCTGGACCGACCCACGATCCAGCAGTTCCGCGGCCCCGACGGCCGCGAAGGCACCAATGGCCAGCTCCGGATCGACCTGGGCGGCGGCGACATCCGTGACCTGTGGCTGGACGAAGTGGCGCACTACACGCCGATGGGGTCGAGCTAGGCCATTCACTCTCTCCTGTGCGGGAACAGCGGGCGCTCATAGTCGTCCGGGTGGGCAGTATGTTCGGCCTCGGGCATGTCCGGGCGTTTCCACTGTGCCTTGTCGTTGCGCAGCTTGTCCGGGGTGTGTGCCTTGTCCTGGTCGCGGGGCGCGCCGACATCGGGTGGCCGGGTGTCGTCCGTTGCATCCGCCGCAGGCTCCGTCCCCGGCGGGCGGCCGCAGATGCGGCCGGCCCCGGTGTACAGCGAGTTCCCCTGCCAGCCCGGCTGGCGGTACTCGTCGCCGCGCGCCTGCCGGCCATACTCGCGCAGGGCGCGCTCCTCCGCGTCGGCATGGCTGCGTTCGCTGTGCCGATCCTCGCCGCCGCCCGGCAGCCGGCGCGCGCCCGGTGCCGCGCCACGCCGTGTGTCGTGCTCCGCGTCATGCGCCGGATCGTGGGGGCGCTGGTGAGCGGTGTGCGGGTTCCGTGGTGGCAATTCATTGCGATTCATCTGCTTCTCCTGCATGTGGCGTGGCCGGGGCATCCGCGCTCTGCGCTGAGGGCGGACAGGTGATGCGGTCGCAACGCGCGTGCCAGTGGCGGGACGCCTGCCACGCGTGGTCGCAACGAGTGGCGGCGGGCTGCGGATGCCTGCAATCCGTGCAGGCGGGTGGAAAATGCTGCGCGGTGCCGCACGTTCCCGCGTGGCTGCATGGCCGGCACGGCTCAGCCGGGCGTGGCGGCCGCGAGCGCTTCGGCGCAGCGTTGTGCGGCCAGTTCGATCCTGCGCAGCGTGTCGCGCGTTTCCGGCGACACCTCGCGGTCCAGCTGGCGCCTGAGCAGCGCCAGGCCCAGCGCCACCACGTTGAGGTCGTTGCGCAGGCCGTGCAGGGTGCGCTCATCCATGGCGGCGGCTCCGCGCCAGGTGGTTGTGCACGGTGCGGACGCTGATCCCCAGGGTGCGCGCGGTGGCGGTCTTGTCGCCGTCGTGGAACGCCAGCGTGCGCCTGAGCATCTCCTCCTCGACTACCTGCAGCGGCGTGCCGATGCGGAACCGCACGCTGTCGCCGTCGTCAGGCGCCCGTGCTGCCAGCGCCCGCGGGTTGATGTCGACCCACGGTCCACTGGCGCTCACGTGCGCGCGCTCGGTGGCGGCCATCAGTTCGCGCACGTTGCCCGGCCAGGGGTAGGACGAAAGCCGGGCGATGCCTGCCGGGTCCAGTCGCTTGGGCGGGCCGCCGTACTTGTCGTTCAACCTCGCCACGAACCGGTGCGCCAGCAGGCGGACGTCGTTGCCGCGCGCGCGTAGTGGCGGCAGTTCGATCACGTACTGGCCAAGGCGGTAGAACAGGTCGTCGCGGAGCGCGCCGTCGGCCGGCAGGCGGTTGGTGGCCGCCACGATGCGCACGTCCACGGGGATTTCGCCGCTTCCGCCGACCCGGACCACACTGCCGGTCTCAAGCACGCGCAACAGGTAGACCTGCAGGGCCGCGGGCATCTCGCCGATCTCGTCCAGGAACAGGGTGCCGCCGTGGGCCTGCTCGAGGACGCCGGCATGGCGGCTGGCGGCCCCGGTGAACGCGCCGCGTTCGTGGCCGAACAACTGGCTGGCCATCAGCTCCGCTGGCATGGCACCGCAGTTCACGCACACCAGCTTGCCGGTGCGGCCACTGTGCGCGTGCACGGCCCGCGCCACCAGTTCCTTTCCAGTGCCGGTTTCGCCCAGGACCAGCACGTTCATGCCGGTCGGCGCCACTCGCAGGATGTCCTGCCTGACCCGGCGCATGGCCGGGCATTCACCTACCAGGCCCAGGTCGCTCGCCTGCTGCCCGTGCTCGGGAACCTGCAGGTCTTGCTGCACCTGGCGGAACAACTGCTCCAGGGTGTCCGCACCGACCGGCTTGCCGATGAACGCGGTCGCCGGGCTGGCCACCGCACGCCGGATCTGCTCGGCGTCACTGGTGCCCGATACGAACACGATCTGGCCATGGCGGTCGGCGGGGATGCGGTCCAGGACGTCCAGTCCGGTGCCGTCGGGAAGCGCCATGTCCAGGATGGTCAGGTCGGCGTCGTTGCTCGACAGCCAGAAGGTCGCCTCGGACACGCTGTGGAACTGATGGGTGACAAACCCCTGGCGCCGGGCGACGCGCGTCAGGAACACGGAGAAGTCGGGATCATCATCGACGATGGCCAGCGTGGGAGTAGTCACTCGCATGTCCTCGGTTGCAGACCGCAGACGCTAGGCCGCGTGGTGTTACCCCGCTGTCAGACGCGTGTGGCCGCATTTGATCGGCGCCATACATCGCCACCACATGAGCGGGCACCGCGCGTGTGCCTGTGCGGCATCCACCGCATGCCGACGAAACCGCAAGGCCCGCGGCGCCCGCCCGGGCGCGCCCGGCGTGCCGACCTTGATCCACCCATGACCTCTGCTCACGTGCGGCGAATGGCCGCGCGCCGATAGTGAGGTATCGCAGCTGCGGACGAGAGGCACATGACTTCGCCCTTTTCCGGCCGCCGGATCCTGGTGGTGGAGGATGAATACCTGCTCGCCGAGTGCCTGCGCGAAATGCTGCGGGGCGAGGGCGCCGAGGTGCTGGGGCCCGCCAGCTGCGTGGAGGATGCCAATGCGCTGCTGGACCGCCATCCCGCGCCGGACGCGGCGGTGCTCGACATCAACCTTGGTCGCCAGGACGTGTACCCGGTGGCCGACAGGTTGAGCGGGCAGGGCATTCCCTTCCTGTTCACCACCGGCTACGACCATGGCCTGATTCCGGCGCGGCATGCGCAGCGGCTGCAGTGCGTCAAGCCGTTCGGCGCGGACGACATCCGCGCCCTGCTGCTGGAACTGCTGGGCGGCGATGCGCGCTGAGAGCGCCGACGCAGCGGGGGACGCGGGGCCCCGTATCACCGCCCCGACCCATCTGGCCGGATGGGTGTGGGACGTGGCCAGCGATGCGATCACCTGGTTCGATTCGGATTTCGACCTGGCAGGTTACCGGCCCGGGGGCTCGCCCCGGATATGCGCCGGCTCCTGTCGCGCGTGCACGAACACGACCGCGAACGCCTGCGGGCGGTGCTGGCACGGGCCGGCCAGAGGCGTGGGGAATCGACCTGCCAGTTCCGCTACTGGCTGCCTGACGGGCGCCAGCGGCAACTGCAGTTGAAAACGCTGTTCCGCCTGGGCGATGCGGAAGACCCGGGAAGGATCGCCGGCACCCTGCATGATGTCACCGGCCATCTCGACATCGAAAAGGCGCTGCACGAGAGCCTGGCGCGCTTCGCCCAGTTCGGCGACGCGGCGTCGGACGTGCTGTGGATCCGCAATGCGCAGACCCTGCGGCTCGAGTACCTGAGCCAGGCGTTCGACCGGCTCTATGGCTGTGACCGCGGGACGATGCTCGCCAATCCCACGCTGGACAACTGGATCCGCCTGATCGTGCGCGAGGACCGGCACCACGTGCGCGACGCGCTGCAGCGTGTCAGGCGCGGCGAGCGCGTTGTGGTCGAGTACCGGATCCGGCACGCGGACGGCCGCATCCGCTGGATGCGCAACACCAAGTTCCCGCTGCTCGATTGCGAGGGCCGGGTCGTACGCATCGGTGGCATCGGCCACGACGCCACCGAGGAGAAGGAAGCCGCCGACCGCGCCGGCGTACTGCTCGCCGAACTGCAGCATCGCACCCGCAACCTGATGGCGGTCGTGCGCGCGGTGGCCGAGCGTACGCTCGACGAATGCCGGACCCTGGCCGAGTTCCGCGACAGCTACCGCGGCCGCATCACCGCGATCGCGCGCGTCCACACCCTGCTCTCCAGCCTGGATGGCGGGCACAGGGTCAGCTTCGACCGGCTGCTGCGCGAGGAACTGCAGGCGCATGGCGCCGATCGCGCGCAGGTTCAGCTGGACGGCCCGGCCGGCGTGGGCCTGGAATCGGCGACGCTGCAGACCCTGGCCCTGGCGCTGCACGAACTGATGACCAATGCCACCAAATATGGGGCGCTTTCCGCGGGCAGCGGGCGACTGGCGGTGCGCTGGCGCCGGCAGCATCGCGACGATGGCGTACCGGTGCTGCAGGTGGAATGGAGCGAGCAGTGCGGCGACGTGCGGCGGCCGCCGGCCGGGCGCAGCGGCGGCTACGGCCGCGAACTGATCGAGCGTGCGCTGCCGTATCAGCTCAAGGCACGCACGTCGTATGCGTTGACCACGCACGGCGTGGAGTGCGTCATCGAAGTGCCGCTTCGCGCATCCTGAGCCCGGGGGCGGTCGGCGCAGCGGAGTGCCTTGCCGACGTGGATTCGCTCCACCAAGGCGGATGCATTGCCTACGGACGATGCGCCAGGCAGATGCGGGTGCGAGGCCAGCGTGCCACCGGCGGTCCTGGCCGCCATGAATCACATTGGCGGGCACGGAAACATCTGCAGCCGGCGTGCATCTTGTTCGCGCATGCCCGCCGTGCGGATGCGGAGAAATCCCTTGAAACACCGCATCCACGGCGATTCCCGGGTTGGCATGGTGTGTGCTGACAGTCCTGCTACCCGCACACGGAGTCCAGGACATGAAGGCAAAAACCACCCAGGCCGTCGCGAAGAAGCCCGCCAGCAAGCGTGTCGCCAAGGCCACCGGCAGAACCGCTGCCCAGGCCGCGACAGCCGGTGGCGGCAGGTCATCTGGAAAGGCCTCGTCCAGCGTCCAGGATGCGGTTGCGCTGCTCAAGGCGGATCACCGCGCGGTGGAGCAGATGTTCGTGCGGTACGCGAGCAGCGATGACGCCGACGACAAGTCCGAACTGGTTCGCGCCATCGGCAACGCGCTGGTCATCCACGCCCGGCTGGAAGAGGAAATTTTCTATCCGGCATGCCGCCAGGGCGGTATCGAGGACGCGCTCATGGATGAGGCGCAGGTCGAACATGACACGCTCGCCCTGTTCATCCGCGAGCTGGTGGAAGAACGCCCCGATGCGCCGTTCCACGACGCGAAAGTCAAGGTACTCGGTGAGTACGTGAATCTGCATGTCCGCGAGGAGGAGAAGCCGAGCAGCGGGATCTTCGCGAAGGCCGTGGCATCCGGCCTGGACATGGCAGTGCTGGGAGAACGCCTGGCGGCCCGCAAGCAGGAACTCGAACTGCAGGCCGACACTGACGGCGTGATTCTCCCGTCCCCCGCACGCTCGGCACCCAGTGTTATTCCGATCATGGAGATATGAACATGGCACGATACAACCAGGAACGCGACGAGCAGGGACGCTTCGTGAGCGATGACGACCGCCGCTACTCCAGCCAGGGGCGCCAGGACGATGAACGTGGCTACGGCCGTTCCCGCGATGACGACGACCGCGGTTCGCGTGGCCGCGACGACGACCGCGGCGGCCGCTACAGCCGCTCGCGCTACGACGACGACCGCGGCAGCGCCAGCCGCGCGCGGGACGACGATGACCGCGGCGGCGCACGGGGCGGCCACGGCGGCTGGTTCGGTGACCCGGAAGGCCATTCGCGCGCCTCCGAGCGCGGCTGGGAAGGCCGTCGCAACGACGATGACGAGCGGGGCGGCCGCTACAGCCGTTCGCGCTACGACGACGATCGTGGCGGCTCCAGCCGCTCGCGCTACGACGACGACCGGGGCGGTTCCTCGCGTGGTGGACATGGCGGCTGGTTCGGTGATCCGGAGGGTCATGCGCGCGCCGCCGAACGTGGCTGGGAGAACCGCCGCGACGATGATGACGACCGCGGCCGCTACAGCCGCTCGCGCTACGACGACGACCGCGGTGGCTCCAGCCGTTCCCGCTACGACGATGACCGGGGCGGCGGCGGACGCGGGGGTGGTTCGGCGACCCGGAAGGCCACGCCCGGGCGGCAGAGCGCGGTTGGGAAACCCGTCGGGATGACGACGACGACCGTGGCCGCCGCGGCGGTTCGCGCGGCCGCTGAGCAGCGCGGTATGAGTGCGGCATGCAGGGCCCGTTCGCGGGCCCTGCATCCATCCACGCGTCATCCGCGCGCGCCACGACGGCGCGCCCGCCGGCGGGCGCAGCCTGCGACGCAATCCGGTGGACGGTGCGGCGCTGCTGCGGCAAGTGCAACAGCGGGTCCTGATCGCAGGATGGGCGGGTGTGCCGTCCGGCAGGCCCGCATCCCGTCGTGCTGGCGGCGTACATGATGGTGGCGTGACGCGCCGGATCGATTGGAAAATTCAATGGTGCGCGAGGGCGTCGCCGGGCTGATCATCGCCATCCAGACGGTGCAGAATGCATCACCTTCCACCGGATGCTGCCGATATGAACCAGACCGTCAAAGCCTATGGCGCCCACGCCGGCGACCGCCCCCTGGAGCCGCTGGACATCACCCGCCGCGCGCCTGGCGCGCACGACGTGCAGATCGAGATCGCCTATTGCGGCATCTGCCACTCCGACCTGCACCAGGTGCGCGCCGAGTGGCAGGGCACCCACTTCCCCTGCGTGCCCGGGCATGAAATCGTCGGCCGCGTCTCGGCGGTCGGCGCCGAGGTGACCGGCTTCGCGCCGGGCGATCTGGTCGGCGTGGGCTGCATCGTCGACAGCTGCCGCCACTGTGACGACTGCGCCGAAGGGCTGGAAAACTACTGCCACGGCATGGTTGGCACCTACAACGGCAAGACCGCCGACGCCCCGGGCTGGACGCTGGGCGGTTACTCGCAGCGCATCGTGGTCCACCAGCGCTACGTGCTGCGCATCCGCCACCCCGAGGCACAGCTGGCCGCGGTGGCGCCGCTGCTGTGCGCCGGCATCACCACCTGGTCGCCGCTGCGCCACTGGCACGCCGGCCCCGGGCGCAAGGTCGGCGTGGTCGGCATCGGCGGCCTGGGCCACATGGGCATCAAGCTGGCCCACGCGCTGGGCGCGCGGGTGGTCGCCTTCACCACGTCCGAATCCAAGCGCGAGGCGGCGCTGGCGCTGGGCGCCGACGAAGTAGTGGTCTCGCGCGACCGCGCGGCAATGGCGGCCCATGCCGGCAGCTTCGACCTGATCGTCAACACCGTGGCCGCACCGCACGACCTCGACGCCTTCCTGGCGCTGCTGCGTCGCGACGGCGCCATGGTGCTGGTCGGTGCGCCGGCCACGCCGCACCCGTCGCCGAACGTGTTCAACCTGATCACCCAGCGCCGCACCCTGGCCGGCTCGATGATCGGCGGCATTCCCGAGACCCAGGAAATGCTCGATTTCTGCGCCGAGCACGGCATCGTCGCCGACATCGAGCTGATCGCCGCCGGGCAGATCAACGACGCCTACGAGCGCATGCTGGCCGGCGACGTGAAGTACCGCTTCGTCATCGACAACGCCACCCTGGCCGACTGAAGCCGGGGAGCCCGGGGTGCCGGGGCGCAGCGCGCCGGCACCCCGGGCGGGCGTTGCCCGCCCTGCGCCTCAGCGGGTGCGCTTGCCGGGCGGAATGGTCAGCAGGATCGAGGCGATGGCGCCGATCACCATCAACCGGTTGAACCCCATTGCCACGATTGCTGCCTCGCGCATGGCCAGCTCGTCCTGGATCCGCGGGGCGATGTTGAGCGTGGTCTGCGCGGACAACCAGAACGTGACCACGCCCAGGATCATGCCGTACAGCAGGCGGTCGGTGCCGTGGAATGCGGTACCCGCGGTGCGCGTGGTGGCGTTCATGCGTTCCCGTCCCGGGGGCCTTCGGGCGGCGCGCACAACCAGGCCGCGGCCGCGCTGAGCATCGCCTGCAGCCCGGTCTTCAGCGTCGGCTCGAGCACCGGTGCGAAACGCGGCGAGTGGTTGCTCGGCAGCGTATTGAGGGTGCCTTCGGCCCGGGCCTTGGCGTACGCCCGCGGATCGGTGCCGCCGACGAACCAGAACACGTAGGGCACGCCCCAGGTGCGGCCGAACACGCTGAAGTCCTCGCTGGCGGACATCGGCTTGCTCTGCAGCGCGTTGTCGCCGAACTGGGCATGGAACGCCGCCGCCACGCGCGCGGTGGCGTCATGGTCGTTGTCGGTCATCGGGTAGCTGCTGAGCGTGGTGAACTCCGGCGGCCGCGGCGCGCCCGAGGCGTCGCACTCGGCGCAGCAGATGCGCCTGACCGCCTGCAGCATGTGCGTGCGCACCGCCTCGTCATAGGTGCGCATGTTGAGCTTCAGGGTGGCATCGTCGGGAATGATGTTCTCCTTGGTGCCGGCCTGCAGCGCGCCGATGGTGAGCACCGCGCTGTCCAGCGGTGCCACTTCGCGCGAGACGATGGTCTGCAGGCGCATGACCGTGGCCGCGGCCATCACCACCGGATCCACCGCGGTCTGCGGCTGCGAGCCATGCGACCCGCGCCCGAACAGCGTGACCTTGAGGCTGTCGGCCGCCGACAGGATCACCCCGGGCCGATAGCTCACCGTGCCGGCCGCGCCGACCATCACATGCTGGCCCAGCACCACCTCGGCACGCGGCAGGCCCAGGCGCTCCCAGTCGGCGATCATCGCGTTGGCCCCCTGGGCGGTTTCCTCGCCGGGCTGGAACACCACCATCAGCGTGCCACGCCATGCGCCACGCGCCCCGGCGAGCACCTGGGCGGCACCCATCAACCAGGTCACGTGCAGGTCGTGGCCGCAGGAATGGGCTACGCCCACCGTGCGCCCGTCGCCGTCGGTGGCGGTCGCGGTGCTGGCGTAGGGCAGGCCGGTCCGCTCGGCCATGGGCAGTGCATCCATGTCCGCGCGCAGCATGACCGTGGGCCCGTCGCCGTTGCGCAGCAGCCCGACCACGCCGGTGCCCCCGACGCCGCGGGTCACGACATAGCCGAGCCGTTGCAGGTGGTCGGCGGCGATGCCGGCGGTGCGCTGTTCCTGCATCGACAGTTCCGGGTGCTGGTGCAGGTCCTGGTAGATCTCCACGAGGCGTGGCTGCAGTTGCGCGAAGAGCGGTTCCAGTGCGGCGGTCAGCGGGTTCATGGTCGATCCTCCGGAAAGCCGGCATCACGCTGCGCCTGCGACTGTTACTGGCGCGAAAAGAACCGGGCTTCCACCGCGTCCGGCGGAAACCGGGGCAGGGTCGGCTTCCGCCCCCGGGCGCGGGGCGGGGTGAGCCTCCCGCCGCACCCCGCCGGGGAAGGTGGTACGTTCGGCTGCAGCAGCAGGCATCGGCTGTTGGCGGTGCCGGGCAGGCCCGGGCTCGCGCCGGCGCCCCATGACGGATGGCGCGCCGGGTGTCGGATCGCGGGCGGCCGCGGCGCGGGGGCAAGGGCGCACGGGATCGGCACCGTGGCGGTGCCGGGGACGCCCGCCGCGCAGTACCGATGACCGGCGTCCAACAATCATGGCGTTGGCTGTAACCGGAATGCCCCGCGCAGCGAAACCCTTTGGATGACCGACTTTTCGCCAAACACGCCCGTGTCCCTCCCGCCAGCCCCATGCGCGCAGCGCTGGCGCTGCGTCGCGGGAATGGGTGGGTGGCGCGCCTGTCCGGGCCCGGGGGCAGGGAAGGGCGGCCGGTGAGCAGCCCGGTGTCCATGCCGGCGTCCGCGGCGCCGCCACCCGCCGACCCGATCGAGACCGTGCTGCGTGCGCAGTTCGAGGCCGGGCTGGGCGGCGACACGGCGGCGTACCGGCGCTTCCTGGACGCGTTGAGCGCACGCCTGCGTGCGTTCCTGCGGCGTCGGCTGGGTGCGGCGCCGGATGACGTCGAGGACATCCTGCAGGAGACCCTGCTGGCCATCCACAACAGCCGCCATACCTACCGCAGCGGCGAACCCCTGACCGCGTGGGTCTATGCCATCGCCCGCTACAAACTGATGGACTTCCATCGCAGCCACCACCGGCGCGAGGCGCTGAACCTGCCGCTGGAGGCAGCGCAGGACGTGTTCGCCGCCACCGACACCGAATCGGCCCAGGCCCGGCATGACCTCGGACAACTGCTGCAGGCGCTGCCCGACCGCCATCGCCTGCCGATCCTGCACGTCAAGCTTGGCGGCCTGTCCGTCAGCGAAACCGCGCGGCTCACCGGCATGTCCGAATCGGCGGTGAAAGTGGGCATCCACCGCGGCCTGAAGGCACTGGCATTGAAAATACGGAGTGCGGCATGAAAACCCATGATCTGATCGATCTGCTGGCCAGCGACCCGGTGCCGGTGCAGCGGCACGCGGCCGCGCGCCGGTTCGGCCTGGCGCTGCCGGCGGGAGCGCTGCTGTCGCTGGGCCTGATGCTGGCCGGCTATGGGCTGCGGCCCGACCTGGCCGAGGTCTCGGTCCAGCCGCTGTTCTGGGCCAAGGCCGGGTTCGCGCTGGCGATGTTGTGCGGGGCACTGTGGGTGACCGCGCGGCTGTCGCGCCCGGGCCGGACGGTGGCGGCGGCCTGGTCGGGACCGGGAATTCCGCTGTTGCTGCTGTGGGGCGCCGCCGCGGCCGCGCTGTGGTTGGCACCGGGCGACGAGCGCGTGGCGATGCTGCTGGGGCGCAGCTGGCGCAGCTGTGCCTTCAGCATCGCCGGTCTCTCGCTGCCCTTGATGGCAACGACCTTCTGGGCGCTACGTGGACTGGCGCCGACGCGCCTGCGGCTGACCGGTGCCGCAGCCGGGCTGCTGTCGGCCGCCGTCGCCGCCGTGGTCTACAGCCTGCATTGCCCGGAGATGGACGTGCCGTTCTGGGCGGTGTGGTACGTGCTGGGTCTGTCGCTGCCCACCGCCGCCGGCGCACTGCTGGGGCCGCGCCTGCTGCGCTGGTGAGCCGCGCCCGGGGCGGCGCCGGACCTACCTCGATGGCGGCAGCGCATTGGCCCGGCGGATGCCGCGGCGCGCGCCGGTTCCGCCCGTCGCCAGGCCGCAACGGCCGGATGCTGGAGCGGCGCCGGCCGCTGGCGCACTGCGCATGAATGCAGCAGCACGCGGTTGCGGTGGCGTGTAACCGCCGGCCCGCATCGCGCGAATGGATATCCACCCACCCACTGGAGATTCCCATGCATTGCTTCCGTTCCCTGCTTGCCGTTGCCGTCCTCGCCGCTGCCGGCGTGCCCGCCACCAGCGCGCTGGCCGCCGACCCGCCGGCCGCCGCGCCGGCCATGGCCATGGCGATGACGCCCAGCGTGGCGATCCGCGCCTATGACCGGATGGCATTCGACCAGGCGCAGGCGGCCAACAAGCCGATCCTGGTCTGGGTGCACGCGCCGTGGTGCCCGGTGTGCCGCGAACAGGAAAAGGCGATCAAGCAGATCACCGCCGATCCCGCCTACCGCGACCTGCTGGTGCTGCGCATCGATTTCGATACCCAGAAGCCGCTGTGGCAGAAGTTCGGCGCGACCATGCAATCGACCCTGATCGGGTTCCATGGCAAGCGTGAAACCGGCCGGGTGGCGCACGAAAGCGACGCGGCGCGGGTCGCGCCCGTGCTGCGCTCGACCCTGTCCGGCAGCTGAGGCCGGCGCTGCATGAGCCTGGGTTTGAATCCGGCACTGGCCTACGTGGCCGGTGCCCTGACCATCCTGTCACCGTGCGTGCTGCCACTGGTGCCGATCGTGCTGTCGTCGGCGGCGCAGCGCCACCGCCTGGCGCCGCTGGCGCTGTCGGCGGGCCTGGTGCTGGCGTTCACCGCCACCGGTTTCGTGGTGGCGGCGTTCGGCCAGTCGCTGGGCATCGACACCCTGGCGGTACGCGCCGCGGGCGCGGTGATCCTGTGTCTGGCCGGGCTGGTACTGCTGTTGCCGCCGCTGCAGCGCCTGCTGACCCGCGTGGCCACGCCGCTGGCGAGCTGGGCGGGCCGCACCCAGCTCGCCGTCGACGCGCGGGGAGGGCTGTGGGGCCAGGCCCTGGTCGGGATGCTGCTGGGCGTGGTGTGGGCCCCCTGCGTCGGGCCGACGCTGGGGGCCGCCATCGCGCTGGCGGCGGCAGGCCAGAGCCTGGGCGCGGCCTTGCTGGTGATGGCGGCGTTCGGCCTGGGCATCGCCAGCGTGCTGCTGGTCATCGCCTTTGCCGCACGCGGCGCCCTGGACCGCTGGCGTGGCCGGCTGATGGGCGCCGGCAGCCGCGGCAAACAGCTGCTGGGCGTCCTGCTGCTGCTCGTCGGCGGGCTGATCCTCAGTGGTGCGGACCGCCGGATCGAAGCCTTCGCCCTGGACCACCTGCCGGACTGGATGACACGCCTGTCCACCGCGTTCTGAGGACGGGCTGCGCGCTGTGCCCGGGATGCGGCCCGCATGGCCGCATCCCGGTTGCGCATCGAGCCGCCTCGGTCACGGCGGAGGGGCCATGCCCTGCATGCGGGCCGCGGCACGACGGAACATGCAGGCCATGGTGGAGGTCGGGCTCAGGCCGTTCCGCCCGCCGGCCGCGTCGCTTCAAAGGTGACGACCTGGTCGCCCTTCCGGGGGCGGCGACCGCGCTGGTAATTGCCTGAAACGACCACGTCCGTGAAACCGGCCGCGTACAAGGCCAGAGCGAATTCCTCGACTCCCCACCAGCGCAGCTTGAACAGGTCGAGCTCGGTCGCTGCCAGGTTGCCTTTCCGCCAGTGCTCGTAGCGCAGGTGGGACAGGGTCGTCTGCGCGATGTAGTCGGTTTCGACCCGATGATCCGTCAGCGTCAACAGTTCACCTTCCCCGGTGGTCCAGCTACGCAATGCACCGGACGGGCCCAGGAAGCCGTCGATCGCGTCGAGGTCGAGGACCAGCTTGCCACCCGGCAGCAGATGTTGATGGAACCGCCTGAGCACGGCGCAGGCCGCCGCGGCATCCGTGATCAGCTGCAGGGAGCCGGCCGGGATGATGATCGCGGCGAACTTCCTGTCATAGGCGAAGTCCTCGAAACCGCGGCGCGTCAGGTTCGCGGGTACGCCATGCGTCCGGCATGCCGCGCGGCAGTAGCCCAGCATTTCCTCGGAGGTGTCGAACCCTTCGACCGCGAATCCAGCCTTGAGCAGCGGTACCAGAATCCGCCCGTTGCCAACCGCAGGTTCCAGCACCGGGCCTGCGCACTCGCCAAGCAACTGCTGGTAGTACTCCACATCACCGAACGACCGGCCGACCGGCTTGTCCAGGTTGTAGACCCATGACGCGAGCCTTCCGTAACGATTTTCCATGCCACTCCCGTGCAGCCGCGCTGCGCTCCCGTTCGCATCTGGCCGCGCAGCATACCGTCGGGCAAGCGCGATTGCGCCCCTGCCGCGTCTGCGGGGCCAGCGGCGCGGACCGGATTGAAACGGCAGGCAGGCAACAGGTGTGTCGAGCTATGAAGGGGCCGCGTGCGCGTCCGG